>NZ_FNWC01000007.1:1599111-1918933 GCF_900104635.1 Coprococcus phoceensis
ACCCATGAGCGCACCGGCAAGCGTGACATCCTCGCCGCCTTCCGGGTTTTCCCCGACTTTTACACCGTCTACACGCCCACGGAGAAGTTCATTGGAAACAGCCTCGCCTTCATTGACAAGGATCTGTACCAGGGCGGTTTCCTGACCAGCATACTCAAAGACAACCGGATATTCCTGATTCGAAAGGATATAGGCGCCGTTGGTTGTGCGTTCCTTGACATAATAGCTGCCAAAAGGCAGGTCGGAAGCGAAGGAAGCGCTATAACCGCCGGATTCCTCAGACGAAACAGAGACCACTTCCAGAAGTCCACCTGCCGGGATTACGCTGCCATCTGCCGCCGTCAGGTCTGCGGAAGCATAAAGTCCAAAGGAAATATCCTTATATTCCTCGTTCATGCCAAGACCGAACAGGTCATCGGTCTCCATTGCCTTGAAAAGTGTGACATCCACTTTCTGGCGTTCGTCATAAAGACCGGCCGCTGTCTGTGTAACCTCTACGGTCTCACCCGCATAGGTCAGTTCCACATATTCCGGTTGAGGATTCAACACACAGCCGGAAGGCGCCTGACGTTCCTCCAGACGATAACGGCCAAGATAGAGAGACCCGCTTTTCGCTGTGCCGTCCTCGCCGGTCGTAAGTGTTTCCACAACCGTATCTTTTTCTGCCCGCAAGGTACCGTCACCGGTATAAATATCTTCATCTGCGATCACATCATAGACCGCTCCAGGAAGTCCGGCAACCTCATATACCGGTTGGTACAGTCCGTCGTTTTCCTGGACAGAAGCAAATACTTCTCCGGTCTTTGTGATGGTAAGCTGGCCTTTCTGCGGCATATTGTACTGAGTGACCGTCACAACCGCCTCGCTGCCGTCAATGGTAAACGGTACCGGCTGATCGGAAAGCACATAGCCATAAGGGGCAGCCACCTCATAAAGTTCATAATCCCCGGCGGCCAAAGGCTCCGGCAGCATCAGCCAGCCCTCGTCAGAAACATAGAAGGTATCCAGTGTTTCCGGGTTCGGATAGTAGACGGTCTGGGTGATAAATTCCCCGGTGGAAAGATCCTTGATCTGAAAACCGGTTCCGGTCACAGGGATAATCTTTCCGGTCTCTGCGTCACATTTTTCAACTTTCAGACGGGCTGTGATGGTGCGGTTGTTCAGGATATAGCTGTAAGTCTTTCCGTCAGAGGAAATGAATACCGTAAAGTCCGGGACAAAGGCTTTGCCTTCCTCGCCTGCGATCTGATGGACCGTATAATGTCCATAAGGAAGCGGTTTACTGGAAGCAAAACCATCCGCATCCGTGGTAAGAAGGTCACGTTCACTTTCCTTTGCCGCGTCATAGCTCCCGGCTGCCTTTAAGTAAACTTCAAAGACTGCGCCTGCTTCCGGGCGTTCGATGATACCAGCATTGGGATCGTCGGTATTTTCGCCCTCAGGCACATCCGGGTCCAGGTCATCGGTGTGCTTGACAAGCTGGATACTTCCGTAAATAACCGTTTCCGTCACCTGATTTTCTGTGGTATTGAGTTCCACTTCATACAGGGAAGGGGATGCACCCACTTCATAAATGGTTTCATTCAGAAGATACCCGGTGCTCGGTTCGATTTCCCGGATCGTCCAGCCATCCCCGCATACATAATAGCGGGTCATAAAGCTGCCATCCGGTCCGGTAGTATAAGTGTCGATCAGTTCGCCATCACGGAAGATCCCATAGGCCGCCCCTGCAAGCGTGGCATCCCCCTGAGCATTTCCGGTGTCAGCATCACTCTTTACCACATGGACGCGAAATTTCTTCAGAATATTGCTGAAATGTACCGAAGAAGTCTGCCCGCTTTCAATGGTCACGTACTGTGCGGAAGGGGTCACATAGCGGTTCACCGGAAGTTCTTTTACCAGATAGGTTCCCGGCAGGAGCTTCTTTTCAATCTGGCCGTTTTCTCCGGTCGTAACTTCCTCATTGACTTCATTTCCCAAAATGTCCGTACCGGAGATATGGAAGGTGATACCGGAAACAATGCCGTCCTCACTGGTCTTGACAAGTTTTGCGGTACCGTAAGTTTCCGTTTTGAATTTTACAAAGAAGGAAACCGGATCGCTGGCGCCGGTCATCATGGTCTGGTAGCCGGGTCTGCCCCAGATCAGCATGTCGTTTGCCACCGGGATATTCTTTCGGAATTCAAACAGCACCGGGTCCATCATCATCTGCCTGCTGGTAAAGGTGTATTCATTTCCGTTTCTTGTCACAGAAACGCCGCTGCCTTTCAAAGCCTCCAGATCGATCTTCAAGTTATTGGTATCTGTGACCGTCAGGGTATAGACCTTTTTTTCTACATCCCATTTCAGTTCCAGTTCCGGTGCTTCGCTTTTCTTAGAAGAAGTAAAGGAAGGTACTGTGGAATGGGAAGCGACCTGTGCAAGAATCCAGTCATAGGCTTTTTCTGCCGGTCGTCCGGCGATCACGCTGAAATACTGGTCGGCGTCTGCGTGGCCGTTTCCGTGGCGGCTGTACGGATCGCTTCTAAGTTGCTGCTGGTATTCCCAAAGGATGATCTGGGTTGCCATCTTATAGTCATCCTCGTTGATTCCGGAAACAGGGAGCGCCGCACCGGGTTTCCAGCCATAGATCGCAGTCAGGGTGATCCCCCTCCTTGCCTCGGCAGGAAGCAGGTTCAGGTATTGGCTGTTGGTCCCGCTTTCCGAAACATAGGTATTTTCCGAAGTATGGTAAGGAATCCCGCTCTCCACACAGTAAACCTGGTGGCTGATCCCGTCAGAATCCGTCAGCATATAGTGCCGGTAAGCATTGCCCCCGGAACTGGTGTGTACATCGATGGTTCCGTCTGCATGGTAGGCAAGATAGGTGTAAGGCGCCGGGGCACGGTAGTGGTTCCCATCAGAGCCCACATACTGGTCGCCCAGCCAGGAGCTTGCCGTCTGTCCGACAGACATGGCAAAAGCCTGAGCCGGAAGAAGCCCCAAAATGCTTGCCATACAAAGCAAAAACGCCAACAGCTTGCGAAAGCCGCGGCGTCTGGTTATGATATGTTCCATGAAAAAATCCTCACTTTCATAAAATCTAAAAGGACAGCCTTATTTGCTGTCCTTGTCGTCAAAATCATCCTCGGAAAGATATTCCGGTTCCCCGTATGCCTCATCCGGGTCAAAGCCTTCGCCATAACCGTCATCCTCAAATTCCGCATCGTCCTCGGCCTGCTGTTTCGGACGCACGATTTTTACATAGTAACCGATCCCGCCGACCGCAAGTAAGGCAGCAAGGATAAACAGGATCGTGCCGACGCTGCCGGTTTCTTTCTTCGGCTTTTCCGGTTCTGCCGGTTTTTCAGTTTCCGCCGGCTTTTCTTTTCCTTTGCAGCCATTTAAGTCATTTTTGCAGACCGGACAGCCGGTATTAACCTTTCCTGCCTCACATTTTTCTGTGCAGTTACAGCTTTCTTCCTGGGGGATCATGCTCATGCTGCCATTGTTCTTTTCTGCAAGTGCCATCAGGTCGGACTCTGTGACGCCGTTTAAGAAGTAGACATTGTTATCTTCCCGTTTCCCGTCGATCACCAGATAAAAGACATTGCCCGCGTCCGTAGTGATGGTGTAAAACTGTTTTTCCCCATCCGTACCGCTGATGTTGTCCTGTACCGTTCCGGTGCCTTCCGGGGTAAATGCACCTTCCGGGATCGCAGAAGTATTTTCCTGCTGTCCGGTACTGTTATCTGAACCGGAAGAATTTCCGCCGCCGGAAGGGGTTGCAGCGTTTGAGCCGGAAGGTTTTTCTTCCTTAGGCGGTTTTGTCTGTGTACCGGACGGACTCTGGGGTGCTGTCGTAGCAGGTTTCTTTTCAGGAGCCGGTTCTTTGTAATACGGATTATCCAGCTTTACCATATCAGAACGGTTGCCGGCATAATCTTTTGCGTATATGCTTACCTGTTTTTCTGTTCCGGCATAATCTTTCAGTGCGACCGACGCTTTCCCGTCGGTGAGGGAGTTGATACGGTTTTCATCAACAAAGACCGCCTCCACGCCGGATAGATCGTCACTGCTTTCTATTTTCAGGGCATCGCCCTCCATGGAAGCAGTCAGCGTTGGCGGTGTGGTGTCTTTGGAACCGCCGGCATGAGCCGTTACAGGTAATGCGCTGACACTTACAAGAAGCGTAAGCGCCAGCAGCAGGGAAAGTTTTTTAAGCCTCATGCACATCCTCCTTCTCCTGCGGTAAAACAGTTTCCGAAGGGGCTGCCTGCTGTGATTTCAAAAAATCCGCAAGCTGCTGGGGCGTCAGTTTGAAACTGCGCGCCACCGCTACATAATCGGTATTTTCCAGCTCTGTTTTCTGTTCCTCCAGCTTATGGAGCTTTGCCTGCATTTCCGCAATCTTTGTTTTGGTCTTTTCAATTTCCTTTTCCAGTTTTTCAATTTTAGGATTCAATTTATTACCTCCAATCTGTTAAGGCAGACGCCCAAATGTATAAAAATGCTGCTGCCAGTAGCTTGTATTGATGTTTGCATAAGAAATCGGGTCTCCACAGTGGATCATCATTCCATTTCCCACATAGATCCCTACATGGCTTGCGCCGCTGGTGTTGTAGGTCCTCTGGAAGAAGATCAGGTCGCCCGGTTTTGCATCCGCACTTGATACCGGCGTACATACACCTAAAAGACCATCCGCGGTCAGCCTTCCGAAATTCCAGCCAACGCCGCAGTTGTTGATCACCCAGGACACATAGCCGGAACAGTCAAAGGAAGTGGAAGGGCTTGCGCCTCCCCATACATACGGATAGCCAAGATATTTTTCCGCCTCGGCCATCATTGCGGCAAACTGTTCATCCGCAAGGGCTTCCGGTGGAATGTCATAATCGAAGTAGTTTCCTGTACCGCCTGAACCAACTTCCGGCAGGTGCCGTTCGCTGGTATCGCCGGTATCGGCAAAATACAGGGGATTCAAATACTGGCCGTCAACCAGGACTTCTAAGTGCAGGTGGGCCCCGGTAGAATTTCCGGTATTCCCGACCTTTGCAATCACATCCCCGGCTTTGACCTCCTGCCCGGCAGAAACAAGGATCTGGGAACAGTGCCCGTATTTGGTCGTCAGGGTATGTCCTTCGTATGCCTCGCCTTCAATAGCGACACACAAGCCATAACCGCCGGCATTTCCCGCAAGGGTGACCGTTCCGTCATGCCCGGCAAGGATCTCTGTGCCCTCCGGCATCCCGATGTCCACACCGGTGTGATAGTTCTTTTCCCCACTGATGGGATGTACCCGGTAGCCGTAATAGCTGGTCACATAAGGGAGCCAGTTGGTGCCAAAGACATTTTTGACATACTGGCGGTTTCCTTTTGTCTGCAGCAGGATCTCGCAGATCTCTTTCTGGTCTGCGTTCATCCGGGAAACGACCAGGTTTTCTAGAGGTGTGACTGTGAGCTTGACATTTAAGATGCGCCATTCATAAGGCACTTCCTCCTGGGTTTCTTCCCCGGTTTCCGGATCAACGGAAGTTTCGGTGCGGTAACGGATCTCGGTTTCTTCTGAAAAGGACAGGGTATATTGTTCCTGGAAAAGCTGCCGCAGCACGCTTTCCACTTCATCGTAAGTAAATCCCTGATAAGCAGAAGTCAGATACCCCATCAGCACATACGGGTCATGCTCGATTGCGCCCAGGTTATACCGGTATTCGTCATAGCCGGGGCGGTCTGATTCCACCCGGTCTATTTCCATTTGCAGATCCGTTTCCCATTCGGTATAGGTAAGCTCCGCCTGGTTGATGTCCTGATCATCTGCAAGATAGGTAGAAGCAGCCAGACTTCCCAAACCGCCGGTCCCGATATTGGAGAACGTGGAAAACAGGGATGTGATCAGGAAAATTACCAAAAGGAGAAGCAGGAGGACAAGGCAGATTACAGGGTGCCGTTTGACCGCATGGACAATACCGACGCTGACCCTCTCTGTTGCGACTGCGGCATTTTTTGCCTGTTTCCCGGCTTCACGGGCAGCCTTGGCATACTGCCTTTTCAGTTTTTGTTTCTGCCATATCCGGGCAATCGCATGTTTCTTCAGCTCCGGGTGGTCGCTAAGAGCCTGCCGGTAAGCAAGTCTTGCGTTTGCTTTTGCTGATTTTTGCTGTAATTTCGCTGCCTTTCGGTAGGGGGCAGTTTTATGCCGGTGATATGCCGTGCGAAGCCCTGCCTCGCCCACAAGTTCAGAGCGGTGGGCTGCCTTGATGCCCACATTTTCATCCTCTGCCTCATAAATCTTTTTATGAGCGTAACCAATGGCAGTATTGGCGCCCGCCTTGACCGGACGCAGGGGTACAGGTCCTTTTACATGGACCTTTTGGGATTTGACCTCCTTTTCAAATTTTAAGTGTTTTTTGGCTTTTCCGGTCTCCGGGTCGGAAACCGTCTCCATGCGCAGTTTCTTCCGGGCAGGTAGACGATTTTGCGCCTGCTCTGCTTTTTGTGCAGTCCGTTCCGCCTTCCGTCTTGCATGGGTGAGCTTTTTATCCTTTGTCTCCGGCGGTAGTTCATCCGCAGTAAATTCCAGCTTGGATGTTTTCGGCGGTTCGCTATCCATACCCTTTTCCTTCTGCGCTGCCTGTTCCTCCGCCTGTGCCGCTTCCTGAAAACGCTGCTGATATTTGTTCCCATGCTGGTGTGTTCGGTAACGGTGTTCCTGACCGGATCTGTCTGTGCCGTTCGGTGGGGCTGAGCCTTCGGAAGAAGGAGCATATTTTCCGGTATCATGGTCTGTCACATCCTCTGTTACAAAAGAACGCCTGGAAGCCTCCTGCCGGAAATTGCTTCGCACGTTGTCCTGTATCGGGGGCGCTGTCCTGGTAGCATCCGGTGTCTCAAAGTGTTCCGAAAAACCATCCAAAGCGGTTGCATACGCTTCGCCCTGTTCCAGCAAGGACGCCGGTGTTTCCGGTGACAGATGGGAAAATTCCGTCTGTACAGGGATGTCCTGCCTGTGTGTCTTGCCGTTGACAGAAGAAGGGGTGTCCCGTGCCCTGCGCAGGTCAAAATCCTGTTCGGTCTGCCTGGCTGCCGGTTGATCCTCCCCGTGGGAATCACGCACCGGCATCCGGGTATCTTTGCGCCTCCTTTGAAATTCCCTGTCGTGTGCCATTGTTCTCACCTCCGATCCATTTTAATTTTTGTCTCACGCTTTGGTCCCCGCTACTTCATCCGGTCTTGTGGTAAGCACGCTGTACAAGAGTGTGTCCTTCGGGAAGTGGTCCACAAAAGGGATGATCACATTTCCAAAGAACAAAAGCCCCTCGCCGGGACCGGAATGGGTCACATACGAAAGCTGGTGCGGGGAGATTCCCAACTGCTTTGCCAAAATCTGACGGTCTCCCTGGGCCTGGTTGAGCATATAGATAAAGTCCGAGTTCTCAAAAATATTTTCGATCTCACGGGAAGCCAGAAGGTCCTTGACATTCTGCGTTAAACCTGATGGAATTCCGCCCCATTTACGGAAGCGTTTCCAGATCTCCACGCTGAAACTTCCTGTCTGCCCTTTCAAAAGAAGATGGAATTCGTCGATATAGAACCAGGTTGTTTTATGTTTGGAGCGATTGGCCGTGACACGGTTCCACACCGCATCCTGCATGATCAAAAGCCCGATTTCCTTTAAGGCTTTTCCCAGTGACTTAAGCTGGAAACACAGTACCCGGTGTTTATCCATCTGGATATTGGAACGGTGGTTGAACACGTTAAGGGAACCATTGACATAGATTTCCAGCGCTGTTGCGATATTCTGTGCCTCCGGTTCAGACTGTTTCAAAAGCAGCTCGTAAAGATCACCTAAGATCGGCATATTTTCCGGGCACGGGTCCTGCAGGTATTCCCGGTACACCAGTCTGGTACAACGGTCGATGATCGTCCTTTCAATGGGGGAAAGTCCTTCTTTGCCGCCGATGATAAGGTCACACAGCGACAGGATAAAATCACTTTTCAAAGTGATCGGGTTTTCATCATCGGAATAGTCCAGATTGATGTCCATCGGGTTGATGTAGTTCGTGGAAGTAGGGGAAATATCAATGACCTGCCCCTGGGAACCGAACTGCTGTACCAGCGGCCCATACTCATTTTCCGGGTCGGCGATAATGATGTCGTCCTCCGTCAGAAGGAACACATTGACGATCTCACGCTTGGCAGAGAAAGATTTGCCGCTTCCTGGGGTACCGAGAAACAGCCCATTGGGGTTTTTCAGCGTTTTTCTGTTCGCCATGATCAAGTTATTGGAAAGGGCGTTCAGGCCGTAATACAATGCCTCGCCCTCCTGGAACAGTTCACAGGTGGTAAACGGTACAAAGATCGCTGTGCTGCTGGTCGTAAGCCCGTGCTCAATCTCAATCTGGTTCGTACCAAGAGCAAGCGAGGACATAAGCCCCTGTTCCTGCTGGTAATCCAGCCGTTTTAAGGCACAGTTGTATTTCTGTGCCACACCCGAAGCGGCAAAAATATCATTGAACAGCTTCTGACGTTTGGCAGCGATATTTTCCACCAGTACCGTCACAAGGAACATGCGCTCATTGCGGCTCTGTAAATCCTGCAAAAGATTTTTGGCTTCTTCTCCATAGGTGGCAAGGTCGGTGGGAATGATGTCCATGTCATACCCAGATCGGACCGCTTTCTTTTGTTCCTCAATGGTCATTTTCTGCAGGTCCGACATTTTACGCTTGATGTTTCGGATCGCCTGCGCCTGGTCGATAGACTGGATATGCAGGTTGACGGTCACGGCGTCGTTTAAGTCAAGAAGATCCGCTAAAAGCCGGTCGGTAAGCTCCGGCGCCAAAATCTGCAAAAAGGAGACAGCACCGGAATGATCGCCTACCCGGAATGTCTTTCCATCCTTTGAAAAAGACAGCCCGGATGGGGAAATGAAGTCTTTGGTAGAAAGACCGGTCTTAGGCAGATCCGACCACTGGAAATGAAACTTTTCCTGACCGTCCGGGTGAAGCTGGCTGTGAAGAAGCTCCAGACGTTCCAGTCCGTTTAAGGATCTTGCCTGGACTCCAAGGGTCTTGAAATTTGCCAGCACATCCGTTTCAATGCGTTCCAGACGCATTTTAGCAGTACGCAGGTCATCTGCCTCGATCCCAAAGGTAATGTATTTACGTTTGGTGAGACCGTTATTTCCTTTCTGCAACTGGTTCTTTAACATATCCCCGTATTCCCTGCGGATTCCGTCATACTCGTCGCCGCGGGGAGGGATGTCAATGCTTCTGGTAAAATCCTGCATATTGGCCCGCTGGTTGATAAAGGTAAGCTGCACATGGATCGAGGCGTCGAAGTAATTTAAGAAATCGCAGTAACCCTCGAAGATCTGTGCTTTATCATCTGCCTGTGCAAGCTGATAGTTAATATCAAAAAACTGCACCGTTTTGGTGTAAAGGGTATCAGTCAGCCGGCAGATCCCATCCCGGTACATTTCACGGTAGGGAATGCTCTGCTGGACCGTCTGCGGGGCATCTGCTTTCAGCCCGGCAAAAAAGCCGCCTTTTTTAGACGGCTTGGAACGGGCAGACTTAGTTTTGCCCTGCTTTGCATCGGCTCTGGTCTTTTTGGCCTGCCTGATGTTTTTTTGCAGACGCTTTTCCTGAGCTTCCTGCTGCTTGTTTTTTGGCAATCTTTGTAACCTCCTTCTTTGACATAGATTTATACAGGTTATCCGTCCTGTATGGACGGTCCTTCGGCCAGAGCTTATAACGGAGCCGGTTCTTCAAAATCTTTTCTGCCGGCTGCCCGTCACGCTCATACATGGCGAAGAAGAAAAAGGGCATCATCAGCCCGATCATCAAAAGTACAGCCGCCGAGTTCCCGATCGCCCCGCGGGTAAAGAAATACACCGGAAGGCCGACAAGCCCGGCAAGGCTGAAACAAATAAGCTGGCGCTTCGTCAGATTGAAGGCCAGCTTGGTCTTAACTTTGGTTAAATCCTTTGGTACAGGTACATAAGGCATCTATACACCTCCCATCGTAATATAGTTTCCGGTCCATTAGCGTGCACCAAAATCGCGTACCGCTTTCTCCGCAGCCGGACATTCCCGCACTTCCTGAGCCGCATTTTGCAGCCGTGCCAGGACAGAAACAGCCGGTCCTCTCTGACACAGGTATTCCTGGCTGTCTCGGATTCCGGCAATATTTTCACGAATATCCATATCCACGTCGAACACATCCGAAACTGGCAAAAGCCAACGGTCTGCAAAGTATTTCAAAGGATTCTCAAGCGCCAGCACATCATCCAGCATTTCATCCCCGAACTCAAACTTTGTTGTCAGATAGGAATACGCCTCCTGCATGGCTGTAATTTCAGCAGCTTTTTCAATTAAGGATTCCTTATCCTTTGACATAAGGCTTTCCCGGTAGGCAAAGTAATTCTGTCCCAGTCGTTTCATCAGGAGCGTATATTTGTCCTGTGCGGAAGGCTCGCTTGTGAAATGTTCAAATTTTTGCTCTGCATCAATTTCTTTGAGAAGATCGCAGATCGGGAAACTGTGTTCATGGTTATTTTCTTCCCAACACCATCGGGCTACATCCAACGGGTCCTGAAAAGAAAGAAGCGCCTCTACTTCCGCCGGAGTAAATACATGCTCAACCTTCAGATAATAGTGGAGTTCCGAAAGTCCCTGTAACTCGTAAATACTGCCGATGTTCTGTGCATCCAGCATATCCGCATGAACCTTCAAACACTCGTCCAGCCGTTCCATAAGCAGCCGCTTTGCATCTTGTTCTATCAAAATCACCCCTTTCGCTCCGGCATAGTCAGCGTACAGTTCACTTCATTGCCCCATACATCCCAGCCGGGTGTCTTTTGTCTTGCAAACAGTCCCACTCTGGGCTGATCGCCCATGAGTTTTACGATCTTATCCCGCACCTCGTCCGGTTTCTTGCTGTGCTGCTCAATATGGGAGATTACAAACTGATGGATTCCCGCACACTGGCGTTTCGGTCGGCCTCTGGTTGCCAGCAGGCAGACCTCCGCATTAGATCGGGTCCAAAAGCCCATGCCATAAAACCAGCTATCCGCTTTCCGGTTCTGTTTGAGCCATAGAAAAGCCAGCGTTTTATATTTGAATCCCCAGGCATCGATCACCCGGAAGGCTTCATTGAGCTGCGGGAAGGTCGCCCACAGAAAAAGGGTGCTGTCTTTTGCGGCAAGTTCCGATACCGGCAGGGCACAGATTTCTTCAATGCTCATTGTGGGGTAATGGTTCTCCGCAACGCCGCTTCCATGTTTCCTATCATAGCGCCAGGGCGGATCGGCATAGATAATGCCGTACTGTTTCGTTTCCGGCATTAGCGAGCCTGCTCATTCTTAGATGGGGCAGGTTTGGCCGGCTGTTCTTTGACCTTACCGGCATTTTCCTTCAATGCACCGGTCAGGGAAGGTTTTTCCGCAGCTCCCTTTGTTGCTTCAAGAGTTGCTTGCAAATTTTCAATAGCCTGCCCATATCCATCGATCAGAGCGTCATTAAGCTGTTTGCGGAACTCTGCCGTAACCGGCCAGCAGACATCTTTCCAGTTGCCTCCCTTATCCTGGGTTGCGGGCATATTGACATACAGCCCCTTTTCACTGGAACAGATACGGAAGCCGTCAATCTTAAAGCATCCGCCAATCGTAACATTGGCAAACGCCAGCAGGTTTCCCATTGGGGCGATCGGACGCACGCGGACATCCAGCTTCATGCCGTTTGTCATTTCCGGCGTCTGTGTCTCCGGCGCCATTTTTTCTGTATTGGTTTTACTCATATATAAAATCCTCCTTTTTAGAATTGGTTTTGTTCATGCTATCTTGCATTAAATATGGATTTGGATAACGAACCTGTCTTAAACAGGGCAAAGGCCAGCAGTACCGTATAACCCGCCGTTCCCCAGATCGCGCCGTGCACGTCGCCGGACGATGGGATAGACTGGACCAGCACTGCATAAATGGCAACACAGATCAGAATCAAAAAACCCTGAAAACCCAGGGCAAAAAGGGAACGCAGATACCCGGTTCCCATTTGTCCCCATTCCCGGTTTGCCATTGTGGAAAACGGGATCGGTGCAAGGCTCACGGTTAAATAAATCTCGATCATACGGCCATATACAATGACAAAGATCACGATGGACAGTACCCACATACACAGATTGATGATGTTGGTTTCCAGCCACAGTCCAATCAGTTCCCACATTCCCATTACTTCAAGCTGGGTTTCCAGATCAGACAACGCCGCCTGCACATCCAGGTTCCCGTTTATGACACCGGCACTTTGCGACACCACATTTTGGGCCACATCAAAGACCGCCATCACAATCGTAAAACAGTTGGTGAGCAGGTAAGTGGCAACAAAAGTCTTGAAAATCCACTTGAAGATGTTGAATGTATCGAATTCGTGCATGTTGTTCTTTTCGAGAATCATCTGGATCAGTTCATACACCAGAACAAAGGTCAGGATCATGCCCGCAATGGGAATGACGACAGTTTCCGAAAGATTTTGGATCATGGAAAATACGCCGCCATTCCAGCCCTGCGGGGTCTGTCCTACTTGATTTGCCACATCCGCAACCTGATTGTTGACGGAGTTGAAAATGCTGGTGTACTGTCCGGTGATCGCATCGATCAAGCCCTCTTTAATCCAGTCTGTTATCCGTTCAAACAGACTGCCCATAAATCAGCCCTTAACCGAACAGGCCGGAAAGCAGCGGAATCAGCGTTGCACCAACCAGAGCGATACCTCCGCCTGCCATAAGCTGCTTGATCCCCTGGGATTTTGCACCTGGGTTATCATTTCCGTAACCTTCGAGAAGGTTTACAACACCCCATGCGCCCAGACCTGCGCCCAGGGCGATCACAAGGATCTTCAAAGTATCAATCGCGCTTGCAAAAAATGCCATAATGTTCCTCCTTTAATTTCAGAAATTTTAATTTGTGATATGGCCGTATCAGGCCGGAAACAAAAAAAGTCGCCGCACTGTTTTTAGAAAAAAATCTGTTTCAAACAGCACGGCGGCATGGGGCAGGAAGAATCCTGCGGTTATTTACTTTTCAGGGAGAATCACGAATCCTCAAAAAATCCTCCTTTCATCGTGACAAAAACAAAGCCTGCCGGGGCATCATGCTTTGACAGGCAGGAACAACTCTATAAAGTCTGGGAAGCCAGATCTTCGGCTGTGACTTCATAATTGCGGTATCGTTCACCGGGACGCATCGGCATCCGGGTAGAAAGAAACTTTTCGATATTAAAAGCGTTCTTCTCATTAAAATCGGAAAGCAGTTTGTAATTTGGGTGTTTGGTTATATCGTATTTCCGGGAGAGGAACGGCCGCACACCCCTGATCTGCAGCAGACATTTGCCCCCGTCCATAACTGCCAGTTCATCCACCGACATCAGATCCTTTCCCAGCTTTTGAAAATTTTGTCCGTGGGATTCCTGATTGCCCTTTGTGACACTGGTGTTATACAGGTCGATGGTCTCTTTCCCCAATAGGGAGTTCCAGCTTTTTAAGGTGGTTTCTTCTTTGCCTCCTAAGAAAAGAGAGGCGTCATGAGGTAAGGTTCAGCTCATCCTTTGCAGGACTTGCGTCCCCTCCCTCCCAAACCGCACGTACACCTCTCGATGTATACGGCTTTCCGCTTATTGTATTTGCGGTATTAAGAATGAATCAGTTTATGACATTCGGGGCATACCACAAGAGTTTTCCTTCTCCTTTTGCGCATAAGGAGTACCCACTCCGCATTGCCCTTTAAGTCTTTTAGTTTCTTTACTTGATGGATTTCCAGATTTCTGCAATCCTTTCCACAGAGTTCACAGGTATGGCGTTCCACTCTCTGTTTCAGAGTGTTGGTTTTAGCGTATTTTGAGAATTGCGGAAGTTCGCTCACATTGTCAAACTTTGTAGCTGATTCTTTTCGCTTAAACCCGTCTCTGTAAAAGGTCGTGGTTTTCCTTCCTGCTCTGGTATCGTATGCGATTGTAAACAGACCTCCAACACAGTATCTGCGCTTGATTTCGTGAACATTTGTTTTATACTTACAAGCAAATGTCTTGTACATACTGTACTTCATAAGATTGGCAAATCTGCCTATCTTAAAGGAATCATTCGCTATGGCATAATAGTTGTACAGTCCACGAACTTCCGCATTATATCTCGCCAGAATCTCTATATCGCTTTGATTTACCAGTTTTCCTCTGTGTAGGGCTACAAATCTTTCTTTTCCGTTTTCGTTAATCTTGATTTTGATTGCATGATATTCCAGTAACTTTCCCACCCATTTTTCTCTGGGTACAAGTAATTTCACCACTCCTGCATTGCTTCTGATTTTGTATCCTCCTGCGGATTTCTTTAAATCCTGACTTCTGGATACCGTAATGTCATAGCCTAAAAATCTGGCTCTGTCTCCTGTATGCGTAACTTTGGTTTTGGTTTCGGACATTTCCAAATCCAGTTCTTCCCTGAGAAATCTGCCGACGTCAGCTTTCATCTGTTCTGCGTCCGCTTTGCTCCCAATTACTCCAATGATGAAATCATCAGCGTATCGGGTGTACTGAATCCGTTTATACGTCTCATCCAAAGGTTCGGTCGGAGTTAGCTGTCGTGTTTGCTTTTCAAGCATTTTCAAATGTTTATTGCGTTCCCAGCGTTCTTCTGGAGATAAATCCGCCCACTTCTTTTTGCCCATACATCTATAATAGGATGCCTTTTTGACAACTTTCTTGTAGTCGGAGTTCATTTGTTTCTTCTTTCCTCGGTTATATTTCTGTGCATATTCCTCCATAAATTTATCTAATTCGTGAAGGTACACATTTGCAAGCACTGGACTGACACCTGAACCCTGCGGTACTCCGCTGTATGTCCGATTGTACGTCCATTGCTCCATATAGCCTGCTTTTAGAAATTTCCAGATGAGTTGTAGAAACATTTCATCATCAATACGTTTTCTCAGCAATCTGATGATTGTGTGGTGATTAAAACTGTCGAAGCAGGCGTGTATATCGCCCTCAACAAACCAGTTCGTTCCCGTAAAGGTTTTCTGTATCTGGTATAATGCTGTCTGACAGCTTTTGTTTGGTCTGAACCCATGAGATGTTTTCTTAAACACAGGCTCATAAATGCTTTCTAAAATCATCTTCACTACTTCCTGCACCAGTTTGTCATTGCCCGACTGGATTCCCAACGGACGCTTTTTATTACTGTTTTTCTTAGCAATATATTCCCTGCGTGCAGGTTTTGGCAGGTAACTTTTATCTCGCATGGATTCAATAATCCTTTGGATTCTTTCGTCACTCATGCCATCAATAGTAGTTCCATCTGCACCGGCAGTCATACTGCCTGTGTTTGCATATATGTTTTTATATGCAAGCCAATAGAACTCTGGATTGTACAGATTCCGATATAATCTTTGAAACCTGTAAGATTCATTCTTTGACTTTTCCGTCAAACTACTTAATACTTGGATTGGATTTCTCAATGCCTCTCGCACCGTCCTTTCATATCGTATTAGTAAATAAGCTGCTCCCCTTCGCCATGTGAACGTCATTAACGTCTCAGACTACTATGGGAGCTGTGTGACCATGCCCGTTACCAGGTTTAGGTCATCCCCAGTTAGTATTTATGGAATTAGCGTTTCGTGTTGTCGGCACCGACTTTCGCCATTTACCCGCTGTCTTGCGGTTGTCCTTCCATGAGTATCGCTTGCTTTCATAACTGCGAAATGAAACCAACATGGAATAGCATACGTTTCAATCCTTTTCGTATGCGGAGTGCGGATTCCCCCACTCTGGCTATCGTTCAGGCAGTTTAGCTTTGTACCTCATACACGAATTTTTATTCTTGAATTTTCAGATACACAGGATTAGTACCTTATCATTCAGGCTTTTATCCATTGACAAAAGCGACAACATGCTACACTCCCCTTCGGGTTTCCCCTCTCGGATAAGTTGTAGAATAATAGGCTGTGATTTTTCATCACTTGATACTTTTACCTACTGCTTGCTAAAGGCAGTATTCCATAAATACCACGCCGCCGAATTTATAATGCGCTGGCGACTTCTGGGCGCACACAGTTACCGATGACGGTGTCCATGTTGTCTTTATACAGGGCTTTGAGCTGGCTTTGCGCCTGCAGCACCAGGCAGGCAGAGATCTCACGGCTTCGGATGGTCGCCATAAGACGCTCCAGGTTCGGGATCTGCCCGATATTTGCCGCCTCGTCGATCAGGCAGCGTACATGGATGGGAAGCCTTCCGCCATATATATCATCTGCCCGTTCGCACAAGCGGTTAAACAAAATGGAATAGATCAGACTGATCAAAAATGCAAAGGTCCCGTCCGTATCACTCATAATAAGGAAAAGAGCAGTCCGTTCATCCCCCAGCATATCCAGATCCAGTTCGTCATACATGGTAATTTCCCTGACTTCTTTAATGTCAAAAGGAGCCAGTCTGGAAGCACAGGAAATAAGGATCGACTTTGCTGTTTTTCCGGCAGCGAGCTTATATTTCTTATATTGACGCAGGGCAAAATGATCCGGGTCTTTTTGTTCCAGCGCGTCAAAGAGAAGGTCAACGGCATTTTTGAACGATTCATCATCCTCACGGACCTCCATTGCGTTCAGCATTTCTACCAGTGTGGCAAAATTCTGTTCGTTTGCCGGGGCTTCATAGTAGATATATCCGATCAGTGCCGTATAGAGCAGGGTTTCTGCTTTGACCCAGAAATCGTCTCCGGCTTTTCCTTCGCCTTTGGTATTGGAGATCAGAGTCGTGACGATTTTCAAAATATCTTTCTCGGAATGAATGTAGGCGAATGGGTTAAAGTGCATACTTTTCTGAAAATTGATCGTATTGAATACCCGTATTTTATAGGGCTCATAGATGATCTTTCCTTTTTCATTCCGCACAGGCTTTCCGTCCTTGTCCAGCTTTGGCGTGCCTCGCTGTAACATCTTTCCGCATTCCACAAGGACTGTACCTTTCGGATCGGTGACGACGTAGGAACTGTGCATTTGCATCAGATTGGGCTTGATGAAAAAGCGCGTTTTTCCCGAACCTGATCCTCCGACTACCAGTACATTTTTATTTCTTGCATTGGCCGGATTTTTGGGCCTTCCGTTTAACATCAGTCCTTCACTTTGGGTAAGAATGATATTGTTTTCCGGCTTTGGGTCCATAAACGGGGCAATATCGGCTTTATTTCCCCAACGAGCTGAACCGTATTCCACATTTTTGCGGTATTTCTTAGCGTCTTTCCCTCTAAGATAGACTGCCAGCCGCATAATGGCTGCACCGCATAAACCGATCAGCCAGTCCATTGCCGCCCCCGGCCACATACTCTGAAACGCAAGGGCAAAGCCTTCGGACAGTCCTAACAGCTTTTGGGAAGCGTCCGCTCCGGGAGCCAGACGCACCGCCTCGCCCAGCTTGGCAAATACCAGAAGGAACAGAACATAAGGCAGATGGAGAATGACCTGTTTTTTCATTGTTTCTGCATCGATCTTCATCGTTCCGGTCCTCCGTGTTCTTTGTTCTTTACACGGTCACGGCCAAGCGACTGCGCCAGTTCTTTGAACTTATGAAGCTGTGTAAGCAGCGACGGTCTGGTGCTGCGTGTAAGGTCTTTCTTTGTATATTCCTTAAATGCTGCCGTCAGTGCATCCGCCTGGTTTGCCTTGAAATATACCGTCCATTTTGGGGGATCGGTCCCAAGTTCCTTTTCTATATGGTAGCGTACCTGATGTTTCCTGGCATACCGTTCAAAAGAGCGGATTCGTCCTGAAACTTCAATGGTATTAGCTCCGGGGTCTTTATAAGTCAGCCGCTTCATACTGTTGCGTCCGACTCTTGGCATTGTACGTTCCTGTTCCATCTTTTGGAGTACCGCAGCAATAGCCGCACGCAGTACCCGCCCTGACAGTTTTGCTGCCTGTATAGAAACAGAAACCGTTCGTTGTTCGAGATCTTCCTGCAAGAGCATCCTCCTTTCTGATAAAATCGGTATTTATAATATGGAAATAACTTTTTACCGGCTTTCCCCAAGAACCTGCTGTCGGGAAGCGTGTTCAAAGGCTTTTGCTGCCTGATCGACCTGAATTTTAGCGTGTTTCAAAAGCGTCTTGATGATCGTAGCCGGGCGTTCCTGTTCCTCCAGATGATAGACCATCCCTTTGCACTCATCCGGGAGGTATTCCGCCATATCTTTCAACACATCGGAAAAGTTACCCATAAAGCCCCAGCAGCTATCCGACAACTCCCCGTTTTTATAAAGCTCAAACCCATAACATTCGCCACGCAGATAGAAATCATAAGCGGCGACTTCACTGCGCATCAGTGCGTCCGCTTTCTGCCGGATGGCGCCGGTCATCTTGTCAGCGTCAAATTCCTTTAGGGCATCTTCTTTGGAAACATAGATCCAGCCAACCTGTCCGCTGTCCCATTCTGCATGAGGAGCCCTGCCTGAGAAACTTTCTGTACTCATGGCAAGACCGGAGTGGTCGTAGAGATAAAGGGGGAGCATCAGATACTTTTCCGAAATTACGTTCTGCATTGCTTCATCGATCGCCCGTTCCTCTGTCTTTGGTCCATGCCGGAAACGGCTGCTTACAATGTTTACCATCCGTTCATAGCGTTTCATGCCGGCTTCATCATGTCCTACGGTATCTAAATACATTTCCCGCAGGAAGTCATCTTTGTCCATATGGTTGTGATGGTCGCCCAGCGCATAGCGGGGATGAAAGCATACCATCGTCCCAAAATGTTCATCTACCTCACGGGGAGAGATCAGAATATCGTCCGGCTGCACCATAAGGGCATAAGGTTCATTTACTGCCATTAACATAATTGGCTCCTTTCTTTCTACAAATCCGGGCCGGAATGGTGCATCATCGGTTTTTCCCGGCGCTCATTGGTTGCAGGCTGCTTGACTGCAATGATCTCGCCGGCAAGCCTTGCAAATTTTTCAGGGTACTTGAATTGCTCCCCATATTTCTCCATCAGATCCGGGGAAAGGTCTGTAAAATTTTCCTCGCCAAGACCAACGATCAGAAAATTCCCGGACACAATATCATAGATGTGGCCGTCATCATCAAAGAGAGCCCGGTTCAGAGGCAGCCCCATCAGCTTGCCTTCTTCATTACAGATCAGAGCCACCGGGTCCTCATACGGATAGACCGCCTGAATATCTCCGCCCACTGCCGCCTGCAAGGATTTCAGACCACTTTCGATCTCCGCAGCATAAGGGGACTTGCCCGGCTCTACCATTAACACTTTCATAATTGTATATCCTCCTTCTTTTTCATTGTCGTACCGGGAGCGGTTGGCGTTTTTTCCTGAGTTTTTGCCACAGAGAGCTTCCCCAGGACGGAAGGCTTCTCCCGGTTTTTGGGTGTAAAAATACCGCCCTCCGAAACCTCGGCGGCGGCATGTTCCGTTTTGGCCTGTTCCAGTCCTTCAACCGTATAGCCAGGTAAAAGAGTACCGTGAACCATAAAATGGTGCTCATATTCTTTCGGGATTGGCGGGGAAATTTCCGTGAATAAATGGGAATAGGCTTTCTTTCGCCCGTCCAGGTATTTTATGGCTGCGTTCTTATCTGTATATCGTTTCTGGTTTTGTCCGGCAATCTTTGCTCCATATCCCTGCTTCGGGGAATGAATACGGACTTCCCATGTCACATACCAGGCAATCGGAACACTCTGTTTGGTTTCTCTGTCATATTTCGTATCTTCCCAAATACTGCAGGTCATCTGATAGACCCGGTTGCTGATTTTCTGATCCGCCCTCCAGTTATCGGTGTCTTTCCACTGGTTGCCGGTATGTTCAATCTCCGGTGTACGAAGATATTCCAAAGCCCGGTTGATCGTCTGTGTTGCCGCTGCCTGCTGTTCCCACTGTTTTGCGGCAGCCACCACGATTTCATAGGCTTTCTGCTCCCCGTCGATACTTTCTTGGCGCATGGCTTCCAGGCTATCTGTTCCCATTGTGATCAGAGTAGAAATATCCACATTTTCACAAACTACGCTGTGTTCAATTTTAAGATCTGATCCCGGCGTTAAGTGGTCGCCATACCGGTAGGCATGGTAATCCCTGTTTTCTTCCAAAATGCTGTTCACCTCCTGCTATATTTCCGGCTCATGGTTTTTTCTGGAAATCGTCTGTGCCGGTGATTTTTTATCTGCCGGTCTGTTTGCCGCAAGCTGATCCATCACGGAAGGACGGCCGACGCCGAACATGGATAGTTGACCGTCCGCTGCCTCATGAAGTTCAGAAACAGAGAGGGGAAGCGTTACATCAGCATGGGTCAATAGCTGTTCCCGTTTCAAATCCTGAATGATCTCGTCAAAAACAGCGTTGATCGCACGGCGTTCTTCCCCCACAGGGAAGGCTTTCAATACCTCCATTTCTCCGCCTTTACCGGAAACCAGGGTAAGGGCACAGTCGGCATGGCCTGCCAGATAATCCGATGTGTAGGGCAGTTTGTCCTTGATATAACAGGCAAAGGCTCTGGCTGTCATTTCCACGTTGCTGTCCCAATAACCGCCGTCTTTTTCACATTCTTTTCCCATACGTACCGAATTACGGTAAAAATCAGTTTCCGTCCGTCCAATCTGCGGAGCTTCCTGTGCCTGCATCCCGGAAAGCATACGCTCAAAAATTTCCAGCCGTTCCCGTTCACTTTTGGGAATTACCCGGCCGGTAACATTCTTCTTAAATGCGCTGATCTGTTCCACAGAGCCGGGTTCGCCGGACAAAAATGCTTCCCGCAAGACTGCGTAGGCTTCCATCTGTTCCTCATTGCCATACCGTTTCAGGGAGGCAAGAACCGAGGAATCCAGCCAGCTTGCCGCATTTTTCCGGGTGCGTTCTGTTTGTGCTTCCGTGCGCTTTGCTGCCTGTTCCGGTGTTTCCGGTTTATACTTCATGGTGTCAATGAGTTTTTGGAACGGTGCATAGAGGCGGGGCTGTTCTGACAGCATCCCTTTTGCGCCCATCTTTGTACCAAGATAATCGTCAAGTCCATGCCACCATTCATGTGCCAGCGAACCGGCCCCGTGCATTTTCGTAAGATTGATGACTGTACGCAAAGGTTCATAATGAGCTGCAGCATTGCCGCTGCCTCTTGCACCAAAAGCGATAGCAAGTGTTCCCTGATAAGCAATATCTTTATCGCTGATCTTAAGGGCTGACGCCAGATCCTTTAGTGCTTCAAATCCCATGTTAAGGGAGGTCTGCCGGTCGTTCTGGTTCATCCAGTTTCCAAACTCACCGCCGCGGAACCCAAAGGTATCAAGATAATGCTGTCCGGTGATCTCCACGCCATTCCGATAATCCGGTCCGGTACGTTTGACATGGGCAAGCTGTGGAGGGACAAAACGGATCTTTCCGTTTTTGTTCCTGCCTTTGGCAAGTTCCTGCACCCATTTCAGGGCAGCTTCTTTGGTCCCAAAATTGGTCCGCAGGATCGAATAGCCTTTTGTCACATAGTAGGTACCGGGTTTCCAGTCCCCATTTTTAGAATAGGTCTGTTTCCCGTCGTTGAAGTGGATCGCATAACCTTTCGGTATTTTCTGCTCTTTGGAAACACAAAACTGTTCCTTTTTTGCTTCCTGAGTAAAGTTGCGCTCAAAATATTCAGCTGAGCGGATCAGCATGGTATTGGACAATTTGTTTGTGATCACGGGATTGTCCTGTCCCTTTTTCGTTGCCCGGTAATGGATTCCGCTTCCCCAGCCCTGTACCTTTTCTAAATATCCATTGTCAACGAAAAAGCGGTCATAGGCTCTCACAGCATCCTCCACAGTACGGACATCTGAAAGCACTGTCTGCAATTCCCGGACTGTTTTTATATATTCCTTTTGTCTCGCGGTCCGTTTTTCCGGGGTGTCATCCGTGCGGTAATACTGAGGGGAAGCGTTTAAGCCGTCTCTTGCTTTTTTAATAAAATAGACCACGCCAAGAGGAATCCCTTCCTCCAGCATGGCTGCATAGTCCGGCTTTTTCCAAACATTATCCTTTTTCACAAATTTTTCGGCTTCGCGCTCATTCATGGCTTCCAGATCATCTGCATACAGCCCGCGGTCTTTCCACAGGTCTTTTTTCGCACCGCCGATCTTTTCGCCGAAATCTTCATGCACTCCTGCCAATCTTCATCACCTCCAGTCAGTGTAAAATTCTTATCGCTCCGGGGCAGGGCGGCGTTCTTCGTTTTTGTGAAGTTGTGGGAGGTTTCCTGTGAGCCGGTCAGTTTCCCTGCGGATCAGTTTGTCCAGAGCGCCTAAATCCTCCGGTGCAATGGCAAACTCCCGGTAATTTTCATACCACAGGCCCGTAGAGATTGCCGCGATGGGCGCAATTTTCTCCGAACCGGATGGAAGAAGGCGATACACAGGGGCTTCGTCATAAAGAAGCATCTGCTTTGCCGTTCCCTGTGGTATGCGGTACTTATCCATATCCGGGTTCTGGGCTGCCTCCATATATTGCATATTCAGGCGTTCTTCTAAATCCTGGGGCATATAACGAAATGCCTGATCCATCCACTGTCTGAACATCGTGGAATAGTGGTACTGCCATTCCGTAACTTGATTCGGGGCATAAGAAAATCCCCAACTTTTCAGAGCATCTTTTTCGTAAAGCTCCATTTCAGTCCATTCTTTCAGGCTGACCGTAGCCGCTGAACCATCTTTGCGTTCAATATTGACGCCGCAGGGATAGAGGATATTTCTTTTTATATCCTGCCGCAGCGTGTCTAAATCCATCATCAGGACATCTCCGTACAAGTGACCGCCCTCGCTCCGATCCGTATGAAACAGGAAAGCCCTCGCTCCGATGAACTCCGTTGTTAAGATCATTTGATGAAGATCCGCCGTAGAACAATAAGCAAATAAGGCGTCGGAAAGCCACATGTGATTTTTCCCCATGATGGCAATGGAATCAGCCCCGGTATTTGTTGCCAGAGAACGCATATTGAATTCGCATTCTCTAAGAAAATCTCCGGCAAAAATATGGAGTTCATACGCAAAGACGGATAAGTCTGTATCGCGGATTAAATGAATCTGCGGTAGTGATTCCTGATTCAATCAAATTCCTCCTTTCATGTGAAGCAGCTCTTTGACCTGCTCATTTTCCGCAAACGGCTGGCTATCTGTCCCCGCCATTTAATCAATCCCTCCCATCTGCCGGTAGCTGCCCGCCGGCAATCTTGCCGACAATCTCCGGACCGGTTTCATAAATCTGCATGAGGCGTTTTGCTGTGCCGCAAGGCTGTGCAGCTCCGCTGGTCCAAAGACGCACTGTGGATGGGGCAACATTCATCAAAAGCGCAAAGCCCTTTTCGTTCATGTCCAGCTTTTTCATCAGCGATTTAACCATATCGGGGCCGTAGTCTGGACACCGGGAAGCCTCGGCAATCATCTGCAAAGCGGTATTTTCAATTTTTTTCATTTTCAAATCCTCCTGTTATTTGTTTTCCAGCCTTATGCCGGGGCAAAGCTGATCTGGTTGTGTTTCATCCTTTTGGCAAAGTCCGGCATCGAATAATTTACCCCGTCAATTTCTGCATGGGTGTCATCCAGACGATGACAAACAGCAAAGTGCCTGTCCCCGTTTCCATAGAACAGGCAGAGTAAACCATTGTCGGGAATGGAAAACAGCGCTTTTCCGGCGCTGTCTGTAAAGCAGATATGTTGAGATCCATTCATGTTGAAATCCTCCCTAAATTGAAACAGCCGCCTCTTTTGGGCGGCGTTGGTGCTGGCTGGTTTGCAGTTGTTCCCGAACCAGCAGCAATTTCTCATTGTAATCTTTTCCCATCCGGGGAGGGTTGACACTTACCCGGATATGACGGAAACGTTTATCCTCGTGAAGCATGGTCTTGATTTTCCGGGCATTGACAAATCCGGCAAGGTCGTGGTCCATATAAAGGGTAACACGCCGTATCTCCGGGTGGCGTTCCAGGAAAGAAGTCAGCGCCACATGGGAAGTACCGCCCAAAGACAAGCGATAACCATTCCATTTCCATCCCTCCAGCTCTTGAAGTGTCGCATGGGAAAGCGCATCAATAGGAGCTTCAAAGACTGCCACATGCCGGCTGCCCGGACTTTGCGGGGGATAACAAAAGTTATATCCTTTGTCGCTGCCATAGACATCCTTTTTGAGATTGCCGCTGATACTGCGCATACAGGCAAACTTCGCTTTCCCGGAATCATCTTTCCCAACAAACACACAAACCGGTTCTCCATGATACCGGGCTTCGTAAAAAATCCCGGCTTGTAAACACTGGCGAATGACTTCTGAGCTGATCCCCCGTTTCTGCAAATAGAAGACCGCAGCGGTCGCGCAACGTCTGGCCCAGGGGAGAGCGAATGTTTTCTTTTCCGGCTCTTTTGATACCTGTATTTCTGCCGTACTTCGGTAAGCCGGTTCCTGTGGGATTTCGCCACCTACCAGAGCATGAACCGCATCCACAAGACCATATCCCCGAATCTGGATCAGGTAGTCCAGCGCATTGATACTCCGTCCGCGGCTGTTCCAGTACCAGTACCTTTTCCCGGTCACATATACCAGACTGTCATGCTCCTTATGCCGGAAATTAGGTCCATCCTGTTTCAGCACGCCGGGTTCATGGAATTGCAGGTAAGTAAACAAGTCAGCTTCCCGCGCTGCCTGAATCTGTTCTTTGGTTACGCCGGGCATAGTACCGGCACAGTGTTTCTTTTCATTGTGCTTTGCCTCCTTCCTGTGATGAAATGAAAAAAGACACCCAAAGGTGCCTAACAGCCGTACAGGTCGTGATTGACCTCGGCACGGTAATAGCTGTCCATTGTAGCCGGGGCATTATACAGCGCCGCCAGCAGATACGCTTTGATGTTTCCGACCTTCGTTGTGTTCTTGTCGATACAGTCAAAGACATACTCTAAGTGGCCGGAATTGATCTTCAGGAACCGGCTCTTGACGATTTCCCTCGGAAAATCATCTCCGGCAATGCGAATGTAAGGGCGTTTCGACAAAATCACTTCAAGCATAAGTTCAAGGGCTTCATCCAAACGTTCCCTGCCATACCGTAAGACCAGTAAGTCATATTCAATATTTTCTTTGATGATTTCACGATAGGCTTCTATCAGCTCTATCCGATCCATCCCATCCGTGCGGTTTGCCGCTTCCGGCTCTGCCGGATAGATTGATGGATAAGTTATTGATTTATCTTTTTTTGATTTTTTTGTTTTTAATGGATTAGTATTTAATTGTGCCGGATTTTCCTGTTCAGGTTCCGCCTGTTTAGGTTTTGCCTGTTCTGGTTTTACCTGTCTTGGATTTTCCCGTTTAGGTGAAAGCCCTGTGTTTTCGGTACTTACAGGCTGCTCATGGATCGTATATTCAATGTCTCCCAACTGCCCGTTATCATAGCGGAGGCGCTGTCTGGTGAGATAACCATGCCGCTCCAGTTCCTTCAGGGCAGTAGTGATAGAATCCACACCATCCTTGCAGATATGGGCGAGTCCCTTTGTGGTATAATCCCAATCTTCCGGCAGCGACAACATAAGTGATAAAAGCCCCTTTGCCTTTAAGGACAACTCCGTATTGCGCAGATGGTGATTGCTCATTATCGTAAAGTCCTTTGTTTTCTCTACACGGAATACTGCCATTGTACCGCCTCCTTTCTTCGACTATTCCGTTACAAGGCATGATCCCTGCGGTCATAATGGAGATGACCGTCAGAGACCTTCGCATGGTTTTTCAGTTTCACTTCGCCCCGTTCCTGGCTCTCTAAAAATTTCTGATAGCCGGCATCTGTAAGGAACAAGCGCATCTTATCGCCTTTGTCGCCAACAGGGGAATCGTAAGACAATACATCAAAGACGATCATGTGCTTTACTTCTGGATCAAAGCGTTCAAGTGCCATGATGTCATGCCCCTTCAATTTTTCTGCCCCTGATTGTTGTCTGGCCTCGGCGATCTTTTCTCCAATCGTCCGGGCTGGATAGGGCAGACGGTAATTCTTCTGAATATCTTTTACCAAGTCCATGCACTCTGCATTTGACAGAACACGAAGTTTTGCCATAAGACCTTCTGCCGCCTCCCGCTGTTCGGAATTATTTGAATACCGCACGGTCATATAAAGTTCATTCAGGATCTTTGTCTGATAATCGCCCTCCACTTGAAAGAGCAGCTTTTTTTCCATTTCGTTTAATTCCATGTGGATCTCCTTTCTCTCGAAAATGAGTATGAAAAAAGGGCGTCCACCTATAAAAGTGAAACGCCCTTTGGCTTATACACTATTAAATTTTATATACAAAGCAAGTTTGCCGCTGTTATGCCACATTTTGCTGGTATCTCAATGTTACCTTTCCATCCGCCAATACAAGCTTTTCATCTTTGACACGAAAGTTAAAGATACAACAGAATACCTCTTCCTCTAAAAAAACATGGCAATGCACATACTCTTTCTTACTCTGAAAAAAATCGAAAATACTTTCCTGCACAGATGCTATCTTATCTTTTTGATTTCCACACACTTTTTTCAAATTGATCCCCAAAAGTCGATACAGTGTATGCGGAAAATACTCCACAAACAATGCTTCATCTAACTTTTCTTGATAACCACATAAAAACCGTTCCATCTGGCTTTGAACGGAATCAATTTCTTTTCGCTCAAGTTCCATTCCCGGAATTTTTCCAGCCACTTTTTTCAAAGTTGAAAGCAAAATTTCCGGATTTAATGTCGGTTTTAAAATATAATCCACTACCCCATTTAGAAATGTAGCCTTCACATATTCAAATTTATCGTAACTACTCAATATCACAAGCTGCATTTCCGGAAAACGTTTATTTAAAATTTCTGAAAATTCAATTCCATCAAGCACAGGCATCACGATATCTGTGAGTACAATACTCGGTTTTGTCTTTTCAATCACTTCCAAGCCTTCCTGCCCGTTGGAAGCTTCACCGACAATTTGGAAACCTTCCTTTTCCCAATCCAGCATGTGCTTCATTCCTTGACGCATAATAAATTCATCATCAATAATTACCACTTTACAATATTCTGCCATCCTTACACCTCAATCTATAGTCTAAGGACGAAGAATCTTCGACCCTTCGCCCTTTTACCCAACTATATCTTATTATATCACAATTTACTGACATGGAAAGCAATTTCCAAATTTTTATCCGATGGTATCCGATACTGTTCGTGCACCGGTGCTCCCCAGCTGTCATCTCCTCCAACACCCATCTGTTTTGCAAGAATTCGAACCCATGTATAATGTATTTTCGGTAATTCTTCCTGATGTAATGCATTCTCAAGTTCGTACGCGCTATATGGAAGGACGCTGCTCTCAAATGGAATCTCTTCACATGTAAATTGAAGACCCCTGCCATACTCATCTGTCACTTTCAGCCATCTTGTTCCTACACGATTTCCACACTCCTGAGGAATCAGATAATTCGATAAATTTTCTTTTGCTGTACCCTCAAAAATGCCAAGTCTTGCACCTTCCATTCGGTCGACATAGTTTTCCTCCGGACCATATCCATAATATTCAAAATTATGATATCTCTCTTTGAGTTTGAAATCCATTCCGAATGCCGGTATTTCAGGAAGACCTTCTGTCCCTTTGTACAACAAGTGTACATGCACAACACCGTCACCTGACATCACATAGGAAATTGTACTGTATGCTTTTGGAATCGTCGGCAGTTCATACTCAAACGTAATCCGAACCTGTTCTTCCAATTCCTCCACTTTCACATCAATGACTTTTTGATACAAACCGGCAGTCAGCCACATACTGCGGTCAAATCCCTGTTTTGCCCCACGGTCATTGTCGGTACATGCTCTCCAATAACTCGTCTTCGGCGCCCGTGTAATATACTCTGTTCCATCATACTGAAGTGATGCAAGACCTCCCTCACTTTTTGAGAACATTGCCAGAAAGCCTTCACCCTTCACTCCAATATTGACATCGCCATAAATCACCTGCATCTTTTTCGTCGTTTGTTCTTCCTCTTCCGTAACCTTCTTGACAAATTGTCCAAAACAGATCTCATGTCCTGCATCTGCCCAAATCGTGTCCTCCGTCAATTCCATTGCCACTTCATAAGTGTACTCTCCAGGCTCATCTATATTTGGATAATCCAATTTCACATACTGTTCTTCTTGCGCCTGTACAACTACGTTTCGCATACTTTCAAAGACAGGATAACCATCTAGCATCATACGATAGACAAGTGTATAAGCTTCTGTGGAAATAAATAAATTCTCATTTTTTATAAGCACTCCATTTTCGTCCGGAGTCAGTTTCACATTCGCATAGAGTTGCTTTACTTCCTGTGCTTTCGGAGAGATTTTTCGATCTGCATATACGATTCCATTTGTACAGAATTCATAGTCTGTTGCTCTGTCATCATAATCTCCACCATAAGCAAACACTTCCTCACCTTGCTCATTCTTCCGAAGCATCGACTGATCGATATAATCCCAAATAAATCCGCCTTGATACAATTCATATTTTGACTCTAAATCCGTATATAATTTCATGCCACCGCAAGAATTTCCCATTGCATGCATATACTCACAACTGATATATGGTTTTTTCGGATCATTACTTAGAAACGCTTCTATCTCCGCCGGCTTTGCATACATACGACTTTCCATATCACTAATATGATCAAATTCACGATTCCAGAATACACCCTCATAATGAACTAATCTTGTGTCATCTTTTTCATGGAAATAGTCTGACATCGCCTCAATGCAAGTACCCGCATAAGATTCATTTCCACAAGACCAAATTAAAATAGATGGATGATTTTTATCTCTTTCAAACATCGATTTCGCCCGATCCAAAACTGCCTCTTTCCACTCCGGTCTGCTTCCGGGAACATTCCAAGAAGGTTCACACTCCCCCATCTTCTGCCATGAACCGTGGGATTCCAAGTTTGTCTCATCGATGAGATAAATTCCGTAAATGTCGCACAGACGATACCAAAGACTCTCATTTGGATAATGCGAAGTACGAACTGCATTGATATTGTGCTGTTTCATAAACTCAATATCCCAAAGCATATCTTCCTTCTTAATAGAACGACCTCTTCGCACATTAAATTCATGCCGGTTCACACCTTTAAATACAATTCGTTTTCCATTGATATGCATTACTTTGTCAATCATCTCAAATGTTCGGAATCCAACCAATTCCGGAACTGCTTCGATCAGATTTCCTTTCTGATCTTCCACATACAGATATAATTGATACAAATATGGGTCTTCTGCACTCCATGCATGTACATTTTCAACTTCTCCGCTAATTTCACATATAGAGTTTCCCTTTATATTTTTTTCAAAAACAATCTTTTCTTCTGCATTTAGAAGCACTGCTTTTACTGCACAATCTGTATGTCCCGAAATTTTTAATTTGAGATATAATTTCCCGTTTTTGTAAGAATTGTCCAGTGTGCTTTTTACAGATAAATCTTCAATATGTGTTTTTGGAACTGCATACAAATACACATCGCGGAAAATTCCGGAAAATCTCCAAAAATCCTGATCCTCCAGCCAGCTTGCGCTGCTCCGTTTGTAAACTTCAACGGCCAGTTTATTTTCACCGTCCTGAAGATACGGGGTAAGCTCAAACTCCGCAGGTGTAAAACTGTCCTCACTGTATCCAATAAACACTCCGTTCAGCCATACATAAAAAGCTGTCTCTACACCTTGGAAGGAAACAAATACCGGTTTATCCTGTAAATTTTTTTCAAGTACAAAGTATTTTACATAACTTCCCACCGGGTTATATTCTTTCGATACCATCGGCGGACGCAGATACTCTGTTCCATCCCATGGATACATCGTGTTGATATATTGGCATCGGTCATATCCTTGCGTCTGAATATGTCCCGGTACTTCAATCGAATCAAACATTCTGCAATCAAAGTCTTTCTTATAAAAATCTTTCACTCTCACAGTCGGATTTTTCGCATAGCTAAAATACCATGTTCCATTCAAAGACTGGCGAAGAGGCATGTCAGCCCCTAACACCATCTCTTCTGTATTTTCATAATAAACATGATCTGAATGTGCTTCTTTTCTATTTACAGCAAACACTTCTGGGTCTTCCAACCATGTAAGTCTTGGTTCACTCATCAACATATCTCTTTCTCCTTTATTTCTTCTATATTTATCCTTTTACCGAACCTGTCATACCTGCAACAAACTGCTTCTGCATCACAAAGAAAATCAACGCTGTCGGAAGTGTTGCAATGACAACCGCAGTCATCATCATACCATAATCCGGTGTATAAGAGGACCCCATTGCCGAAAGTACAAGTGGCAGAGTTCTCTTTTCTGGTGACTGCAATGCAATCAACGGCCATAAATAATTGTTCCAGCTTGTCATAAATGTTACAACAATCGCTGCCGCATATGTTGATTTCATCGTTGGCATAAAGATTTTAATAAAAATTTTCACTTCTGACAAGCCATCTATTCTTGCTGCTTCAATCAGTTCCTTTGGAAATGTCTGTGCATTTTGTTTGAAAAAGAAAATCAAAAAGGCTGTGGCAATTGCGATAATAATAACAGCCATTGGTGTATTCAACGCAATTACTTTCAGCGGTCCCATGTTAGAGAATTTACTGAACAACCGGAACAGAGGAACCATCAATGCTGCAAACGGAACCATCATAGACAGAAAGATAAAATTGAATACCCTTTCTCTAGCTTTTGTTTTGTACACAACAAATGCATATCCCGCCGCTGATGACACAACCATCGCAAGCGCTGTTGTAACTATCGCAATTATAATTGAGTTTTTAAATGCATTTACATACTGAAGATCTGACGCCAACAATGTTTTCAGATTCTCGAAAAAATATGTTCCCGGAATCATTGTTCCTTTTGTAACTTCTACCGACTTGTTTGTTGCCGCCACAATCATCCAAAAGAACGGGAACACCGAAATAAACGATACAATCGACAAAAAAACATATCGAAATACATTTAACACTTTTTTACGCATCTTTTCCTTCACCTACCTTCTTCTGAATAAATGATAAGACAACTATCAACACTACGACAACATAGGAAACTGCTGCTGCATATCCGAAATCTGGTGAATATTTAAACAAGAGATTGTAAATATACTGCGAAATCGTGATTGTCGCATTTGCCGGTCCTCCCTGGGTAATATTCATCGTTTCATCGAACAGCTGAAGCGTACCAATTGTAGAATTTATTGTCGTAAAAAGAATAATTGGTTTCAGCAGCGGCAATGTCATATATCTGAATTTTTGGAATGCATTTGCACCGTCAATATTTGCTGCCTCATAAATCGAATCGTCAATGCTCTGTAATCCTGACAGATAAAACACCATATTATAACCTGTCCAGCGCCATGTAATCGCAATAATGATCAATATCTTCGCCCAAATCGGATGTGTAATCCATGAAATCGGTTCTGAAATCACATGCAGATTCATCAGTAAAGAGTTAATGAAACCATCCGTTGCAAATAAACTTTTAAAAATAATAGAATATGCTACTAATGATGTCACACATGGTAAAAAGATTGCTGTACGAAATACTCCTCTGAATTTCAGTTTCTTATCATTCAGCATGGACGAAATGACCAATGCCAATAAAATCATAATCGGCACTTGGATAACCAAGAACAATACTGTATTTATCAATGCTTTTTTAAATGTTGTATCTGTCAATAATCTCTTATAATTTGTCAACCCATCAAAAGTTAAATTGTTGCCGACACCTGTCTGAAATGATGTGATTTTTGTACTTTTTTTGTAAAATGAAGCAAATTTCTATGCTCGGCACACATAAAAAATAGATTTCGCTAATACGCAATCTATTTTTTACATAATTCTTTTATTCATCTACACTATAGTTTGGTGCTTCTTTTGTAATATGAATATCATGTGGATGACTTTCTTTCAAAGAAGCTGCAGAAATTTTTACAAATCTTCCTTCTTCTTTCAAATCTTCAATCGTAGGCGTTCCACAATAACCCATACCAGAGCGAAGACCTCCCATAAGCTGGAACACAGTATCTTCTACTGTTCCTTTGTATGCGACACGACCTTCTACTCCTTCCGGAACCAGTTTCTTTGCATCTGTCTGGAAATAGCGGTCTTTACTTCCGTTCTCCATCGCTGCAATAGATCCCATACCACGGTACACTTTATATTTTCTTCCTTGGAATAATTCGAATGTTCCAGGGCTTTCATCACATCCCGCAAAAATGCTTCCCATCATACATACATTGGCACCTGCTGCTATCGCCTTTGTCATATCACCTGAATATTTGATACCACCATCTGCGATGATTGGAATTCCAGCTTCTTTTGCTGCCTCATAGCAGTCCATGATTGCTGAAATCTGTGGCACACCGATACCTGCAACAACACGTGTTGTACAGATGGATCCAGGTCCGATACCAACCTTCACCGCATCTACTCCAGCTTCAATCAAAGCTCTTGCTGCCTCTCCTGTTGCCACATTACCTGCAATCACCTGAAGATCCGGATATTTTTCTTTTACCATCTTCACTGTTCTGATTACATTCGCAGAGTGTCCATGTGCTGAGTCCATAACAACAACATCCACATGAGCCTTTACAAGCGCATCCACACGTTCTACGCAGTTTGCTGTAATTCCAACTGCCGCACCACATAACAGACGTCCTTGTTCATCTTTTGCTGACAATGGGTATTTGATCTGCTTTTCAATATCTTTGATTGTAATAAGACCTTTTAAGTTAAAATCTTTATCTACGATCGGTAATTTTTCTTTTCTTGCTTTTGCGAGGATTTTCTTTGCTTCTTCCAAAGTGATGCCTTCCGGTGCAGTAATCAATCCTTCTGAAGTCATTGATTCTTTGATTTTCTTTGTAAAATCTTCTTCAAACTTTAAATCACGGTTCGTAATAATACCAACTAATTTTTTCCCCTCTGTGATAGGTACACCCGAAATACGGAATTTTCCCATCAAATCATCTGCATCTTGCAGTGTATGCTCTGGTGACAACGAAAATGGATCTGTGATGACACCATTTTCTGAACGTTTTACCTTGTCGACTTCTTCTGCCTGCTGTTCAATCGACATATTTTTATGGATAATACCAATACCTCCCTGACGAGCCATCGCAATTGCCATACGGTGTTCTGTTACAGTATCCATGCCTGCGCTCATCATCGGAATGTTTAATCTGATTTTTTTAGTTAAATTAGTTGATAAATCTACTTGGTTTGGAATTACCTCTGAATATGCAGGTACTAACAGTACATCATCAAATGTAATACCTTCTCCAATAATTTTTCCCATGATCTTTCATCCTCTCTTTCTCTTTTTGGTCTGATTATTGTATAATAATACACTAATAAGGAATACTTATAAATAATTCCTTATATAAACGTTTTTTATAAGGTAGTGTTATATTACAAAAAAGATTCGTTTCTGTCAAGACTAAATAAACACTTTTCTCGGCGCAAGCATTTTCATGCCTTCCAAAATCGTTTTATTTGGCTCAAAAATAATTTTCACAGTCTGTCCCTGAGAGATTGTCACCATCTCATATGTTCTTGCGCCTTCCACTCCGGAACTAAAATCATATGTTTTTGTTCTCTGATACTGCTGCAGTTCAATAGAGCCTGTAGGTGCAAGTACTTCCATATCTCTTACATTCATCTCAAACACTCTTTTTCTTTTTTGTTTTGCCATAATCTTATCAATATCAAGATCTCCGTTGACATACAGATATTCAAATTCCAGATCAAAACGCTTGAATAAAACGATATCCACAACAACCATAATGACCGGAATAATCATCGCCATCGGAAACAGCAGCACAAGAAAAAACGACAACACCGTAACTACTATCAACGCTGTCTTTGCTATCATTGATGATGCTTTTGCTTTTTGTTTTACTAATTGTTCTGTGTAATAGTCACTCATACTAACCTCCACTTGTAAATTCATATTATTATTGTAGCACAACTTCAATATACTCTACAAGCTTTCTTCTAATTTAAAAATTTCAACCTTTTTTTCGACAAAATTTCAATATCGGCATTTTGTACAAAACATATGTACTTTTATTGTATATTCTGTTTCTACTGTTCTTTTTGTAAGCAATCCAATAAGGCTGTACCGTTTCCAGCCAGCCATTATACCCTTTTAATAGATTAACTGATTCTTTTAAGTTCTTCATCAAATAACTGCCCTGCTGATTTATACCCATGTATGCGCCTTGGATACTTATTTATCCACTCTTCCACTGCCTGTATTTCTTCCTCTGTCCGTCCGTCAAAATTTGTACCCTTTGGAACTCGGCGGCGTACCATTTTATTTGTTACCTCGTTTGTGCCACGCTCCCAACTGCTGTACGGGTGGCAATAATACATTTTGGTTCTTTTCCCCTCGCCTATCGCTGAACGCTCCAACTCTGCGCAATACGCAAACTCTGTGCCGTTGTCTACTGTGATACTCTTAAACACCGTCTTAAACATTTCGCCCCAGCGTTTCTCTAATCTGTCAACTGCTGCCACTACTGCCTCTGCACTGTGATCTGGCAATTTAAAAATAATTTCTGCTCGTGTCTTTCGCTCCGTGAGTGTCAGCAATGTATTTTTCGATTTCCCCCGCTGTCCTATTACGCTATCCATTTCCCAATGTCCGAACTCTTCCCGGTTGTTTATTGCTTCTGGTCTGTTTTCTATGCTTTCCCCTGCTTCTACCCTTTTCTGTTTCTTTACCTTATTATATTTGCGCTTTTTGTTCTTCTTTACTGGCAAATCCTTATTTGTTACCTTTAAAAAGATTCCCTTATCAATATAGCTGTATACTGTAGTGGTGCATATTCTGGTTTGAAATTCTCCCCAGCGTCCCTCTGCTGTCAGTTCCCCTATGATTGCGTCCGGGCTGTAATCTTCATTTATTATTTTGTCCTCTATGTAATTTGCCAGCTTAATATCATTTCCTATCTTTAATTGTGTTCCTCGCACTTTTAAATTTTCCTCATATTTCCGTTGTGCAAGGTCTGCGCTGTATCTCATTTCTCTTGTATAATCACTGTTCAAATGTTCATATTGCCCACGCTTCAACTCGTTATAAATCGTACTGCGGTGTACATTTAAAATCTCTGCAATCTCTACAACCTTGTGCCCTGCATTATACAAGGCTTCTAATCTGATTCTATCATTGTGTTTTAATTGTCTGCTACCCTTTTGATTTGCCATGTTCCCGCCCTCTTTCGTAAAACAAGCCGCAGGCGTTGTTGTCCTGCGGCTCTCTGTGTGCTTTTTGCTATTTGCCCTGCAATATCTTTTCTACTATCAGCTTTTCAATGTAATGCGGGCAGCTCCGTATCCCGTTCTCCCAGTTTGTCAGCGTTCTATATGGTATCTCTAACCATTCCGATACCTCACGCCTGCTCATGCCCCGCTGTTTGCGTGCCTCTTCAATCGTCATTTTATCACGCCCCTTGATTTTCTGTTTTATTCCTGCTATATTTACATTATAGCACTTGGGGCGGTTAGCAGGATTGTTTAGGTATCCGCCCCTCGTGTGTTCCCTTTATTCTATTTTATTTTCTTACTTCTTCAAGAATCTTTTCTATATGTTCTACTGTATGTGTTTCCCCGTTTGTTCTTGCTACTTCTCTAATTGATACCAACATTGCTATTAAATCGGCTTTGCTCATTTCTTCGTTCTCCATTTTTAACTCCTTTCCTGCTGTTCCCTTGCTACAATTATATTATATACCCATTGAGTACATTTGTCAATCATTTTTTACTCATTGGGTGTATTTTTTATAAAGAAAAACACCATAACTATTGTTACAGTGTCCCGCTTTCGTCTGTCAGCCATTCCATGCTTACGCCCAACGCTTTAGAAAATATTTTCAATTCGTAATCTGTTACAATTCTTGTGCCCCGCTCTATCCGGCTTATCGAATCTCTTTCTATTGTAACCCCAGCTACCTGCATACGTGCTGCTAAATCGCTTTGTGTAATTCTGTTTTTCGCTCTCGCCAACCTTATGCGTTCCCCACATAAATTATCTTTCCCTTTGTATGCGTATATTTTCATTCAGTACGCCCCTATCGTCTTTGTGTTAATAATCAGAATTTTTCTTGACTTTACCACATTTCAAAAGCATAATTGTGTTAAAGGTCAGCATGACTATAATTTTCAAACGAAAGAGGGTATTTACTATGTTCATTTCTATCGGTATTGATGAAAACGGGAAACCTTTTGTTGCTACGTCTGATAAATCAGAAAAACCCAGCCGCCCAAATAAAGGGCACAGCCTCATTGCCGCACCAGATACTTATACGGTAATCGACATTGAAACAACCGGGCTGGACTCCCGTTATTGTGAAATCATCGAACTATCCGCACTGCGCTACTCAAACGGTTCTTTAGTTGATTCTTTTACTACTCTTGTTAAACCCACCGAACCTATTGACAGCTTTATAACCGAATTGACCGGGATAACAAACGATCTGGTTGCTGATGCTCCCACCATTTCCGATGCAATTAAATCTTTCTATGATTTTGTCGGTTCTGATATCCTTGTAGGATATAACGTAAATTTCGATATCAATTTTATTTATGACGTATTGCAGGATACGCACAGCATTGATTTTACCAATTCCTTTGTTGATGTAATGCGCTTTGCAAGGAAACTGCTGCCGGAACTGAAAAACCACAAACTAGAAACGGTTGCCGCTCATTATAAAGTTTCTTCCCCGGCGCACCGCTCCTATGCTGATTGTGAAGCCTGCAACACCTGCTATCAAGCATTGCTTTCTGATGCAATTTCACAATACGGGGACTTTGACAGCTTTAAGGCTTCTTATTCCAGCCGCCAGCTACATGCAAAAGATATTACGGCAACTACAGATAATTTTGATATCAGCCACCCGCTTTACGGCAAGCTCTGTGTATTCACTGGCACATTAGAAAAGATGCAGCGTAAAGATGCCATGCAACTTGTGGTAAACCTCGGCGGGCAGTGCGGGGATAACGTCACAGCCAAAACAAATTATTTAATTCTCGGCAATAATGATTTTTGCAGTCTCATAAAAGACGGTAAAAGCAATAAACAGAAAAAGGCTGAATCACTTATTTTAAAAGGCAAGGACATACAGATTTTATCTGAAAACGTATTTTATGATCTGGTTTTAAATCAGTAGGCAAAAAGGGTAACGGCTCACACCGCTACCCTTTCTTTTATCCTCTCATTGTTTCTAATGCTTTTTCAATATTGCTATCGCTCAATAATTCATTGCATCGTTTCTGCTGTGCTTCTCCTGTGGCTTCTACATCGTATGCCGGGCACTCGTCACAGCCTTTATTGTGCCCGCTACATATTACCAACGCCGCCAAAACTCTGCCCGCTGTTTGTGCGTCCATATTATGCTCTTTTCAGATAATCGCTATGGCAGTATCCCGTTACGTTTCCGCAGGCAACATACAGCCATTTTGCACCTGTCCCCTTTTCTTTGTTGTAATATCCGTAACAATGTACTTTGCCACCCTCTGCGATAGTTCCATAGTCCGCTTTTGTTTTTCCTGCTCCTGCTCTCATGTGCAATTTGTCCGCTGTAACAACATATGCACCCGCCAGCGTCTTATCAAAACACAACGCTGATTCTGGTTTCTGCGTCTGCTTTAATCCACTGCTGCCGCTTGTGCTGGTACTGTTGTTTTTGCTGTTGGCGGTATATGTATAATACTTATTGTTTGTATTCGATGTATAAGCATAGCCGCAAGATGCGCCCGCCCATACAATCTTATACCAGCCATTTGCCAACACCTCCAGCACTTCTACTTTTGTGCCCGCTTTAATCGAACTGTATACAGTATTGCTCTTTACTTCTGCTACGCTTCTGATGTTCATATCGCATTTTGCAACCGCTGTACCAATTCCTTTGCCAGAATAGTTGTTATTTCCGGCGTACCCGCCAATCCCGGCTTTTGCAAGCGTCTGTGCTGCGTATGTTCCATTTGTCAGCCCGCATACGGTGTGTGAGCTTTCTTTTACATAGATTGCACCTCTTACACAGTAATTTTCATTTTTCAGAAATGCACTGTCTGTAATGATTTTGTAGCCCGCAGCCTTTAATGCGTTACGCATGGTTGCTGTAGTCCACCCATTACTGCCATGCGTTACGCCTGCTGCGCCAGATGCAACGGCGCACACGTTCTGGAACTCGCTACAGTCCGTATTGCACAGCCCTACTTTTGACAAATCATAATTTACTTTCTTTGCCTCTGTGTTCAGCGTGTTTCTATCGCCCTGTCCGTATCCGATATTGTTATTTGCACAGCCTGCCTCTACCGCTTTTGCGTGCTTCTCTCTTACGTTTGCGTCCGGGTGGATTGCCATAAAATCCCATGGTTTACTATAAAAGTTTCTTACACATACCTCTTTTCCCGTCTGATCTCCCTTTTTTCCGTTAATAGTTCCGTTCTCGCTGATGCTTGCGTGTCCAATCAATACGCTCATATAGTTTTATCCTCATTCTTTCTATTCAGCGTCTTTTGTGATTCCTGCCAGTAGTTCCCTTATCTTTTGTACAGTTTCCATGATTTGCTTATAAAGGTTGTCATATCCAAACATTGCCGCATAGCATACCAAAAAGCCCAGCGCAATAGCTGCTACCCAGTAATACCACAACATTGCAATATTAAAATACTGTGCAAATGCTGCTGCGGTAATCAATGTAGAGGCAATGGCTACAATCATTACCCACACCTGCACCGGGAACTTGTCCCACGCAACAACCTTTTTTGTGATTGCCACAATAATATTTACCCACAGTGTCAAAACCATTACAGCAATCAATGCTGCCGCTACATAAAAAAGTACTTTTTCCATTTTCTCTATTCCTTTCCGTTTTCTTTTTCTTCTGTGTCATTCATGCCACCCATTAACTGCGGGTACTCCTGCGTTATCTTGTCATAAAGAAGCAACCCACCCAACAAAAGCGGTACGCCCCACCATATAATTGCCGTCATAATGGAAATAATAAATACAACCGTTATGTACAAGCTGAATGGTTCGTTTTCATCTTCTATCGGATATTCCGGGTATAATTCCTGTTCCTTGGCATCTGCCTTTGCTGCCCACGTAAAAAAAGCAAATAAACCAATAAAAGTAATGATTGCACCTATAAGGTACACAATTCCTATAACTCTGATATTTTCCATGATAAAGCCCATATTACCACCTTACCCCTCTGCGTTATCGTCTGTTTCTTCCTGCGGCGTTTGCTTACTGGTAACAATCTTGCAGGCGTTTTCTATTCCTGCTTTAATCAGATATCCACCAACAACTACCCGGAATGTTTCGTTTGATTCTGTAATCAGTGTTGTTATTGCCGCTGTGTTTCCTATGAACTGTAGCTCTCGCCAACATAAAACCATTGCGAACACAAACGACACAATGTATAAGAGTGTTACCGTCCACACCACTTTTTTACTGAACTCCCACAGCCAGCTTACCGCCGCCTGTGGTGTCACTCTTCTACGCCGCTTTCTCCTGCGATATGTCATTTACTGCTAATGTATCCTTTCTGTTTCTAAATTACCGTCTGATAATGGCAGTTGCATAAATCTTTCATGCATTGCGTGTGCTACATCATTGCCGCCCAGCTTTTCATAGGCTTTATATGCTGATGTTTCAGCCTGCTTTGCCCATGCCGGGGCTTCTTTGCGTTCCTCATACTTTAGGCAAATATCTATGATTTGCTGCCGCAAAAGTGCCTGCAATCCCTCACGCACTGCCTTGTTTTCTTCTCTTTCTTCCTTATGCTGCTGTTTCTCTTTTTTATAAAGTGCAATAAGAATTGCATACGCTCCGGCAAATAACCATGCTACCCAGTTTGCCGTAATGTAAGTTGTTACCTGTTCTACCATTTTCTCTGTGTTTCTCCTATGCCTCGTATTTTTCGCCTGTAATCTGCTCGTACTGTTCCTCTGTAATCCCTCTGCCCTTTACCTTACGCTCAATGCGTACCCAGCCTTTTAATGTTGCCTTTGTGATATAGCCTTTATCGTATTTCTTTTTCAGTTCTTCGTACATGTCTGTGCCGCCTTTCTACTGCTCCATTAACATTTCAAGTGTGATCTGCGTTTCTGTCTGCTGCATCTGCAATGCAGAAATTTCCTGCATGATTGCCTCTGTAGTTGGGCTTAATAATTCTGCCTGCTGGCTCTCATACTCTTCTTTATCCTGCGTACATTCTTCATATACCCACTTTTCGCCTGCCTTGCTTTCCTCATTTTCGTTGCTCATTGGTACTCTTTCAATATTGCGCCTCTTATATACAAGGTGCGGGCTGCTTGTTATATCCAGCTCTTTCGGTTTTTCTTCTGCGGTGCTTTCTGCTGCGTACCATTCCATTGCGTATGTTCTCCTTTCTTGCGTGCTTTGAAACCAGCGTTTTTAGCACTTTCACTTTTACATATGGTTTTATGTATCTTTCGTAATATGCGTAAGTGTCACTATGCCAAATCCAGCCCAGCCTAGAAAGTAAACTACCTGCATCTACCCACGTAATCTTTTCTTTTCGCTTTACCCGGTTGACCTTGCCACGTATGCCCTGTAATATGCTCTTTCGTATCGTTGTTCTATCTCTATAAAATTTGAACCCCATAAAGTCCAGTGGTCTGCCTCTGCGCTTGCCTTTTCTGTCTACATAGTCAAAACGGAATACCTGCCAGTTTTTCTTTATTTGTAATCCCAGCTCTTCCGTTATAAATTTCTCAATTTGCAGCCTCGCTTTATGCAGTTCCTTTTTATTGTTTCCGAATATAACCATATCGTCCATATACCGTATGTAATGCTTTACATGTAACTGCTCCATGATAAAGTGATCTAGTGGCTGCAAATAAAAATTACCGAACCACTGTGACGGGTAATAGCCCAATGGCAGCCCCGGTTTATGGCTGTCTATGATAATAAATAATTTCTTTAGCAACTCCCTATCTCTGATTTTCCGTTTTAGTGCTTTCTTTAATCTTCTGTGCGGCACACTCTCAAAGAAATGCCGTATATCCAGCTTATATATGTACTTGCAGTTTCTGCTATCCTCTCTTATCCACCGTTCTACGGTTCTTTTTCCTCTGTGTACACCTTTTCCCGGTATACTCCCGTACACATGGTAATACATTCCCCTCATTGCAATCGGCACAAATACCCGCATTACGGAATGGTGCGCCATTTGCTCATACATATATTGTGGCTTTACTATCTTTCGTGTTTTCTTACAAGAATTTTCCTGTATGATTTTTGTTTTATGTCTTTTCGGTGCAAATGTATTGTTCTTTAATCTTTTATCCAGTTCTTTTCTGTAGTGTTCTACATTCGCTTTTACTATCTGCGCCTGTTCTTTCTTACTCTTTCCTTTTGATGCATTGTATATATCTTTTATTTGTTCCTCTGGTATATACAGTTGTTCGCTTACGCCATTAAAACTAATCATTCTTATTCTCTTTCTTATCGCCTTGCAGTAATTCGCCACGCTATACAACTAAGGGTTTCGCCCCGGCTACCATACTGCACCTTTTGCGGCTGTATTTTCACTTTCAGCGGTATTTCAACCGCCAGCGGTGTAGGAATTTCCGGGGCATTTGGTTAATCTTCCATAATTTGATAAGAATGACCGGGCGCAATGTTCCAGTTCGCATTGCCAGCGGTGTTGTTCAAGTTCACGTAAGCCCCGCAATTCAGCCCGTTGTTGCAGTTGCCGCCCACAAGAGGCACAGCCACGCCCCGGAAATCCCCTATTATATTCTCTCTACCGTTATATTTTCGTATGTTGTACTTTCCTGCGGGGGAAAAATCCCCCGTTCCCCCTTTTGCTGCTTACGCAGCGTTAGGCATTTTGCAAGAAAGACCGGGCGCAATGATCCAGTTCGCACCGCCAGCGGTGTTGCCCAAGTCCACGCAAGCCCCGCAACACAGCCCGCGGTTGCAGCTGCCGCCCACAAGAGGCACAGCCACAATGCCCGTATTCAACCAAAAGTAATCACACAAATATGTTGAGCTGCTACCTGTATATGTTACCGGGAAACGTCCCGCTTTCGTCATAACAGTATCTTTCATGTAACCACCAACACTACCGCTTACTCCGTAATCTGCAAAATCCAGTACTTTTTCAAATCCTGCGCCAGTTAAATTGCAATCCCCATACGGCTGCACTTTCACAACACCTTTATCGCATACCATTTGACAGATACGCTCCCACTGATCGCCCCACATTGCCTCTGTATGGAATACCTTAATCTGCTTGTTTCCGGCATTATATCCGTAAAACTGCCCTTTATCGTCCATACTGCCTGAGGCAAGTACTCCGTAATACTTCGTTGAATCATTCACATAACCGCTCATATTTCCATTGCCGTATGCTTCTTGTAAATCCTCTGTTTTTGCCATAATCTTTAACAGTGCAATAATATAATTCCATTCCCACCAGCTTGTATGCTCCCATACATCGCCGTTTGCTTTAATGTATGTACGTTCCTGCGTTGCATTTTTGCTTGCCATTGGCTGCTGCCCGCTTAAAGACCTTGCCACGTTGCTTAATAATGTAGGTGTATAGATTCTGCGGTAAAATCCCTCTCTGATAATTCCGTCTGGTGCAGTTCTGTGGTATGCGTTGTACCCGTCATCATATTTTACATTGCTCCAAATGATATATTCGTCTGTAGCTGTTTCGTACTGGCACAGCCAGCCGCCCATAAATGCTGCCATTGCATTACCTGCATAATCCACGTTTGCCGCATCACTTGCCGTTGTACCGTCTGCCTTTAATGCGTAATTTGTTGCCAGTAACTTGTAGTCCTCTGTGCCGTCAAATTTAACCATGCAAGGGTAGTTATTCTTTACAAATTCAACATTGCCCCAGCTACCATAGTTAAATGTGCCGTCCGTATAATTCATTGCCGCAGGTGTCATGCCTACAGCATCATATAAGTATGTTACCCGGCTCTTTTTTCCGCTGTCGCTCTTATTGATTTTGATACCATAGCGTACCGCTTTTTTATGTTCCCCGCCGCTTTCCTCTAATGCAGCCAGAATTGCGTTTGTATTTGCGTGTGTACTGTCCAATGTTTCTTTATCTGCTAAATAAATTCTTGCCATGCTCTGCTCCTTATACTGATTCTAAATACACCATGCCGCCATTAATCCCTATTGTGTAGGTAATGCCCGTTGTGCCGTCCGTCATGCTGTTAATTCCCTTTGCCATATTCTCACAGGCTGCCGCCGCTTTATTTGCCGCTGCGGCTGCATTATTGGCGGCGGCTGCCTTTGTGTTCGCCTCGCTGGTTGCTGTCTGTGCGTTCTGTGTTGCTGTTACTGTATTGGCTTTGGCTTCATTTGCCGCCGATGCTGCATCATTCGCTGCCTTAGCTGCGCTGTTCCCGGCTGCGGCTGCTGCATTTCCTGCTTTCGCCGCATTGTTGGCGGCTGTAGCGGCTTCGTTGGCTGCATTTGCTGCACTGTTGGCTGCTCCTGCTGCCGCTGTCGCATCTTTCTTTGTCTTGTCTACGCTGTTTGCCGCCGCATTTGCTGCCTCTGCTGCATCGTTTGCCGCCTTGGCTGCATTGTTCCCGGCTGCGGCTGCTGCATTTCCGGCTTTCGCTGCGCTGTTTGCTGCTGCCGCTGCTGTATTGGCATCTGTTGCAGCCTGTTCTGCGCTCTTGGTTGCATTTATCGCCTTATCAGTCTGCTTATTCATCGCAATAATGCTTTCTGCCATATCCAGAAACTCATTATCGCTTATCAGCCCGTTTTCCTTGTACACCGTTGGCGTAATCTTCGTGTAATACGTTGCGCTTCGTAATACGGCTGTTCCGTTGTATAAAACAATTTCCCCACGCCCAGTGCCGGAAACCGCCAGCATCTGCTCTGTATATGTCACTGTAATAACATTTCCGCTTATTGTGGCATTGTTTAATACAAATTTGCCGTCCGGCTTGTAATACTTGATTTTGGCTGTTGTCCCGGCTGGTATGGTAAACTCTTTCTTATTCTCCAATAGTGTAACTTCTACTATCCGGCTTTCTTTTTCCCCAGCTTTCGCCACGACATACTCAAAAGGTGCGCTGCCGTCAAGCTCAATCTGTATTCTCTGTACATTCTGTAACGCCATGTGCTACTCCTTTCTGCTCAATGCATTAAGCAAATCCTTATTTGCACAGCCCCTGATATCCGCAAGTACTGCCGTTACAATCAGATCTGTTAAATATGCTGGCAGTCCATAGGCTGCCTGTACTTGTAAAATTGCTAATGTCATATCTTCATGCGCTCGGCTTGTAAGTATTCCCATTGGCTCACTCTGTTCCTCTTTTGGTTCATCTGGTAACGGCTGCTCTATATGTTCCTCTGTTGCCTGCTGCATTTCTTCCTGTTCTTTGCTCATTGCGCACTCTCCTTTATTCTTCATTCATTGCAATCAATACTGCCTCTGTAAAATTAAATGTATCCGTCTTTGCTTTGTTTTCCTCTTCCTGTAATGGTGCTGGTGCTTTATTTAATTCAAGCGGCAACGGTGTTGCCTCTTCTGTAATTTCAACCTGTTCTTTTTCCATGTCCTGCTCCTTTATTGTGGAATACTTGTTATTAAGCCATTCTTTATATACACGTTTCCATATGTCCAACCAATACCGCCGTTATTGTCTGTTTTATGTATTTCCAATACAACTGGTAATGTCCCTGTAAAAGTTGTATAACCATTTGCGCTACAGTTCCGCAGGTCTACATTGTCCAGTATCCAGCCATGCCCATACATATTGCACCCCAGATGTAAGCCCACTTGTGTAAATATGCTGTTCGCCCTCGAATAACATAATATGGTTGTATAACTGCTTGCCCCCTCTGTAGGTTTTTGTGCCCATGCCATATACTTTCCTTGCGTTTCTAAATCAAATACAAGCCCTTTATGTGCATTATTATCTACCCACTGGTTTGTGCCAATTTTTCCAACATAATAATTATCTCGGTAAAAATGGTTTCCCTGTTCATCAAATACAGCACGTTTTTTAGAGGCACTTACACCATAATCATAAATTGCAATTTCTCCTGCGTTAATCTGCACATATTTTGAGCTGTTATTAAATGCAACAATGACATTGTTGTAGTACTGTGTAATATAGCTACCTACATTTCCTTTTGTTACGCAGCTTGTGATATTTTCAGCATTTACTTTAATAGAGGCTCTTAATTCGTCCTCTATCCCTTTTGCTCTTTTAACTTCCTGCGTAATAGAATCACTGTTTATTTTTAACTGTGCCTCTGTATATACCGACATCTGCCCCAGCACTTCTACATCTTTTACATATACCGCTGCCCCTTGCGTATAGGCATACAAATATAAATACCTTGTGCTGGTGCTTTCTGGTAATGTTACCTCTCTTTCTACGGTTGTCCATTCTGTGCTTTTCAGTAATCCGTATGCCGTTGTCTGTGTGGAATAAAAAGTACACTGTACTCTTGCGTTGCTTTCGCTCCCGCTTGCCGCTGCTGCCTTATACCGCACTCTATACGTTCCGGCTGGCAATACGCCAATCTTGCACCGTATGTATGATGGTGTGCTGGAAGTTTTTGAGATCTTGGCGCATACCCCCAGCGTGCTATCCGTAATAACCTCATTATTTTCACTGCTCGTATACCATTCATCTGTAAAACCGTCCTTGAAATCTCCACCTGCTACATAATTGTGCATGTTATGCTCTTCAATAGTTTTGCATAGCAATGTAATTTCTGATGCTGTGCTTTCAATTTTTGCCGTCATTTCCTTTGTGACGGTTTCGCCCACACTGTTTGCTTTCTCTGCTGCATAGGCATTTGCTGCTGCCTCTATTGCAATAGAAACGGCTGTTTGATACTCCGTAACCGCACTGCCATACTCGCTGTATGCTGTTCGGTATGTTTCCATGTTTTTTTCAATCTCTTCTTTTGTTTCAGAATTTATAACGTTGTTGATTGCTGTAACCAGCACATTATATTTGGCAGTATTGGCAGTTCCAAATACAGTAAGCCACGCTTTATGCATTGCATTCAATTCCGCAGACGGCACATAATCATTATCAAATAACTCTTCGTGTTTTGCGTCTGCCTCTTCTTTTTCTTTCACAATGATCTGCAACATTTTCTGTATGGCAGCCTTTTCAGATTCCGTTATTATCCCGTCTGCTACTGTTGTTTCCAGTTCATTGTTGATATCGTCAATAGCGTTATTTACGTCTTGAATTTCTTTGTTGGTACTTTCTTGTAACCCATTCGCATACTGCTTTGCGCTGTTTAATGCTGCCTCTGCTGCATCTGTTGCGTGTTTAGTTACTTTGTTCCTGTACTCAACATCTAACGCCTCTGCATACACTGTCCCAGCTTTTAATATTGCCCCGGTTAATTCCCCGGCGGTAATAAAATCTGCTACTATCTGACCGTCTGCGGTTATTGCTGTCGTGAACTCTCCATTTACTCCCGTACTGCTGTGCCCCAGTCCGGCAAGATTCCAACGCCATACGTTTTTAGCTTTTGACGTATCCGGCGTATCAAGTATAAATATTTCCTGTGGGTTCTTTTCCGGGTGTAATACCACATAACCACCGCTGTTGCCAGTGATTGCCGCAGTCACATTTTTAATGGTGTTCTCAATCTGCTTTTTGATTTGCTCCGCTCTTGTCTGGTTCTTTACTATCAGCTCCTGCGCCTCTTTCTGTGCCGCAGTAATGGTTTTAGTCAGATTCGTGCGGGCTGCTCCAATTTCAAGCGATTCGTAACGTTCTTTTATGCTGTCATATTTTACTTTCGTAATCTTTGCTTTTACGTTGATATCAAGCGGCAAGATTTTAACCGTAACAATATCGCACAGCTTTACACTCTCAAAAGCCTTTATATTTTTATAATCTTTGGTTTTCTTCAACGATGCAAAAGACAAGGTAATATTTACTTTTGGCTCTATACTTAATTTGCCCAAATACTCTTTTGCCTTTGCTCGCAGCATGTCAGTAGTAATTATTGTTCCGCTTTCCCATTCCCCGGAAAAGTCTACAATCTCACACCGCAGCGTTGCATATTTGTTTGCATTCTCATGCTGTAATACCTTTTCCGGCAATGTTATGTATGTTTTCTGCTCCGCTCCCTCTGCGGTATATTTCGCATATGGGAAAATTACCGTTACAACATCTGCAATATTCTTTTCCTGCTTTGCATCTATCAGATTCTTGCCGTACTCAATCGTTACGCCATTGTCTACGCCCCTTGCTTTTAAAAGCTCTACTCTGTAATTGTCGTAGTGATATTCTCCACCCCATACGTCCAATAAGCTGCCCTCTGTGCCGCCCATAGCGTTTCTGACGCTTACAGCCCCGTCTATACTGGTGCTGTTGGTTGTGGTAATATCACTTGCACAGGTAAACTCATGCGGCAATATCGCTGCGTCCAGCAACTCATGTAATGCCCGTTCTCCGTTTACCTCACTTACTGTAAAACAGTCTACCGGGTTGCCGTTCAGTTCATAACTGATATGTTCCCCGTACCATGTTGTATTTTCTCCTACAGCTTTCGTATGGTTGTAAATACGGAAAAGCTGCGGGTTATCTTCATCATTCGCCTTTGCTTTTATGATTGCGTCATTCTCTAAGTATTTCGCCAAATGTCCTTTTGTCGGATACGTCAACGCAAGCTCATATATTCCGTTTCTTTCCTCGGTTACAATGCAGCTTACCGCATCTGTTAAAAACCCTATTCCATTTGTCGTAAAATCTTTTTCTAAGGCATCATATAGAATCGGTATCAAAGTCTGCACCACCTCGGTATAATTTCCACTTTTGTTACATTGCCAGCCCAGCTTATGTTATTTGCTCCTGCTGTCAGCTTCGGGAAAAGTTCAGTAACCATTTTACTGTTTTGTAGCAGATCACCTTTATATGCGTTCATTATTTCGCCGTCAATCTCAATGTATTCGTTCACATCTTTAAAGGTGTGTGCCCGGTTATTGATATACAGCGTAATGCCACCACTTCCCGTTATTTTTATATACGGCGTTGCCGTAAATCCCTCTGTGTTGTATATGGTTGCTGCTTTCGTTAGGGTTATTGTCTTATCCCCGTTCAGCCGTCTTTCATATGCTTTGCACATGAATGTTATTTCTATCTCTCCCAGTAACCGCTTTGCCAGTTCTGACACGCTGGCGTTACTGTTTATATACGCCAGCCTATAACGTTCTGTATTGTAAGTGTCGTACAGCCTGCTATACTCTATTCCCGGCGCATACAGCCACATATAAATGCTGTGTGCCAGTTCTTCTAAGCTCCTGCCCTGCGTGGCATCTACGCAGCATGTATATTTCTGCTCATAGTCTTTAAATCTCTGGTTGTCCAGCGTGTCTATTCTGTTGTCCTGTATCAAAATGCCTCTTGCTGGCACTTCTACGGTGTCAATCTCCGGCTCTGCTGCTGAATCAGCGGCACTCTGCCCGGTAATAAATAAGCCCATATCCAACGAATTTATGCCATTATAGGTAAAGCTATTTGCGCTTTCAAAATATTCACTAAGCATATGCCGCCTCTTCCCTTTCTTTTATTTGGTCTGCAATTTCCAATATTTCCTCTGTAAGTTCTCTTATGTCCTGTTCCCTATTGTTGTAAAAATTCTCAATTTTTAACTGAATTTCATTTGTTGTACTGCCGCCCTGTTTACCGTTTACGGTATCCATTGCGGTATTTCTTGCCGTTGGTGTCAATGGCGTTACAATCGTCTGACCGTTTACCATTTGTATTAACTCTGGTCCCGCCTCTGCAACCATTGCCGCACCGTTCTGTAATACACCGCCATGTGCCAGCCTTGGCAGGCTTAAATATCCCAGCCCGCCTATATTTACGCCCGGTATCTTATTGATTAAGCCGATTGCCCCATTTATCAGCCCTATTGCACTGTTAATGGTTCTTTCAATCGTACTTATTACTCCGTTGATTCCGGCACGTACTGCACCACTGATTGCATTTGATATTGCAGTACCCAAATTAGAAAACGTGCTTTTGATTCTGTCCCATAAACCGCTGAAAAAGCTGCCCCAGTTTGCAAATACCTGTTTTACAGCCTCCCACGCTGCACTAAATGTTGTCCTAAAGAAATTTCCTACCGCACTGAATATTATTTTTACACTGTTCCATGCTGTGCTGAAGAAATTAGCAAACCCAGCCCAAATGCTTTTAATTCCGTTCCATGCGTCACTGAAATTCCCCGTTAATACATCTTTTACTACTGAAAAGATTGTTTTAATACCATTCCATACTGCTTGGAAATACGCTACTACAACGTCCCATACCGCCTTTATGACTTCCCACGCCGTACTAAAGAACGCCCCCAGCACTTCCGCTACCACAGAAAATACAATTTTGATATTTTCCCAAATTGTAGTAAAGTACATTACCGCAACGTCCCAAACGGTTTTTATCAGCTCCCACGCAACCGAAAAGAAGCCGCTTAATACTTCGCCAACTACAGAAAATACAGTTTTTATTGCTTCCCACAAAATCATAAAATACGGTGCTACCAAATCCCACACAGCCTTTATAATTTCCCATGTATCGCTAAAAATCTGTGCGATATCTGCCATGATCTGCTGAATTACGCCCCATATCATTTCTATGTACGGCTGTATAAATCCCCATATCTCCTGCATTTTGTCCCATACTGCGCTTATAAATTCTTTGATTGCATCAATGGCATTTCCTACAAAATCTTTGATTGCAGAAAAAATGCCGTCAACTATTTCTCTAAACCATTCACACTTGTTATATAGGACAACCAACGCCGCCACCAATGCGGCTATTGCTATCACTACTATCATTACTGGATTCGCTGCCATTACTGCATTTACTGCTGCAATCGCAGGCTTTAACATCTTGCATACGTTTATTATGCCCGATATCGCCCCCGCCACCTTGCTTATAATCAATAATGCCGGGGCTAAAGCTGCCACAACTGCCAGAATAATAGCAATCGTTTCTTTCTGCCCATCTGACAAGTTTCTAAACCAGTCCGTAAAGTTCTTTACTGCACTTGTTACTTTTTCAATGGCAGGCTTCAATGCTGATAACGCTGTGCCTGCCAAATCACTGCCCGCAAGTTTCAGATTATTCAGCGTTGTTTTCGCTTCGTCCCATGGGTCTAATGTTGCCTCATAGGTATCCTGTACTACGTTCCCGTAATCGTCCAACGATGCGCCCAAATCGTCTAAGCTCAACTTACCCTCTCGGATCGCCTGCGCCATTTCCGCAAAACCTTTAGAGCCAAACGTTTCCTGCGCTATAGATAACGCCTCTGTTTCTGTGCTGGCGTTTTTGATTCTGTCAATCGTCTTTTGCAGTGCTTCATTTGTGCTTAATCCCTCTGCGGTATAATTCTTAACGGACTTTTTCAATCCTGCCATTGCTGTTGTTGCATCAACACCGTTGTTCTCAAATGCAGCCAGTAAATTTACACTTTCTGTAATCCCCAGCCCCATTTCTTTTAAGGTGCTGCCGTTCTGCATCAATGAATTTTCCAACGTATCCATTGATAACCCGGTATCCTGTCCTGTCTTTGTCAGAAGTCCCAGCACATTGCCTGCCTGTGATGCGTCAACATTGAATTTATTTAAAATCGTATCAACGTTATCTATTGATGTATTGAGGTCTGTATCATTGATTTCAGAGAACTCTATAAACTGCTGTGACAGTTTTTCAAGTTCTTCCCCTGTAAGCTGGAAACGTGTATTTACTTCTCCGATTGCCGTACCTGCTGTTTCTGCATCAATCGGCAAACTTGTAAATATGTTTTCCATGCTGCCTTGCAGGCTTTCCAGTGCTTCGCCTGTTGCGCCTGTTTTGGTTATCACAATGTCATAGCCATTATCTATGTCCATTGCTGCCGCATACGATGCAGCCCCCACCGCTGCCGCTCCTGCTGATAACGGTGCTAATGCTTTTGCCGCTGCTCCTGCTTTATTGCTCACAGTGTCCAGCGCACTTGCCGCTGCATCAATCTTGCTTACTTTTTCTGCTGTATCGTCTGCTGCATCAGCCACGCCCTCAAGCTCTTTATTGCTTTCCTGCGCCTGCTGCTCCAAATCTCCCAGTTTGATTTCTGTTGATGCAATTTCTCTTTGTAACGCTCGGTACTGTTCCTCGCTTACTTCGCCATTTTCAAACTGCTCCTGTACCTGTTTTTCCGCTTCTTTCAGCGTATCCAGCTTTTCTTTTGTACTTCCTATAGCTTCTTTCAGAATCTTTTGTTTTTGTGCCAAAAGCTCTGTATTTGAGGGATCTAGTTTTAATAGCTTGTCTACTTCCCTCAATTCTTTCTGTAAAGAACTGCATGAGCTGTTTACCCCGGAAAGTGCTTTTGATAATTTGGTAGTATCGCCGCCAATTTCTATGGTAATGCCTTTAATGTTTCCTGCTGCCATGCTACCGCTCTCCTTTCCGCATCTTTTCCCGTAGTTTCTTTCTATCCGGCTTTGTTTGTTCCATTCTCCAGCAATTATCTAAGTACTCTCTGCCCTCTTTCGTCTGCATGAGCCTGTGTATATTTGCCTCTCGCATAAAATACAAATACAAATCTATGGGCATTTCCTGTACGTCAGATATCGTGATATTCAGATAATCAATTACCAGTTTTTCCCCTTTTGTATTCAATCTATAATGCACTTCGTCCCCGCTGCCGCCGCCCGGATAATACGGCATTTTTAATTTGGGTTATTCTTAATCGAATTGACAAAATCGCCGTAATCGTTAATGTATGCCACGATTTCCTCAATGTCGTACTCTTCACTTTCCAAATACTCTGCTGTAATCCGCTCCCCATTTTTATTGTTAGATAAGATTTCAGCCATAAGTGACAGCATTGTTTTATATACCTCTTTGCCGTCTACTTCCTCTTCGTCCAGCTCGCTAATTTCCTGCATCTTTTCAAATGTGCTTTTCTTCGGCATGTTTACAATTACTACTTTGCCGTCTTTCAGTGTTGTTGTATAAAAACTTCGTTTCATTTTTCCAAAATTAAAACTTTTGTTTGCCATGCTTTACTCTCCTTATTTTTGGCTGCGGGAATTGCCCCGCAGCCTTTTCTTTACGCTTCTGTAACGATATCCTCGTCAAAAATCAGTAATGTACCGTCTTTATCCATTGGGTGTGCCTTAAACTGCGGCTCTATTGTGCTTTCTGCATCTTTGGCAAATGTAAAGCTAAAGCCCGCCTCATTTCTTCCCACAATCGTTACTCTGATATCTCCGTCCTCACTATCTTCGTGTAAAAATCTAATGAGATATTTTTTATGGTTCTGGTTTTTGATTCCACCGATTTTTACGGTTCTCTTTTTGGCTGTTTCGGTTACTCTCGCTGTTGCACACAGCTTTTCAAGTGTCTTTGCGCACCATGTAAGCAAGCCTGCCTTTAATGTCACATCTTCGCTGGTTAAAATCGTTTTCTGCACAACGCCCAAATCGTCCTTTGCTGTATATGTTTCTGCGGTGTACTCCAACGATGCGCCGCCCTTGATATGTGCAAGCTGGTTTTCGTCTGTTTCAATCGCTGTATCTTCCGGGATTTCCCCAGTAAAAACCATGCAATACAGCTTTCCACTGCCTAAAATAATTCTTTCGCTGTCCATATCCTTATCCTTTCTTTTTCACTTTCTCGTAAATTGTAAATTCGTATGCGGTCTGTACCATATCCTCGCTTTCAATCGTATCTTGGTACTTTGTGTAATCCACATCAAATAACACTTTTTCTTCAATTTCTTTCTCTAAACTGCCGTCTACCACCTTGTCTGTGTACAGTTCCAGTGCTGCGTGTATCTCATGTAACAAAATTCTTTCATCACTTCCACGCCCCACTACCTGCGGCACGATATACACAAGATACGGCGGCTCTGGTAACGGGTTTTCCTTTGTTTCCCGGAACGCATCTTTTGCAAGTGGCAGCCCCGTTGCTTTTGCCCTGTCAATAATTGTTTCTAATCTCACTGCTGCACCGCCTTTTCTATGCGCTCCTGCAATTCTGTTACCATTTTTTCCTCTACAGGCTTAATATGTACCCTCGGCTTTACACGCCCGCCATTTCTGCTTGCATGTCCATATTCCAGTAAATGCGTAATCTGATAATCCGTTTTGTTAAACACAGTATTTCTTTTGGTGCGGGTATCTGCATAGGTCTGTTTTTTTCTCCAACCTCTTCTATAACTGCCTGTCAGTTTTGGGCTGCTCTGTTGCAGTTCGTCCACGCCCTCTTGTGCCACATCATCAACTATCGTTTTTATTTCGTCTGCTACATTCTGGTCGTACTCTGTAAGCCCGGCTGCAATCTCTGTTGCAAGGTCTTTTATATCTACTTCTTTGCTCAACGTCTGCCCACCCGCTTTTCAGCATACAATTCTGTCTTTTCTTCGTTCTTCCGTTTGTATGTTCGGTATACCGTCAGCCTCTGCCCGTTGTATTCAATCTCTGTTTGATTGCTGTATTCAAAACTCCATACCACAAATTTATATTGCGGCTTTATGTCCTTTTGCCCTACCGCCTCAAACTCACTTTGCGTAATGCTCTCAACGTCACAGAAAATAATAGTTTTCTCTACCTCGCTGTCATTGATCTGCTCACATAACGTAATTTCTTCCTGCATCTTATCCCTCTTTTGTGTTGTAATCTCCGGCAAGACACAGCGACATTTTCAACGCCTCATAACTCTGTTTGTATCTATCTGCTGCATTTTGGTAATTAAACTCTGCTTTCACAAACAACGTAACGGCTCTGATAATGAGCGCATCATTTTCGTTGATATTTACCACGCCTGCAAGCTGTAAATCCAACTTGCAGGCTGCAATACTGTTGTTTATGTCCTGTTCAATCACTGCGGATTTGCTTAAAATCCTCATGCTGCTTTTTATGGTATCTGTTAATATTGTTTCCATAAAACCGCCTCTACTTTGTGATTTTCGCCACTCCTGCTGCCACCAAAACCTCTGCCCGCTCTGTTGTTACAACAAATTCTTTGCCCGGTCTAAATGTCTGCTGTGCCTGTTTATCTTTGTAGGTTTCAATAATCGTTACTTTCACACTGGCTTTTTCGGTGTCCGTTTCGGACACTTCCGGCGTTGGCGTTTCCTGTTCTGCTTCTCCCGGTACTTCCGGCTGTTGCGGCTCTCCCTGCTGCGTTTCTTTCTCTTCCTGCTCTTCTGCATCTACTGCCGCAATTCTCTTTGCAAGCTCTTCTTTCGTTCCGATGTCACTCAACCCCAGCTCATTTGCAAGTTTCTGTAAATCTTCCTTTTTTCGCTTTTCAAGCTCTTTTACATCAAAATGTGCCATATTGTGCCTCTCTTTCCTTATACCGACTTAACGCCCTTTTTTACTAAGATAATGCCGTTTGCATCGGCTACCTTGCCGTCCACAACCATTAAGCACTTATTTTTGATTTTGTTGTTGTCGTGGTCTGTCCACTTCACTACCTGCATTTCCATGTTGGTATTGATAACGTAATCAGAGAAACTCATAAATACCGCAATTACATCTCCCTCGTTTGCATCGTCCCAGCTCGGTAACACATCGTCCTCTACAGTTTCCACGTTCTTGCCCATGAAACGGTATGTTTCCTCTCCGTTCACGCCATAGTTTGTACGTCCAATCGGCTGCCCGTTCTTATCTTCCATGCCGTCAATGCCTGTATCAAACGTGGACTGATTCATAACGAAACTGCCATTTCTGTACGCCTTTTTCATTTTGCCTTTTACTTTGTGCCAGCCATTCCAGCTCTCATACTCTTCCTGTGTCAGCGTAACAACCGTTGTTACCCTGCTGTCCTTTGTGACACCCAGCGGCTGCCCCTCTCCTGTACCGTTGAAAATGGCAATCTCAATAGCCTTTACCATTGCCTCTGTTGCCATAGGTACAAACAGATCAGTAAACATTTTCAGAGTAACGACATTGGCTAAAATGCTCTGTGAAATTTTGCACTCTAAGCCGTAATAGTTGAATGTTACAGAAGTTTTTGCAGATGCTTTCTGGTCATCGCTGCTCTTTTCCTCTGCAATCCAGTGTGCCGTAGGTTTTAAATCTGCAATCGGAATGGATACGCCGCCCTGTACGTTAATCTTGCGTACTTTTGCGTAAATGCTGCCGTAGCTTTCCAGCTTTGTAATAATCTCATTCATAATAGAGGTTGGAATTACTGCGCCGCTGTCTGCTGTTGTAGTGTTTTCTGCCGCTCTATACTCCTGCGGAATAACCACGCCCCTGCACACATAGTTCATAAATGCTTTTCTGTATGCTACAGTGTCGTACTTATCCTCTGGCTCTGTTGCTGCTGCACCTGCGCCGCCTGCTCCTGCAAAGTTTCTAAATGTCATAGGCTCTGTGCCTGCGCCGCCTGTAGGCTCTCCCGCAGCAATTCTTGCAAGTAAATTTTTACGTTTTTCTGCTGCCGCCTGCAAAGAGGTTCTTTCTTCCTGTAATGCTGTTACCTCTGCTTCAAGTGCTGTCATTTCTTCGTCTGTAAGCTCTGCCGCTCTGGTGTTCAGCTCTTCTCTGATTTCTGCTAATCTTGCCTCAATTTCTTTTAATCTCATGCTCTGTTTTTCTCCTTTTCATTTTCGCTTTTATAAGCTCGTCTTAATCTTTAGTATCATAGCCCGCCTTTTAAGCAACTCCTGCTTTTCCTGCTCATAACTCCTATTTGCAAAATTACGGGCACTTATTTCAGTATCGTTATTTGCCGGAATACTTACGGCTGATACATCATAAACTTTTTTGATTTTTAGAATCGTTCTTGTGTGTGTTTCCCTGTCGTAGCTTTCCTCTGCTACGGTAAACGCCCATGACATTTTTGTTATCATGCCTGCGTCAATGTCCTGATACAAGCCCCTTGCCAAATCTGTTTTACTTAAATCTGCTGCCACAAATAATCCTTTCGCATCTGGCTCTAAAATCAATGTTTTGTTGGACTGTCTGGCAAATACCCTGCCTGTATGGTCGTACTGCATGATAACGTCACTCATATCTGCATTATCCAGTGCGTGTGCGTCAATTCTTTCGTAAATCTTTGTACCGTCCTCAAATTCATATAAAAGATACGGTACGTTAAATGTAGTGGCGTATCCCTCTACATAACATTCTGTATTTATGCGCTTATCGCTCGCAACTTGGGCAGTGAGTGGTGTTACCAGCGTTCTGTATTCCCGTTCTTTTTTAACTGGCATTATTAACACCCTCTTTCTCTGTTTGTCCGTCTTGTGTTTCTCCCGCTTCTGGTTGTGGGTTCTGTTCCCCTGCCTGCGGGACTTGCTGTATAACTACTTGTGGCTCATTGCCTTTTTGCAGTTCGCTTACCTCTGTATACTCTTTGCGGATATAATATTTTTCTCCGTCCTCAACATGCGCCATATTCCATATATCCATTACGCCATTTCTGTTTAGTAATGCCCTGTCAAATAGCTGCGTGCTTACGCTCAACTTTGTAGCATTGCTGGCGTATTGCAAACGGTTTGCAGAAAAGAAAATAGCATTTCCACACGCCCGCTCTCTTTCTGTAAAGCTCATGTTTGTCATTACTAAAGATAATTGAATTGCAAAAGGCTCTATTTTTCCCTCGTAATAGGCGTTCCATGTATTCTCGTCAAATTTGTTCTGCAAAATATCCATATTCGTACCAAAATGTGTACAAACATTTTCCTGTATGTGTTGCATCTGCAATGCGTTAGGTGTATACGGTTTACTCTCTACCTGCTTCAAGTCGGAAAATTTATTATCATAAATAATCATTCCGCTATCATTGTCTGCGCTTAAATTGTCCTCTGTAAAACGCTTGCGCTCTTTCTTTATATCCTCTGGTTTCAGCATGTTTGCAACCTTTGCTAAAAATCGGATATTTGCAGAGTTTTTTACTGCGTTTATGATTCCCTCGTTTTGCGTATGTATCAACTGCATTGTGGGTGCAAGTGTGCTGTTATCCTCTCCAAACAGATCGTCTTTATATTCAAAATCTGTCATAATCCCCACACGCTCAAACTCAATAGCTCCATAACTGCCATTTGCAAACAGGTAACGCAAATATAACTGCCCCTCGCACTCTATTACCTCGCAGCGTTCGGCACGCAATGGATACCAGCCGCATAAACGCCCGTATTCGTCCTCTATCGGAATAATGAACGCTGTATGCTCTACAGCCACATACGTTGCCAGACGCTTAATAAATTTTGTCGTGTCCATAAAACAATTTGGTTTATGCTGTAATGTCTTTTCCAATGTTTTAAGGGCACTGCCCTCAATCTCTGGCTTTAATTTGCTGCAATGAGTGGCAAAATTGTTTACCGCTGTCCTTGTCAAATCCATTTCATATACACCGCCGCTAAAGCTGGTAAATGTCGGGCTGTAGCCGTTCAGCATTTTAAAATAATTTCCTATGGCTTTTAATTCTTTGCCATGAAAAAGATAATCTAAAAATCTCATGCCGTTTACTCTCCTTTCTATGCGGCGTTTTTCAGTAGTTCCCCTACCTCTTCGTGATATTTCTGTCTTACTGTCATTGCATCTATGACAGATACAAAACCGTCTATATGCGCCCGCTGCTCTATCTTTATCGGGCGGAACTTCCTTGTTTCCATGTTGTGCTTTAATGCCACATTTAAGAAATGCGACTGTAGCAATTTATTGTTTGCAATTTTAAAATCGCCGTCTTTAATAATGCCCTCAAACTCCCGTATTACAGGTGTGAGGTTTTCGCCTTGGTAAACATCGTCTGTATGGAATCCGTAATTTTTCAGATCGTCCACAAGGTACTGTGCGCTGTACCTATCGTATCCGATTTTTAAAACCCTTATGCCGTATGTTTCCAGCAACCATACATACCAGTTAAATACGTCTTTGTAATTAACGTAATTATCGCCGGATAAAGTGATAATGCCTTTCTTAACGAAAATGTCATACGGTACTCCATCTGTTGCCTGCAAGGTTTCCAGCCTGTTTTTAGGCATAAAGAATTGCGTAAATGCGTATAATACGCCCTCTTTCTCTATAACCACGCTTGCAGCTGTCAAGTCTGTTGTTTGGCTCAAATCTATGCCGCCCACTGCATAGCACTCTTTAAAATCTTCCAGCGTTTTTAATATTTCTGCTTTTTCCACTGTCTGATATTCCAGCCATGCAATAGAGCTGTTCTGTTTGATATTGCAGTATTTGGTAAGGAACTCTGCTTTTTTACTTAAACTGCCCTCTGCTACTGCAATTTCATCAATAAAGAAACTCTCTTTTACTGATACGCCCATATTAGGGTTTGCTTTTTTCAGTTCGTCTATGTCGTTCCATTTTTCCACATCATCAATCATGTACAAAAATGGTAATAACCTGCGCTCTTTGCTGTTTCCCTTTAAGAAACTTGTGCTACGCTTCATTAGCTCATCATAGATACTATCGTTGATATATCCGGCTGTACTTATGCTTAAAATCATCGGCTGTTTACGTGCGCCTAAAGCAGACTTCATAACCTCATACTGCTTTAATCCAGCGTCCCCGCTCCATGCCGCCATTTCATCACATACAACAAGCTGCGGGTTAAAACCGTCTGACTTTTTGGCATTAAATGCAATCGGCTTGATAACGGTATTGCTCTCTGCAATATAGATATCGCTGCGCCGTTTTTTCGCCAGTTCTTCCAACTCTTCCTCTGCCTGTACCATTTGATAAAATCCGTCATATACAAGGGCTGCTTGGTCTAATTTTGGTGCTAAACAGTATATTTCCTGTCCATACTCCGGCTCTAAGTAAGCCATGTATGCGATTAGCGCAGACGCAAACAAACTTTTACCGTTTTTTCGTCCGATAACAATAAAAATTTCACGAAAAACACGTATTTTTTCTGCATCTTGTATGCCAAAAATGGTGGAAACTATAGCTTTTTGCCATAATTCCAACGTGATTAAATCATTACGCCCCTTGCTATGGTGGCAAAATGTTTCTATGAATTTTATAGCTTTATTGGCTGCCTTTGCATTAAAAAAATACTCCTGCGTTTGCAGCCCGTTTATGATGATTTCAAATATTTTTTTAATCCATTTTCCTACGATGATCTCGCCGCTGCTTATCTTTGCGTAGTACTCATAGATATAATTTTTATATGGCATTTGCCCTATTCTTCTCTAAGGGCTGCCAGCTTGCTTTGCTTGCGTTTTGCCGCAGGCACAAGCTCTGTTAATTGCTTGATGATAGCCGCATAATTCTTTGATAATGCTATGTATGTTTCTGCTTCCGGGCTTTTCTTTGTCCCGTACTGGTTCTCTCCGTTTTTGTACTCACTTGTCCAGCCCGTTTCCTCTATCACGTTCTGCAATTCATCAAGTTCTATCGACATAAAAGCAGCCTTTTCTATCAGCGGCGTTACCAACTTCTTTTTATTTTCGTCTAAGTCCTTGAAAATCCCTTTTAATCTTGTCTTTTCACTCTTTATCTTGGCTTCTTTACTCTTTTCCTTTCGTGCTGCCATTTCTTTTACCCCTTTCGATACACCCCACCCCCTCTACACCACGCATGTGCGACCTTGCAGAGTAAAATTAGGGTTACCCCTCGGTCTATCGTGAGTGAAAAATATTTTTTTTGAATGGGGGGATTAGTTCGCCGTCAGCCGTAAACGCATATCGTTTTGCACGCACGTTCTTTGCATGATGCTCTTTGTTGTGACAGTCCTGACACAATGCCTCTAAGTTGTCCCAGCATAACGTAATACTCTGCTCGTGTATGTTCTTTGGTGTCAGCCAAATCTTGTGGTGTACAATCTTTGCTGGCTCTCCGCAGCGTTCACACAAGTAATGCTGTGCTGTCATGTATGCGTCCCTCGTCTGCGCCCACTCTTTAGATTTATAAAACAATTCTGCCCACTCTTTCATGTTGCCTCTTTCTTTACCCAACGCCCTAGGTTTCATGCGTTGGGCAGGAGGTAAAAGTATGATGAAAAACAAAAAGGGCGCAACGAAAAAACATTTAAGTTCTTTCGTGCGTCCTTAACAGTTGTATTATACCGCCCGCACCGTTTCCCTGTCCACCGCAGGATTTGTGCAAATATACCGCAAAATTTGTGCAGCTATTCCGCATAGCTTTACTCAATCCCATAAATCATAACTGCCAGCTCCTTTACTGCTGCCGTAATCCAGCGTCTTGGTGTATCTTTCCCGGTATTCAATTCTTTCTCAATCTGCTCGTATGTATAGCCCTGCATGTAATACATACACAACGCTGTATACTCTTCCTCTCTTTCCGCCTGCTGCCTGCGCCGCTGTATCTCTTCCAGTGCCGCCGTAATATGCTGTACTGCTGCCTCTGTCCTCTGTTTGCTCTCTTCGTCTGTTGTGTGCTGCAAAAAAAACTGTGCATCTCTGTACTGCTTTAACATCGCCACCGTTCTGTTATACTGCTGCCTCTGTATCTCTTTGTTATTTCCCATGTACCGCTCCTGCCTTATCGTCTTTGTACTGCTCTGCCACAGCATTAAATGCCTGCGCCTGTCTGCCAAACATCTGCGCCAGTGCATCGCATATGTTCCCTGCTGCGGCAAATACTGCCTCTGTAAATGTTTCCATTGCCTGCGTTATCTGCTCCACCGATATACCAGCGCAAGGCAAGGACTGTTGCGCCCTTGCCTTTCTTCTCTTTCGCTTATCCATGTATGCAGGTGGATTATATCCGTATCGCTTTTTATAATTCTTTTTCCACTGTCTGTGATTCATACCATCGCCTCTTTTCTTCCCTGCTCCAAAACACCTTTCTTGTCTGTATTCCTGCCTCATTCAATTTTTGATATATTTCTCTTAACTGTTGTCTTTCGCAATCTTCCCTTGCAGTTCTTGGTGGACTTGAATAGTCTAACGGTGTCGTTTCGCTAAAAAGCAACACCCGTAAACATTGAGCTGTGGTTGCTCCCATTTGTCTGTATGTTCCCATTGTCATGTATGTTTTTTGCCATATCCACAGCTCTATCCCCAATGCCTCATTGATTTCGCTAAATAATTCATCAAGTGTCGGTTGCCCTATTTCTCTATGCTGCCATTCGTATTCTTGTTTTATTTTATCCTCTATCACGCCTCTGCTCCTTTGGTGTCCGTTTCGGACACAATGCCCATTACCTTAATTGCCATGATGCAGTACCCCTCTGCAAGTCCTGCATATTCCTGTAACATATACGTTACCTCTGCCTTTATGATTCTTCCTGTTACCTCTCCGTTCGTGTACTCTGCCAGCTCTAAAATATCGCCCTGTTTATAGCCTCTGTCATTCTTCCGCAGTTCAAACGACTTTTTGCCGCTTGCCACATCTTCAAAAAACATTTTTGCTAATCTTATTCTGTGTACCTTTGGCTGCTTTGCTGCATCACTTGGCAGATGCTCCATTTTTTCATTGTCTGCCTGCTGCCGCAGCTTCGCTTTTGTTTCCCGGTCTATTCTGTCCTGTTCTTCACTGTACCGCTGTTCGTCCGTTTTTTCTGCCTCTGCCTTATTCTGGTATTTATCGCACTTCTGGCATGTTCCCGTTTTTACGTTGCACTCTGAATAATATAGGCATGAGTAGCACAATGATGTAATACTTTCCGGGTGCGCTATTTCGTAATCGTCCCCCGGTCTTGGCTCTTCCAGCTTATCTGCTTTTTCTGTTGCTTTCTTCTCCGCAACTTTCTGTGCAATCTCATTTGCCCGTATCTCTTTCCCGGCTGCTGCCTGCTCCGCAATTTCCTTTTGCTCTGCCTCTGGCAGCTTCGCAGCCTCATACGCTGCCGTTACTCCAATACTGCCACTTTTTAACTGCTCTTTGATTTCCGGCGTTGCATTGTTGTTGATACTTTCCATACGTGCTACGTTTGTGCTGCTTTCGTTCAGCATTGAGGCTATCAGATCACGCATTTTTCCTTTAATCTCCAATCCGTCCTCTTTCTTTGCCCGGATAAGTGCCACCTTTGTTCTCTCTACCAATCTCGTTTTTTCGTATGCCGTCAGCTCCTGCGTGTATCCATTGCCAGCCAGCAACGATAACTCATACATAGCCTCGCTCATATCCTTTGAACGGAAAAGCACTTTTTCATACTCTTTGTGCCCTCGCTCCAAATTCAGCTTGTTTGCTTCGTTACGTCTGTGCCCGTCAATTATGCGGTATTCTCCGTTTACCCTTGCCAAAACCGTTGGCTGCTCCTGCCCTACGTGTAAAAAGCTGTCTGCCAGTTCTTCTATGCCCTCTAACTTCTGGTGCGTGTTCTCTTCGGCTGCCTTTACCTCATACGGGCTTAAATAGATTTCTTTGTATCCCTGCGCCTGCTGCCCGGCTGCCTTTGTCTTTGCGTTCAGAATATCGTTAATGCCAAACTTTGCCATATCTTTTTACCTCGCTTTTCCTGTGTATGCTGTTACAAACTTCTTGTATCCCTGCGCTGCTGCACAACATGGGCTGTACTCATAAATGGGCTTTCGTAAAAATGTGTTTTCTGCTACTTTCTTGGAATATCGGATAATCCCCAAAATATTAAAATCTGTGTTCTGCTCCAACCACTCTACGCCTGCTGCCTCTCCGTCTGTGTTCTGGTATGACGTAATCAAAACACCAGCCAGTTTTAACGCCGGGTTAAATGCTTTTGCGTCCTCTATCTGCTCTGTGACAATATCCAGCCCCTCTAATGCGTCCTCGTCCACCTTTACAGGTACTATTACCTCGTCCGTAATCGCCAATGCATTTACAACATTCAGCCCGATATCTGGCGGGTTATCAATGATGCAGTAATCATATTTTCCGTATACGGTGCAATCTCCGTAATACTGCACTTTGGCGTATACCAGTGCTTTGTATCTTTCAATCTGGTTTTCGCTGTCCTCTTTGGTTAAATTCCATGTAGCCCCAAACAATGACATATTCGCCGTTACAATGTCGATGCCCTCATACTCTGTATGCTGTATCAGTTCGTCTACGCTGTCCCAGTCCCCAGCCAGCAACTTTGTAACTGGTGCTATGTTCTCTGCATCGTATCTGCTGTACGCTTTGCTTAAATTGCCCTGCTTGTCGTTGTCAATCAGCAATACTCTGTAACCTCTCCTGTAAAGCTCATATGCTACGTTTGCTGCCGTAAAGGTCTTTGCTACGCCGCCTTTTAAATTTAAAACGCTAATCACTCTCATACTTTTACCTCTTTCGTGTTTATTCTTCGCTTTCCATTTCCTGCAATACTGCTGCCGCTTTGTCATTGTCGGCTTTTAATAAATATTCTTCTATCACTTTTGCCGCTTCATGCCAGCCGTAACAGATCACTGCATAATACCCTTGGCTGTTTAAAAACTTCTGCCACTTTTCTTGGCTCTTTGTAGCCTTGTTTTTTCCTGCTTTCAGTTCGATGTACAACCCATGATATCCATTTCTTGCCACTGGTAAGCAAATATCCGGCACGCCAGCTTTTACGCCTTGCCTTTTCAGTGCTACCGCTGTCCTTTTATCTCTCTTTCCCCCGTTTGGGATATGGTGCATATATTCAAGTTCCGGCATACAGTCCATGTGGTATGCTGCCCACTCAAATAATGCCTCTTGATGCCCGCTTTCATCGTCAAGCCTAAAATTTCTCATTCTTTCGCCCCTTTCCTCGTTTTACTTCTGAACGACATAAATCGTAATACTCACACCATAGGCAGCAATGCTTGCAATCTTTCCTCGTTTGGAATAACCAGTAAATAATTTTGTCAATCATGTTTTTCTGCCCTCTCTATCCGCTCATTGTTTCTTTTGGCAGCAACTGCAAGTGCCATTAACACCATGCCCGCAACCACGCCTGCCATAAATATTGCTATCGCAGCTATCACAATCAAACTATCAACCCCTTTCATTCCAGTTTTACCAGCGTGTACCTCATGTACCCGTATCCGTAGTATTCCGGGCTATGTACTCCTTTGCTTACGCTGTCTTTGTCCACGTAGTAACCTTTTATCGCTTTCGGCTCTGATTTGAACCATGCACGATCTGAAATTATTCTTATTTCCGGCTCTGGTCTTACAAGGTTTTTGCTGCAATTCCAACGCTTGCCCTGTAATGCCCCGTCTGCCTCTGTTCTGTGCGTATCTGTGTACTTGATAAAATAACTCGCCAGCTTTGCATAGTTTCCAGAATCATCTAACGGGAATACTTTAACCCGGTTATGTCCCTCATACGCTTTATACCAGCACCGTTGCAAAATCTCTGTATCAATCTTGTTGATAACTAAATGGTGGTGGCGTGCCCCTCTTTTACCAATCTCCATAACATGCACATATTTAAGCTCTATGCCTGTCTTTTTGCACTCTTTGCGTAACTCACGTAAAAAAATATCCATGTCCTTGCGCATCTGCTCCCTGCTTCTATCCGGCTGTCCCTTTTTCCGTATGTAGTCCAGTTCTAAATGATAATCCCCATATCCAAAATTGGCGTTTAACAGTAATCGTAATTTTCTCTCTGCTGCTCTGGTATTAACCTTTTTTTGCTCTTCCTTGGTTGGCTTTACTTTGTCCCCTCTCTTTATGCCCGGTTTTTTGTATCTGCTGGTAAAGTAACGCTCTACCTCTATCGTCTTTCCTGCTCTTGTAATTCTCTCTACATACGGCATATGTTTTACCTCTCTTTTGTCGGATAGTTAATACTTTTATCAAGTGGTAAAGGCAGGCTCTACGCCTGCAATTTCCTTGACTTTTCGCCATACGCCGTTTATACTTTTATTAGGTAATTTATTAAGGCTTATAGCTTTGCCCCTATGGTATTCCAGTACCGTAGGGGCTTTCTTTTTTCATTGTTTCTTTTCCTCTCTGTATGAGGTGTAAATAAGGCGTGAGTGCATATGTATTGGCTTGCTTTCGCCTCTCTTGAAATGGTCTGTACATTCCCAGTTTCCCAACCTTTTTAATAATCCACGTTTCCTTGTGCTGAAATGGTTATACGGGTATGATGTCAGCCATACATAAACTGTGCCTGCGGTCTGCTTCTCTGCGTCCCACTCTTTTACGCCTATCTGTGACCTGTCCACTTGTACAAAATCAATACCAGCGGCTTTTAATTGCCTCTCGGCTCTCTTAAAAAACCGCTCTTTGTCCTTTTCTGTCCATGCAAATTTCATTTTTTATCTTTCTCGCAATTCTTCTTGCATCTTTCCATTTCCCGTACGGTAAGCATACCTACCAACTCCATAAGTTCATCTGCGCCCTTTTCGTCAATAAATTCGCATCTAAGGCAGCAGGCATTATAACCACAAATCCCATCATATACAGCCTGTACCTCTCTGCATGTATTACAGTCTTTCAATGTTTCAATCAGTCCCACTAATCCGGTAACTGCCTTTATGCCCAACTCTCCGCCTTTTCCATGTATTGGTATTGAAATTTCCTGTACCTTTGCTGTACGATCTCCATTTACAAAAAATCTGTTTTTCATTTTGTCTAATTCCTTTCTACTGTTTCCGGCTGCCACCATACCTGCATCTTTTCTACCGATACCTCGAAAGTGGTTCTTTTCTCTTCTGATTCTGCGTTATTATCGCCGTAATGCTTTTTCACATACTCCCGGCTCTGTAATCTGCCTGTGATTTTTACAATCGTGCCTCTTTTGTACTTTGCAATCTCGCTGGCGTTCTCCTGCCAGAAAATACATGGAATATGTACGTTTCCGCCCTGTATGCGGTTCTCCACTTTCAGCATTACATCAGCTATATGTTTTCCCCTTGGTGTTTCTCTTACTTCCGGGTTATTCACAATTTCCGCCGTTAATTGCACACCGTTCTGATATTCCGGAAACGCTACTGTTGCAACCTGCTCTGCAAGGATAAATACAGCCGTATGCCCGCTTTCTGTATTTATGGCTTTCTGCAAAATACCCGTTGCCATAATATCTCTGCCAGCTACCATATTTCTTGCTATTGCTTCTGCGTCTATGTTTTCATTTTCCTTTATCTTTGCAGCTACAATTACCGTATCCTCTGCCCCGCTTTTTCTCGGTACACATACCCGCAGGACTGCATAACGGTTTTCTGTATCGTATCCGCATACCCCGTTTGTTATCTCTGCCTGCTTTACCGTTCCCATGATTCCGGCAAAATTTTCATTGTTCATTTTCTGTTCGTTCTCCTTTCCGGGTGCGGGGGAAAAATCCCCCGTTCCCCCTTTACTGCTCCGCAGCCGCAGGCATTTCACAAGAAAGACCGGGCGCAATGCACCAGTACGCATAGCCAGCGGTGTAGGCCCAAGTACACGCAAGCCCCGCAATACAGCCCGCTGTGGCAGCAGCCGCCCACAAGAGGCACAGCCACAATTTCTGTATCTACTGCCCCGCCGTCTGCTGCATATTTATGGCTTGTCCCATTAAATGAGATTGGCAAGCGTCCGTATGGTGTCATTACGGTTTTATCTACATAGCCATAACGCCAATCATTCCACATGTAGCGGTATACGTCTGTATATCCCTCTCCTGTAAAGTTTGGCTCTCCATACGGCAATACCTTTACAATTCCGTCTGCACAGATCAGCTTTGTTAAACGCTCCCATTTATCGCCCCACAATGCCTCTGTGTGGAATACCTTAACCTGTGTTCTGAAATCCGACGTACCGTAAAACTGCCCTTTGTCGTTTAATGTTCCTGTGGTTGCTGGCTGCCCGGTTCTGCTATTTCCTATTCCGTAAGCCGTCTGCAAATCGTCTGTTTTTGCCATAATCTTTAACAGGCAAATAATGTAGTTCCATTCCCACCATGAACTCATGCCCCATTTATCGCCGTTTGCCTTGCAAGCCTCGTTTTCCTGCTCCGCTGTCATATCTCCGATAGTCTGACAACCACTAAGGCTGCGTGCTACATTCTCAACCAGTGACGGTGTATAAATGTGTCTGTAGAATCCGGCATTTAATGTGCCGTCTTTTCCTGTTCTGTGGTATGCGTTGTATTCAGCATCGTATTTTACGTTGCTCCAAATGATATATTCGTCTGTAGCTGTTTCGTACTGACACAGCCAGCCGCCTTTAAAAGCGGACATTGCATTACCTGCATAATAAATATCTGTGATATCGCTCTTTGCCCCGTCCTCTTTCAGTTCGTAATTGTCCGGGCTTAATCTGTAATCCTCTGTACCGTCAAACTTAACCATGCAAGGGTAGTTATTCTTTACAAATTCCACACCGCCCCAGCTACCATAGTTAAATGCACCCTCTACAAAATCCATTACCGCAGGTATCATACCTACAGCATCATACAGGTATGTTACCCGCTTGTTGCTGTCCTCTTCATTTTTGTTAATCTTAATTCCAAACCGTACAGCTTTTTCTACTGCTGCCATTGCTTCACTCATACTTTTTTACCTCGTTTCTTATATGCAAAATGTGTAATACAGTGTCATTGTCAAATCACTAAATTTATACTGCGGGTGTTCTCCCGGCTCTAATGGTTTCATTAACCCCAGCTTTTGCCAGTCCTTATGCTGGATATCCGGCACTACTGCAAAATCCTTTACCTCTGCCTGCCATATCTCTTTACTGATCTGGCTTTTATCTTCCCGCAATATCCCTAGCCAGCCTATGTATACGTCTGCCTCACTGGTTTCGTACCTGCTGCCCTTGCCTTTAACAATGCGTATTCTTGTAATGTTGTGTATTGGCTCTATAAATTGCTCTAGCGTCATTCTTCTACAGCCCCGTCCTCTACAATCTCCATTTCTTCTGCAAATACGCCCACCTCTACGCCCTCACACATTACAAAATATACTGTGCCGCCATTTCTTTCGTTTGGCTCATTTGTTTTTGTTACCTCGTATACCTTGCCTATTTCCGGGCTTGGCTTTGTTGGTACATGCTGTACAATTTTAATTTTCATTGCTTTTTCTCCTATTTCTCTGGCATTTCATATATTCTTGGTATCTCCGCTGCAAACGGCGGAAATGCTGGCGCACCTTTTAAAAATCCGCTACTGCCCGCTGAATACAAATAAGAAACGCACGCTTTCTGTATTTCGTCTATGACCTCTAAACAACGCTCTTTTGTTTCGTATGTTCCTATTTCTTCTAATACTCCGTCAGAAATAAAAATGCTGTGTGTTTCTTTTGGCTCTTGCCCCTTTTTGGCTCTTGCTGTTGCGCTGCCATACTCCACACATGCGTAATTTCCACCCAGCCTATACAGCTTTTCTCTGTCTTGGCTTCTTATGTACATATCGCTCACGTTTTTCCTCTCTTTCTTTTACTTCCCAATAATAAGCGTCCATTATCCACATTTCCTTGCTAAAGGTAAGTGATAATGCTATCGGCATGAAAAATGCTGAAATCGTGATAATATCCAAATCCAAAAGAGGTGCAAACGGTGTTGCGATTCCCAACACCGCTATTACTGCAATCCCGCATAATTTCTGCTTAATGAAATATCGTTTTCTTCTGCGTCTTTCATGTTCCCGTTGCTGTAATTGTTTTTTTGCATAATTCATGCCGTTATAAAAATCTTTTGTGCGTTCCATACTTCCCTCTCTTCCCGGCGGTGCTCTTGTTTTCATATTGCCCACGCTCCTGTAGTGGCTTTGTATGCTGTGTTGCCCCTTTTCGCATTAAAAAGTTGCCTAAAACCTGTTGACCATCCACACACTCTCTAGTTGGCGTGCCCACTGCTCCAAATTCACAGCACCCAGCGTGTAGTTGTTCGCCTGCTGCCACGCTGTCGCAGGTTGCCACGTTCCTGCTTTCAATGCGCCGTATGGGACTCGAACCCATGACTTACCGCTTATGAGGCGGTTGCTCTAACCAACTGAACTAACGGCACTGGTGCGGCTCATTGCCGCTTATGTGTATTCCTCGTAAATATTTCCATCTAAATCAAATGCTAATTGACCGTCTAAATTTTCATCTTCCATCCACCACTTAAATACTTTTTTCCCTGTACTCCACATTTCCATAGTTTTTAACCCTCTTCGTTTTCTTTCATCAATCATTTTTTCAAACGCACGAATATACGCATCTCTATATTTTGGGTATCTTTCAAATTCTCGCCACCTATGTTTACCAGCCAACGGGCAGCCTATGCAGCCAACCCTACCCCAGCCACAACCATACAGCGGGTTTAATTCAATATTTTCTTTTCGTATGTACCAATATAAAAAATCATCGTCCCAGTCTATCAATGGATTTATTAACGTCTTTTGTGTCCTATAACAGTTTTCTACTATTCTTCGTGTTTCCGAATTATCTAAATTAAGAACAACCACCCCCCCTTGTTTGTTAATTGAAAATTTTCATTTTCTTCTATCTCACTCACTAATTTTTTCTTTGGGTTCGTAATTGTAACTATTCCTTGATTTTCTTTTCTGTTCCTGCTTTCGGCTTTTCTTACTCCTGTTACTAACTTTTCGCCCAGTCCTGTATTTTCTTTTAAATCTTTACAGCAATACCGCATAATTCGTGTTGGCGGTGTTCCATGGCTTACAATTAACTGCCACATTGATTGTGCAGGATAGAATATTTCGTACGGTACTCCCATTGCCTCGTATTTTTCTTTTTCTCTTCTTATGAAATACACAGTTTCTGGTGCATCTACTGTTGTATGGTTGTGTCTTATCTTGTATTCCAATCCGTATCTGTTTTTTACCTTTAATGCAATATGCTTTAATACGCTGCTGTCTTTCCCGCCACTATCAGAAATTACGCACCCGTTATTCCCGCACATCATATGCAATATTTCTATTGCTTGTTTTTCCTGTTTTTCCATTTCGTTCTCCTTTGTGCATTTAAAGCGTTTCCTGCGCTTTCTCTGCGCTATATGTATCCGCCGTAGCTCCGCAGCGGGCGTACTCCTTATAAATTGTGTCCCGGTGTACTCCTAAAGTAGCTGCAATATCTACTACCCTGCTGCCCGCCCGGCTCATTTTCTCTATTACTTGCCTATCTTCATAGCGCAATCTTTTGTATTTTCTTGCCACCGTTCCCGCTCCTTTCTCTTGAAATAAAATAAGCGCACAAGAGCTTTTTACACTCTTGCACGCTTTCTTTTCTTGCCATAAATAAAAAAGAAATCCGGCAAGAGATTTTTAATTTCTCTTGTCGAATTTCATTCTAAAACTTATCAGCTTTCTTCTAATTAAATTATCATAAAATCAAAAGGCGGAACTGTCTCACAGCTCCGCCTTCTGATTTTATATCATTGATTACATCATACCCATTCCAGGTGCACCTGCTGGCATAGCCGGTGCGTCTTCTTTGATATTTGCCACTACTGATTCTGTTGTCAATAATGTTGATGCAACACTTGTTGCATTCTGTAATGCACTTCTTGTCACTTTCGCCGGATCAAGGATTCCCGCTTTCACCATATCTACATATTCTTCGTTATATGCGTCAAATCCGATTCCTGGTTCTTGTTCTCTTACTTTATTGATAATTACAGAGCCTTCCAGTCCTGCATTTGCTGAAATGTGGAACAATGGAGCTTCCAAAGCTTTCAAGATAATGTTAACTCCTGTCTTTTCATCTCCTTCTAATTCATCTGCAAGCTTCGCAACCTGTTTTGATGCGTGGATATAAGCAGATCCACCACCTGCAACGATTCCTTCTTCCACTGCTGCTCTCGCTGCGGAAAGTGCATCTTCCATGCGGAGTTTTGCTTCTTTCATCTCAGTCTCTGTCGCTGCACCCACACGGATAACAGCTACACCACCTGCAAGTTTAGCAAGTCTTTCCTGTAATTTTTCTTTATCAAATTCAGATGTTGTCTCTTCAATCTGCGCCTTAATCTGTGCAACACGACCATTGATTGCATCTTTGTCACCCATTCCATCTACGATGACTGTGTTTTCTTTCTGTACTTTTACAGATTTTGCACGACCTAACTGATCAAGTGTCGTCTCTTTTAAGTCCAATCCAAGTTCTTCAGAAATCACCTGTCCGCCTGTTAAGATTGCAATATCTTCCAACATTGCTTTTCTTCTGTCGCCATATCCAGGTGCCTTCACTGCAACTACATTGAATGTTCCACGTAATTTGTTTACGATCAATGTTGTAAGCGCCTCTCCTTCGATGTCTTCTGCAATAATAAGAAGTCTTGCTCCTGACTGTACAATCTGCTCTAACAGTGGCAATAAATCCTGAATATTAGAAATCTTTTTATCTGTAATCAAAATATATGGATCTTCTAAGTTTGCTTCCATCTTCTCCATATCTGTAGCCATATATGCTGAAATATATCCACGGTCAAACTGCATACCTTCTACCAAATCCAATTCTGTCTTCATTGTCTTGGATTCTTCGATTGTAATCACACCGTCATTCGATACCTTTTCCATCGCATCTGCTACCATTGCTCCAACTTCCACATCTCCTGCTGAAATTGCCGCAACATTTGCGATTCTCTCTTTACTTTCTACTTTGCTGCTCATAGATGCGATAGCTTCAACAGCTGCATCTGTAGCTTTCTTCATACCTTTGCGAAGTACGATTGGATTTGCTCCTGCCGCAAGGTTCTTAATTCCTTCATGAACCATAGCCTGAGCTAAAACAGTTGCTGTTGTTGTACCATCTCCGGCAACATCATTCGTCTTTGCAGCAACTTCACGAATTAGTTGTGCACCCATATTTTCAAATGCGTCTTCCAACTCGATCTCTTTTGCAATTGTCACTCCGTCATTTGTGATAAGCGGTGCGCCAAAAGATTTATCAAGCACTACATTTCTTCCTTTTGGTCCTAATGTTACTCTTACTGTATTTGCCAATTGATTTACACCAGCTTCTAAAGCACTTCTGGCTTCTGCTCCATATTTAATCTCTTTTGCCATGATTATTTGCCTCCTATTATCTTTTTATTATTTAATAACAGCTAAAATATCACTTTGTTTTACAACAATATATTCTTCACCATCTAATTCTACATCTGTTCCCGAATATTTCGAATAGATAACCTGATCTCCTTCTGATACGAGCATTGTTACTTCTTTCCCATCAACCATTCCACCTGGTCCTACCGCAACAACTTCTGCCTGCTGAGGTCTTTCTTTTGTCTGTCCCGGCAATACAATTCCGGATTTGGTTGTCTCCTCTGCTTCTAATTGTTTTAATACGACTCTGTCTCCCAATGGTACTAATTTCATATCAAACTGCCTCCTTCATACTATGTTATCAGTTTATTAGCACTCACTTTGTCCGAGTGCTAATTTGCTTTAGTTATAAAATATCACTCCACTTCCTGTTTGTCAACAGACTTTATACTATTTTTATAAAATCCATTTTCTATTTGGAATTCTAAAATTTTTCCGTGTTCATTGTAGTAGCGTTCTTTTATTCTTCCCTCACTGCCGTGCCATGTTGTTCCTGTCTCTATCCGACATTCATAGACTGCATCAAGTACAATATCCGCAAGTGAATCATCTTCTAAAAGTAAATATACGCGTTCCTCCTCCGCGTGATATGCTAAAATCTTACACTGAAATACTTTTGATTCCAATATTCCTCCGGCAAGAATCGCTTTTTTCATTTCTAACTCTGCTTTTTTCCCTTCGTACATGTTTCCCTCTCCTTGTACAACTCAAGGGAGCCAGAACTCTGACCCCCTTCTCTTATTGTTATTTCAATTTTTTCTTTTTGATCGCATCTAGTTCTTCAAAAATATAGTCATTTACCACTTTAATATATGTTCCCTTCATACCGGACGAACGTGATTCAATCACCCCGGCACTTTCGAATTTTCGAAGTGCATTCACGATAACAGATCGCGTAATCCCAACTCTGTCTGCGATCTTGCTCGCCACAAGAATTCCTTCTGTTCCTTCCAATTCATCAAAAATATGAATGATTGCTTCCAATTCTGAAAAGGAAAGTGTACTGATCGCCGACTGCACAATCTGTTCCTTTCGAATCTCTTCGGCACTTTCTTCATTGACAGAGCGCAGCATCTCCAGTCCCACGACAGTTGTTCCATACTCACTTAGAATAATATCATCGATCTCGTAAAGTTCATCTTTTTTATAAATGAACAACGTTCCAAGTCTTTCTCCCGCAATGTCGATTGGTGTCACGATCGCCTGATATCCTTTGACAACCTCTGGTGAAAATCCAAGTGTCTGAAGATTCACATTTTCTTTGGTCGACAAAATACTAAGCAGTCTTTCATTGAGCATCTCATCAATATGGCTTCCAACTTCATTATCGATCAGCTCATGTATCACTTCTACATCTTTCCACTGGCCACTTCCAAGCACTTTTCCTTTTTTGCTCACCACTAATACATTCGATGCGAGAATCTCATTTAATACCTCACAGATATCGTTGAACACGACTTTACTTGAATTGTTATTGTGCAATAATCTGTTAATTTTTCTAGTCTTATCCAATAATTGTACACTCATATCTTCGCCTCCATTATGTGACACTTGATTTTACAAACTATTTACCTAATCATACACACAACTCAGAAAAAATATGTGTATAGTTGTATGTTATCATACAATTTGTTTTTTTTCAACATTTCATTCATTTTTTTCATCATTTTTTATATCTGTTTTATACCCGCATTCTTCATTTGAGCAGAGCAGTTTATTTCCCTTTTCTACCATATAGCTTCCGCACTTCGGACATTTCTCTTTGGATGGTTTTTGCCATGACATGAATTCACAAGTCGGATTATCTTCACATCCGTAATATTTTCTTCCTTTTTTTGTCTTTCGAAGAACCACATCTTTTCCGCATACCGGACATGGTACACCGATTTTTTCAAGGTATGGTTTTGTATTTCTACATTCCGGGAACCCCGGACATGCAAGAAATCTGCCATGTGGCCCGTATTTAATCACCATATTTCTTCCACATTCTTCACAGATTACATCTGTCACTTCATCTTCAATCTTGACACTTTCCTGCTCTTTTTCAGCTATTTGCACTGCTTCCTCCAAATCAGGATAGAAATTACTGATCACAGACTTCCAGGCAACTTTTCCTTCTGCAACCATGTCGAGCAGGCCTTCCATGTTTGCTGTAAAATTCTCATCTACGATGCTTGGAAACGATTGTTTCATGATATTATTTACAACTTCACCAATCTCTGTCATGTAAAGGTTTTTGTTTTCCTTCGCCACGTATCTTCTTGCAATGATTGTTGAAATTGTCGGCGCATACGTACTTGGACGCCCGATCCCGAGCTCTTCTAATGCCTTTACAAGTGATGCCTCTGTATAATGTGCCGGCGGCTGTGTAAAGTGCTGTTTTGGATCCAGTTCTTCTTTTGTAAGCTTCGAATCCTTATCGATGCTCTTTACAAGTACATTGTTTTCTTCTTTTTCCTCATCCGCTTCCACATAAACAGCCCGAAATCCTTCGAATACGTTTTTGGATGCCGCAACAGAAAAACGATACTCGCCAGCTGCAATTTTGATCGAAGTCGTCTCATATTTTGCCGGGTTCATTCTACTTGCCACAAATCGCTTCCAGATCAGCTGATATAATCGGAACTGATCCCTTGTAAGGGATTCTTTCAAAGCCGCCGGTGTTCTTGTGATATCTGTCGGACGGATCGCCTCATGCGCATCCTGAATTTTCTTCCCGTCATCCGCCTTTTTCGCCACCGCCGATACATAGCTCTCTCCATAATTCTGCGAAATGTATTCTCTTGCATTCGCATCTGCTTCCTCGGAAATTCTTGTTGAGTCTGTACGCAGATACGTGATCACACCGACTGTTCCATTTCCTTTGATGTCAATTCCTTCATAGAGCTGCTGCGCAATTCGCATTGTCTTCTGTGTTGCAAAGTTCAGCACTTTTGATGCTTCCTGCTGCAATGTACTCGTAGTAAACGGAAGAGGTGCTTTCTTTGTCCTCTCTCCCTTTTTGATATCGTCTACATAATATGGTACATCCTCGACTGCCTTCATAATCTGTTCCAGTTCTTCTTTTGAATGGATGACTATTTTTTTCCCATCTGTTCCATAGAATTTTGCAAGGAGAGGCTTTCTCTCCCCTTCTACTTTAATCTTTGCATCCAGTGTCCAATATTCTTCCGGAATAAATGCATTGATCTCCTCCTCACGGTCTGCAATAATGCGCAGCGCCACAGACTGTACTCGTCCCGCACTCAAGCCTCTCTTTACTTTTGCCCAGAGAAGAGGACTGATCTTATAGCCAACAATTCGATCCAACGCTCTTCTTGCCTGCTGTGCATCTACCAGATTCATATCAATCTCTCTTGCGTCTTTGATCGATGCTTTTACCGCATTCTTGGTAATCTCGTTGAAACTGATACGGTACATCTTTTTGTCTTCCAGTTTTAACGCTTTTGACAAATGCCATGCAATCGCTTCTCCCTCACGGTCGGGGTCAGTTGCAAGATATACTTTATCCGCTTTCTTCACTTCTTTTCTTAAATTAGCAAGAATATCCCCTTTTCCGCGTATGGTAATATATTTTGGTTCAAAGTCATGTTCCACGTCAATTCCAAGCTGACTCTTTGGCAAATCACGTACATGCCCGTTTGACGCCGTAACAACATAATTACTCCCCAAAAATTTTTTAATTGTCTTTACTTTCGCAGGAGACTCTACGATTACAAGATAACGTGCCATTTATAATTCCTCCACTATCGTTCTATCTATCTCAATCTAACATAATGATTTTTTGAAAATTCACGAATATATCCTTGTAACTCTAAACTCACCAGCACATCCATCAACGCCGGAATTGTCAGCCCTGTAAGGTCCGCCAATTCGTTTAGGTTCTTTGGATACAAATCGAGACAACTATACACCAAATTTTCTGGACTTTCAAGTGCTATTTTATTTTCCGTTAATTTTTTCACTTTTTCTTCACAAACAAACGATAGCTCTTCTAAGAGATCCTCAGGCGATAACAATATCCCTGCACCCTGTTTAATCAGGCGGTTGCACCCCCTGCTCAGCTGACTGTTTATCGGTCCCGGCAGTGCATAGATATCCTTTCCCTGCTCCAATGCCATATCTGCGGTAATCAAAGATCCACTTCTTTCTTTTGCCTCCATCACAAGTACGATATCTGAAAGTCCACTGATAATTCGATTTCTGGCAGGGAAAAACTGCGGCAGCGGCTTTGTCCCGATGGGCTGCTCTGATAAAATCCCGCCTTTTCTTTCCAGCTCCGTATACAGCTCAATGTGTTCTCTAGGGTAACAGACATCCACCCCGCACCCCAAAACCCCATAGGAATCTCCGCCTTCCTCCAATGCTCCTATCTGTCCGGCTCCATCAATCCCTTTTGCCATACCGCTTATGATCTGCGCTCCTGCACTTGCCAGTTTTTTTGCAAATTCCTTTGTCAATTGTCTCCCATAAGGACTGCATTCTCGTGCTCCTACAATCGCCACTGAAAGCCTGTCTTCTTTTGGCAGTCTCCCCTTTACATAAAGCGCATATGGCGGTGAACTGATTTGCTTTAATTTTTCCGGATAATCGCTGTGAAAAAACGGATAAAACTGAATTTTCTTCTGTTGCATCCTCTCATATTCTTCCTCCAAATCCCATGTTTCTATACTTTTCCGAATAATTTGAGCATCCTTTTCTTCCACTCCAAGTGCTTGTAAGCCTGTTTCTTCTATATAATATAACTCTTGTGCACTCACCAAGCGCTTACGAATTCTTTTCTTTTTCTGATTGCCAATTCCTTTTATATTTGCAAACCAATATTCATATTTCATCCTGTCACCTGCCCCAATATTTTTTATCCAATGTCCTGTATCCGATCGCCTCTCTCAAATGCGCCAAACCGATTTTCTCCTCGCCCGCCAAATCTGCAATTGTTCTGGCGACACAGAGGATTTTGTGATACATTCTCGCTGTGAGATTTAACTTTTCAAACGCCTGCCGCATCATCTTTTCCTCCTCGCTTCCAAGAATACAGTATCGCTTTATCTTCTCTGCATTCAACTGTGAATTTGTTGTAATCCCCTCCCCTTTATACCGTTCCTTTTGCCGTTCTCTTGCCATGATCACACGCTCTCGGATATCCTTTGAAGACTCTTCACGGGCTCCCTGTAAATCCTCGTAAGCCACACGTTCAGCCTCAACACAGATATCAATTCGATCCAATATCGGCTGACTGATCTTACTTAAATACGCTTGAATCTGAGTCGACGTACAAAGGCACTTATTCAAATCAGGATAGTTTCCACAAGGACATGGATTCATAGCCGCCACCAGCAAAAATTCTGCCGGGAAATGATACACTCCCCGATTTCTTATGATTTTTATAAAATGTTCCTCAAGTGGCTGTCTTAGCATTTCCAGCACCGGCTTTTGAAATTCTGCAATCTCATCCAAAAACAAAACACCTTTATCTGCCAAACTAATCTCTCCCGGCCGAGGTATCAGACCGCCCCCTATCAACGCAGACGTTGTCGTTGTATGATGTACCTCCCGAAATGGCCGTTCCAAAATCAATGGCTGGTTTGCATTCAATCCTCCAACAATACTGTAAAGCTTTGTCAATTCCATGCTTTCTTCTTTTGTCAGCGGTGGCAAAATCGTCGGTATCCGCTTTGCAATCATTGTTTTTCCAGCTCCCGGCGGTCCGATCATCAACATATTGTGGTTCCCTGCAACTGCCACCTCGGCCGCCCGCTTTGCAAGCTTTTGCCCTTTGATATCCTGATAATCCAATTCGTATGTATGCTCTCCTGCATCTCTCACCGTTCTTGTCTCCGTAGGATCTGCAGCAACGCCCTCATTGAGCACATCGCATGCCGCTTTTAAATTTTCCACTCCGATCACTTCAATTCCCTCGACAAGCTTTCCTTCACTTTCATTTTCTTTTGACACCACACAGGATTGAAAACCATGTTTTTTTGCCTCCAGGACAATCGGCAGAATTCCCGGCACACTTCTCACCCTTCCGTCAAGGCTTAGCTCTCCAACAAAAACTGTTTTTTCAAGCCTCTCCTGACTTACCACTCCAAGTGATGCCAAAATTGACACCGCTATCGGAAGGTCAAATGCTGTCCCTCTCTTTCTGACATCTGCCGGTGAAAGATTCACAACAATCTTCTTCGCCGGAATCACAAGCCCCGAATTGCGAATTGCCGTTCGTACCCGTTCTCCTGCCTCTTTTACTTCTGAGGATAAATATCCTACCATATGAAACATCGGTAATCCATTGCTTAAATCCGCCTCCACATCAATAAATTCTACCTGTAATCCTTGTAGTGCAGCGGATAATACTGTGCTAAACAATCATTTGCACGCTCCTTTCTTTATTCCTTTTTTCTTAGTTGAAATCTCTGGCAGAACTGCCTGATAGTACTATAGAAGAACGAATATCTTCTGAAATATAGTGCTCTTATTCTTACATACTTCTCATTCATTGTCAATATTTGTAAGTGGAAAAGCACAAATATTTTTGTCCGCACATACATTATACTAAATACGCTAAGAGGTGCTTTCCTTGAAATCATTTCCAATTCCCCTAACTGCAGCTGAAGAACAATACTATATACAAAAATATATCGAGGGTGACCTTGAGGCGAAACACATCTTGATCGAGCGGAACTTGCGCCTTGTCGCCCATGTCATCAAAAAATATCAATACTTAGACGATGATCCGGAAGATTTGATCTCCATCGGAACGATCGGGCTGATCAAAGCAGTTGCAACTTTTAATCCTTCTAAAAATAATCGTCTCGGAACCTATGCTGCAAGATGTATTGAAAATGCTATCCTATCGCCAATGGGGTTTTACTCCCGGGAGAAATCCCCCAGCAAGGATTGCAGTCACATTGGAAGGTATTTACAAAGTTTTCAGATGAAAATTATCTCATGTGCAGAACAGAAGACGGCATTGTACAGTACGCTCCTCTGTGCATCCATACATTCCGGCTGATTGCTCCCCGCAAGCTCCTGGAAGCCCAGCAGTTCAATCAGCAGTATCACAGCTACGAAGAAATACAAAATGTTCCTGACCGTCTGCGCTGGTGCCGCCACCACATGGGTCTGATGCAGAAAGAGGTTGCAGAACAGATTGGAATCTCCAGAGGACACTATATAGATTATGAAGTGGGATATGTTGATTACTACCCGAAAGAAGTGGTGGACAGGCTGGCAGACTTCTATCATATCCCGGTTGAAGACCTTCTGGATGAATACAATCTTTTCTTATATAAAGGTCAGGGGAAAATGCTAAAAGAGTGCCGGGAAAAAATGGGGTTAAAGAAGAAACCCTTTGCGAGAATGCTGCATGTGGATCCAAATACTTACCGGAACTGGGAATCAGATAAAAAAAGAATGTTTAAGCTTACCTGGGAAAAGTATTTTCGTGAAGTGCTCTTAGCCAATCAGAATGCATCAAATCAGAATAACATTTGAATAATTGAAGTCATACTTCGACAGACTGACCATCTTGAACCCAGATCGTCAGTCTGTTTTTTCTTTGACAGCTGAATGGATGATCTCATCAATCAACTGTATTTTCTGTTCTGAGGGGCAATTCAACCTGTTGATATACTGACCGACCATATCAGCGTGGACGCCTGCCGCCCGGACTGCCAGCTCATGTCTGCCCTCTTCTGTTTTCGGATAATGAACGATCACATGGATCGGAGCACTTTTCCTTGCGATACCACGCACCTCCCCGGTATTTCAGTTTATGAACGAGAAGTTGTCCGCTATTCTTCCGGAGACTGTTTCCTTTTTCTGCATCATCAGATTAAATTTGATGTTATAATATATAGAAGAAACGCATTAAAACTTCTTTGTGATACCATCTTATCAGGGAGTTTGCAAAAGCTCATTGAGCGCAGTTTGAGCATAAATTGACCAGGATCAGGAGGAAATATATGGAACGCTGCGATTTCAGTTCAATCATTACCACGGTTCGCAAATATATCGGCGATGACAGAGGAATGAATCAGATTGATCTGCTTTATGAATTGTTTGAAGGTTTTCTTGAAGAGGAATCTTCACAGGACTTTGATTTTGACAACGGTCTTGTCTGCCGCTGGTTTAACGGACAGGCCCGGATCAGCCCCCGCATCTCCGGATATTATCTCCATACAGACAACAGGAACCGTCTGGCTGATGATATAGAAACAAATATTCTGCCGCTAATGTGTGACAGCGCAATGGCAATACAGGAAATCTACAAGATCCTGATACAGGATGGAACTATTTCCGATCAGAAAAAAGAACAGCTTACTCAGGATTACCCGTGTCATACTTCTGAAGAACAGGCTGCTTTTCTTGCGTCTGTTCTTTGCTTTGGAATGGAACGGACATTTGTTAAAAGGAACGCTGCCACCAAAAAACTGCTTGCTGCCGGAACACTGTCTCCGGTAATCAGTGATTTTGTTTATAACGGAGAAGTTCCCAAGGCGTGTGCTCATTTCTGCGGAAGGAATCAAGAGCTTTCCACACTTCACGAATTAATTTCAGAAAAGCGGATCATTTTTCTGCAGGGGATTGCCGGTATCGGGAAAAGCGAGCTTGCCAAAGCATATGCAAGAGCTTACAGAAAAGACTATACAAATATTTTGTATCTGACCTACAGCGGTGATCTGCGGCAGGATATCATTGATCTGGACTTTGTGGATGATCTGCCGGAGGACACGGAAGAAGACCGTTTCCGCAAGCACAACCGTTTCCTGCGGTCACTAAAAGAAGATACTTTGCTTATCATAGACAACTTTAATACTACAGCCGGAAAAGACGCCTTCTTCTCTGTACTGTTAAAATACCGCTGCCGTATCCTTTTTACTACCCGAAGCCGTTTTGATAACTATGCGTCTTTCAATCTTGGCGAAATATCTGATCCTGATGCTTTATTGTCACTAATGGGATATTTCTACTCAGATGCAAAGAGGAAACAGTCTATCCTGAAACAAATTATTCAGACCGTTCACAGCCATACACTGGCGGTAGAATTATCCGCACGGCTGTTGGAAACAGGTATCCTGGAACCACAGGAATTACTGGCACGGCTACAGGTTGAAAAATCTGCCCTTGGCGCAACGGATACCATTGATATCGTAAAAGACGGACAAAGTCGGAAAGCTACCTATTATGAGCATATACATACGTTGTTTTCTCTGTATCGTCTCTCCGAGGAAGAACTTAATATTATGCGGGGGCTGATTTTTGTTCCCGTCAGCGGAGTCAGCGGACGACTGTATGCAAACTGGATGAAACTTTCGGACATGAACAGGATCAATGACCTGATTGAGAAAGGCTTTGTACAGACACAATCCGGAAGACAGATTTCTCTTCATCCCATGATACAGGAAGTGGCAATTGACGAGACCAGACCGTCAGTAAATAACAGTGCTGTACTGCTTGACAGCCTGCAAACCATCTGTCTGCTACATGGACATGACGTCACCTGGTACAAACCGCTGTTTCTGACCATCGAGAACATCATTCGGGAGATTGCAGATGACAATACGCCGGCTTATTTGAGTTTTCTGGAAGATGTATTTCCCTACATGGAAAAGTACCACTATACAGCTGGAATGGAATTAATCATCGGCAAATTATCCGGGCTGCTCACAGATGAAACTGTCGGGCGCAGTACAGACCGGGCGGTCCTGCTGGATTATCGTGCCGCCTGTGAAGAGAAAACGGAAAAAGCCATCAAACTGGAAAAGGAAGCCATCGCCCTGATCCCGGAGATCTCAGAAGAAAATGCTCACCTTGTTTCCAATCTCTACTCCAATCTGGGCGGGCTTTACAAAAAGGCAGGGAAACGGGATCTGGCACAGCAGGCTATGGAGCAGGGGCTTCGGATCCTGGAACAGTATGATCTGCTTTACTACCATGACAGCATTGCCCAGACTGCGAACTATGCCGTTCTCCTTACTGAAATGGGGCAGCCGGAAAAAGGGCTCTCCGCTCTAAAAAAACTATCCCGGATGATCCGGGACTTGAACTCTGACCAGACCATGGATTACGCTACAGTTCAGGAAGCAATAGGCGGTATCTGCCTGGCTACAGGCGATATCCGTCAGGCCACCACTCATTTCAAAAAAGCTCTGGCTATCTATGAAGCGGTACATAATGGGGAACCGGATATGATTGAGACAAAAAAGCAGGAAATCCTTCAGGCTTATACACAGACAGGGATAGCCTTAGGACAACAGCTGCTTAATAATTAGAAAACAAAAAGAACAAAAGCCTGCACGGTGAAATCAGAAAATTTTTTCTAATCCGTCAGGCTTTTTATTCTTTTACATATACGATCAGTTCTCCAATCTCACAGTCCAGATAACTGCATAATTTACAGACCAGATTTGCATCTATCCGTTGAAATTCATTTCTGCAATACCTGTTAAAATTCGCTCTTGGAATATCCAGATCACGGCAGATCGTATTCTTGCTGATTCCCTTTTCTTTCAGCAATTCTTCTATTCGCATTTCCAGATGACCATAATTCATTCTCCTCACCTCAACACAAAGTATATTTGATAAATCTTTATGTAGTAATTCACTATATAGTGAGGTACTATATAGTTATCCCATGTTGAAAAGCGAGGTTAAAAAAATGAAGCGAAAAATGGTCATCCTACTTATTTCCGTTATTCTATTATCGGCAATCTACTATTATATCAGCCTGCCTGACTACGTTGTTGTAAACAGTATATCATTTAGCAGTAAAAATACCCGGGATACGGAAATAAAGGTTGTGATTTACAAATATCACGATATAGACAATACGGTCAAAGCCATTGAGCAGGAGCATAACCGGATCAACGGCACACCGACCTCTCTTGAGATGGATCTCTATTATTCCCGCTGGCACCTCAGGCATGGATCAGGGCCATTTAAAACAGTAATCTTCAATTATACTCATAATTAATTTGCGGATTATCCCGGCAAAATCATATAGCATCGGTTCTGAAAACCGGTGCTTTTCTTTTGCTCAATTTCCGCTCAATCCCCTCTCAATGTTCTTACAGCCTTCTTTCAGTAGAATGAACTTGCAGTGAATACAGCACCATTTCTTTAAAACCGGTGCTGCTTTCCAGACAAATCTACAGAAAGGAGGATTTATTTTATGAGCAAAAAGACAAATCAGGGAGGTGCAAAGACGCATGAAAGAATTTAAAAATCTCATGATCATCGGCGTGGATCACGGCTACGGCAACATTAAGACCGCCGGTACTGTCACTAAAAACGGCGTGACAGCCTATGAGACCGAACCGATCTTCTCCGGCAACATCCTGGAATACGGCGGGATGTACTATCGGATCGGGGACTGCCACAAGGAATTTATCCCGGACAAAGCTGCGGATGAGGACTATTACCTGCTCACGCTGATGGCTGTGGCAAGGGAGCTGAACCTGTACGGCATCCGGGAAGCAGACGTTCATCTTGCGGCCGGACTTCCACTCACATGGATCCGCAGACAGCGGGAAGAATTCCGAAGCTATCTGCTCCGTAATCCGGAAGTAACCTATCGGTTCAACAAAAAAGAGTATCACATCCGCTTGGCCGGATGCAGCCTGTATCCCCAGGGATACCCTGCCGTTGTCAGCCGTCTCAAAGATTTCAGAGGGACAAATCTTCTGGCAGATATCGGGAACGGTACTATGAACATTTTGTATATCAACAACAAAAAGGCCGTGGAGAGCCGTTGCTGGACAGAAAAGTTCGGTGTCAGCCAGTGCATGACCGCAGCACGAAATGCAGTCATGGATACCTTCGGTGTCAGGATCAATGAAGCAACGATTGAACAGGTATTCCGCCACGGTACTGCTGATATCGGGAAACCTTATCTGGACTGTATCACCTCTGCGGCAAGGCAGTATGTGGCAGATATTTTTACCACCCTGCGCCGGTATGAATACAATCCGGATCTCATGCGGCTGTATATTGTGGGCGGCGGTGGCTGTCTGATCCGAAACTTCGGGCGGTATGAGGAAAGCCGGGTAACGATCATTGATGATATCTGTGCCACGGCAAAAGGATATGAAGCTCTTGCGCTTGCCGCTCTCCGCAGGAAGGAGCGCCCATGACAGACAGAATCCGAAGCACCAATGTCCGGTTTAACCTGGACAAGGAGATCCCTGCCCAGGCATGGCAGTATCTCCAGACTATGGACAGGCAGGAATTCAAATCCTACAGTCAGGTGATCGCCGCCGCTCTGGTAGATTACTTTGACCGCTATTACAAAAGCCGGGAAGATCCCTATCTGGAAACTCGGGAGCGGGAAGAACAGTTTGTACAGCAGATCGTCTCTGCGGTGGAGAAGTCTATGGAAAAAGCACTTCCAGTCTTTCTGGCCGGCTGCATGGCCGGGCTGTCAAAGTCCAATGCAGCCGTTCCCCCTGCAGAATCTCCGGCGACTGACCCTGACGCCGATGTGGACTGGGATTTTCTGGGCGAGTAGTCCCTGAACCTGTCATATGAGGGGAGGTAGCACATGACACATTTTCTCACGCCGGGCAGCCAGATCCTGAACTATCTGGTATTCCCAAAATTTTTACTGGAAATAGATGATCTGAATGAGACAGCAAAGATCCTTTACATGATCCTGCTCGACCGGGCAAGGCTGTCACAGAAGAATGACAGATGGACGGATGAAAATGGCCATGTATACCTCTTCTTCACCATACCCTCTCTGGCAGACGCCATGCATAAGAGCGAAATGACCATCAAAACGGCGCTGAAAGCACTGGAAGAAAAACAGCTCATTTATCGAAAGCGTCAGGGGATCGGACGTCCTAACCGCATCTATGTAAAGTATCCGGATGCCCTGCCGTCCACAGACAGAAAACTGTCCATCAGGGAGACAGAAAACTGTCTGTCAGAGAGACAGGATCTTGTCTGTCAGAAAGACAGGAATCTGTCCGGTAGTAAAAATAAGAAGAACAAATATCAAGAGAGAAACCGATGGGATCGGGGAAACCGCATTCCTTACGGCCCCGGTTCCGACCGGAAATATGAATGCAAGGAGGAGGAAAGCCTATGACCTTAAAAGAGGACGAATATTTAAACGAAGCGGACGGGCTCATTTACTGTTCCAAATGCCATACGCCGCGGCAGTGCAGAGTCCAGCTTGGCGGGAAAGAATTCCGTCCGGCCATACGGTGCCGCTGTCAGCAGGACGCATACGAACAGCAGGAGAAAGAACGGAAACAGCGGGAATTCCTGGAGCATATCTCACGGCTCAAAGCCAGCGGCCTGCAGGACAAAGCGCTGCGGGATTATAACTTTTCCAATAACAAAGGCTATAATCCGGAAATCCGGAAAGCACATGAGTATGTCGCCCACTGGAAGGAGATGAAAGAAAAGTCTCTGGGGCTTCTGCTCTGGGGAGATGTAGGAACAGGGAAATCCTTTTTTGCCGGATGTATCGCTAACGCACTGTTGGAACAGGGCGTGCCGGTTCTGATGACCAATTTTGCCCGCATCCTGAACACCTTGACCGGGATGTACTCCGATGACCGGAACCGGTTCATTGAAAGCTTCAATCAATACAGCCTGCTGATCATCGATGACCTTGGCGTAGAACGCAGTTCTGAGTTTGCCCTGGAGCAGGTATTCAGTGTCATCGACAGCCGTTACCGGAGCAGGAAACCCATAATCATCACAACAAATCTGACTCTGGAAGAGCTGAAAAAACCGCAGGATCTGGCACACGCCAGAATTTATGACCGCATACTGGAGCGCTGTATTCCCGTGAAGATCAGCCGTCAGAATATACGGGAGATGAATGCCGCTTCTAACCTGAAAGCAGTACGGAAACTGTTCCAATCTGACACCGTGGACAGGAAATAGCATACCAGAAGAACAGGAAAACCATACCGGTCAGATCAAGACCTCACACGCACACAGGTATCAGTACCGGAACACGGCACAGCCGGTACCGGACAGATACCGGAAAGGAACTTTTATGGAAAAATTATCAACAGAAGAAACAAAAAAGCAGTTACTGCAGGCAAAACACCGGATGGAGGCTGCCCAGGCCAGAGACCGGAAAAAAGAGCGGAGCGCCCGGACAAGGCGTCTGATCCTGGAAGGAGCGGAACTGGAACGTGTTGTACCGGAAGTCCGGGAGATGACAACGGAGGAGCTTCGGCATTTTCTTCTGCTCCATTTACAGAAACATTCTTAAGCAGCAATAGCTCTGCATGTTTTTATTCCCGAAGGGCGCACTTACTCACCACTTCGTCGTCGCAAAGTCCGCTTTGCGGGATCCCCGTGAAGCGGTGGTATCCCTCCCGCTGGTCGGGCTCGTGCGCTCTGCCGAGGGCTATCCGCTGCTGGCAGGCAGCACCGGCTATGCAGCCATCCATCCGCCAGACTCCGGCGGATACACCTGCCGGAAGAACACCGGCAAATTTTCCGGCAGGATCCTCCAGCCGGAGATGGCTGTCTGAGAAAACCTGCCACCGGCAGCTTTTCTGTAGAAAAACATGGAAACAACCATGCTCCTTTATAGTACAGCGATATTCACAGGAAGGAGATGATCGTTATCGCAATTTACCATATGTCGGCAAAAGTGGTCAGCCGTGGCGCAGGCCGTTCCGCCGTTGCTGCTTCTGCCTATCTTAGTTGCAGTCGCATGTATAATGATTACGATGGTGTCCAGCATGATTATACCCGGAAACAGGGACTTATTTTTCAGGAAGTCCTTCTCCCTCCAAAGGCTTCACCAGAATGGAAAGATCGGGAGCAGCTCTGGAATGCCGTGGAACGAGCCGAGAAAACCAAAGACAGCAGGCTTGCCAGAGAATTTGTTGTCGCACTTCCCATTGAACTGCCAAGGAAGGCACAAATCTCATTACTCCGTGATTTCATCCAAAATAATTTTGTCGATATGGGAATGTGTGCTGACTTTGCGATCCACGACACAGACGGTCATAATCCCCACGCCCATATCCTGCTAACCGTCCGCCCGCTGGAAACTGACGGAACCTGGCAGTATAAAACACAGAAAGAATACCTCTGCATCAGGAATGGGGAAGAAAAAGGCTTTACTGCCTCCGAATTTAAAGATGCTCAGACAAAGGGGTGGGAAAAGCAATATCCTTATAAAGTCGGAAAAAAAAAGGTATATATGACACCTTCAGCAGCCCAGGAACATGGTTATATCCGAGCAGACAAACATCCGAAAAGCACCCGTTTCGGCAGACAGAATCCTGTTTCAGAACAGTGGAACAGCGAAGCACAGCTTCGAGAATGGCGGAAAGCATGGGCAGATGCAGTCAACCATACTTTACAGGAACATCAGATCGACACCCGGATAGATCACCGTAGTTTTGCTGATCAGGGACGTGATGAACAGCCTACCATCCATGAGGGATACCATGCAAGAGATATGGAGAAGAAAGGATTGATTTCCGACCGCTGTGAGATCAACCGGCAGATACGATCAGACAATCGACTCTTCCGGGAATTAAAACGGCAGGTAGAAAAACTGGCAAAGACAATCAGCGCAAATATCCCTGCCATCGCCAGACGATTGGAACAGCTCCGGGGTACAATGATTATGATCCGCTATTATCTGTTCCATAACCGTATGCAGGCATCCTCCGCAAGTAAATGGATCTCTATGATCACACCGGTTTTGAAGAAATACAAAGCCATCACAAAGACAATCCGGACAAAGCAGGCTGAAAAGAAGTCCCTCCAGTCACAGAAAAAGGAACTCAACTTTCTGCAGCCGGTTCAGTACTATCAGATCAGCCGGAAGATCACGACTCTTACTGAGGATATTGAGGAATTACTATCGCTGAAAGAACGACTTATCTCTGATAATTATTTTCACAATGAATCTGAAATTAAAACTAGCGAATTAACTCTACAAAAACAGCAAGATTTTTTAAATAAACTGAACTTACAAAACGAAAACTTATGGAACCAGCTAACAGAAAATCAAAAACTATTTCAGGAAATAAAAAAAACTGTTTGCTCTGAAAAATTGGAGGAACTGTTTGACACCAGAGCTGATATGAGAGAAACCGTCAGAAATCAGATTTATCAGAAATTATCTCAGACAATAGGACAGGAATTCGATACATCCCTGTTTTATGACTCTGTCAGAGATATAGATAACCGCCTACTTGAAGATTCAGAAGCATTCCGTACCCAAGCTTTTCAAAAACAGATTGCAAAAGAATTGGGATTCAGGAAAGATCAATCTAGCCTGCAAAAAAGAAAAATTCAAGATTATCAACGATAAAGGGGATCACCTTTCTCTAATATTTATGTGCAAAACTATATAATATTTATATAAACGAAATTTTAAATATCAATTTTATGCCCTCCTGCGCTGTTTATTTGCAGTTTGCAAACCAACATTAATCCGAGCGCAGGAGGGCATATTTATATCTAAAACTCTGTGTTTCTCAGGTATAGCAGGAGAAGTTTATAAAATTTTTATGGGATAATGAATCTTTCTACGCTGTCCTGATCAATGAAAATTCGGACAATTCTACTGTTGAAGCAAGGGTATCAATTTCTGCAATTGCTCCCATTGAGATAACCATAGAAGCATTCGTCTCTGTTTCGTCATTCATTGTAAACTCTACTGTAAACTCTTCCTCCTGATCTTTATCCAGCACCAGGTCTTCTCCACCAAACCAATTGTAGCTCGGGCTGAGCATTGCCAGTTTGATCGTCCGGGCTTCTGAAGACTTTGCCTTGAATGTAACTTTGTAGTGCTCTCCCTGTTCAAGAACGATTCCATTCTGTTTTAGCTGTACATTCCAGTCCTCGGTTCCAACATTGCTAATCTTATATACGGCACGCCCATTCTCAAAAGAAACATCCGCTGCTCCCGGAGATGTAACCGCATTCTCCCAGCCTTCATTTCCGGAAGAAAAATCACTGTTTACCAGAAGGTTTTCTCCTACTGGCTGTTCACCGATATCCGGTGCATCAATTTTTTCAAGATTAATATTGTCAATACATATCCGATGTTTTTCTGTTATCTGCCTTCCTCCAACTGCTCCCATAGAAATACTGAGAAGCGCTTTCGGATCTGTTTCGCCTGTCATCTGAAAAACAGTCTCATATTTATTATAATCGGTTCCCAGTTCTACGATTTTTTCTCCCGAATAAGGTGTCCCGTCATCATCACTAGATCCATCTCTCTGGATCGCAAACATCAGCTCTCTTGGTATACTTGCCTTAGCATCAAGAGAAAGCCTGTACCACTGTCCCTTTTCAAGTTCCACATTGTTTTGCTTCAGCTGGATCTTCCATGCCGCATCTCCTGTATTATTAATTGTAAAATCCGCAGCATTGTCTTCGCTCAGGCTGCTTTCCTGGATATAAACTTCTGTCCCCGGAACGAGAAGTTCCGCACAACGTCCTGTATTTTTCACATGAACAGTCTCCCGTTTTCCTTCCAGATCCACATGGGCGATAAAACGGTTTGGTCTTTCTATAAAAACAGCCTTCCGTATTCTGTCATATTTCATATTTCCTGAACCTCTTCCTTGTGTTACGAACTTACAATATAAAAACATCATTAAAATGTTTTGTAAATCTTTATTATGATTCAAACATTTTATCATATATTTTTTCAGATAAAAAGGGATTGATGCTTTGATAAAAGTCTCAATCCCTTTTTGAACGATATAAATTAGATTATTGCATGTAAATGCACATATATCACATTAACGAGCAAATTTCTTCAATACGGTATGCCCGTACCCCTCCCCCGGCATTATAATCACCAGGAACAGTAACTTTAAGGCATTTCATATTCTTTGCCCGCACAATTTTTATTTCATTTGTCCATAAATTTGTAATTTTATATTCGCCCTCTTCCTTCCATCCCATCTCATTTAAAGGAATTTTAATAACAAAATCCCTTTCTTCTATCCCCTCATTTCCCACAACCAAAATGGCCTGTCCAAAAGCATTATATCTTATATATGGAGTCGAACCACTCTTAGGAATACATTTAGTAGAAAGAATGTTTGTAGCTTTTCTGTCATAATGAAGCAAATCCGAATTTTCGTTTCTAATACGTAATATTTTTTTGCAGTCTTCCAACATCTCCTTTTTTGTAGGCAAATCAATTTCTGACCAATTCAACCTATTTCCTAACAGCCAGCCTCCTGCTGGTGTATCATGATTATCATCATAGAAATCAATTTCTTTACTCGTTTCAAATCCATCATAAATCTTTTTCTGCAATTTACTAACACAATGCACGTTTGCATTAAACTCTTCTCCTGCCATAAAAAGAGGAATGTTATACCCAAACACTGCGCAATATCCAAATTTGAATCTGCTCCCTCTAAGTGCATAATAATTTCCCTCTCCCATTAGAATTCCTTCATCATGACAGCTAATCTGCATAGTTGCATATTGCGGATTCGGGCTAAAATCAGCTGCCATATCATGACTAAAGTTATCTCTATCACATTGTCTAATATGGTAACGACTGTTTTCACCCATAATAACAATCTCATGGCCCTTATTACGACATTCCCAGGCAATTTCATCCCATACACTAAGAACTTGTTCAAAAGAAGAAACACCGTTCGGACCATCTAACCGATATCCGTCAAATCCAAATTCTATCGTGTTCTTAATCCAAAGATCAATCCACCACTGACGAAATTTAGAATTAGAATAATCAAAATCTGCCATCCCCCATTCGCTTCCTCGAAACCAATCCGGATGCTTTTGTACTAATGGACTCTCGAAAATCACACCATGTGTCACTGCTTCTGCAATAACACGAATCCCCAATTTATGAGCCTCGTTCACCAGTTCTTTTAGTTCTTCGACACTTCCCAGCTCTTCATCTGGATATTCTGGTGTAACCATAGCATAAACTGTCCAAAACCCAGAAAAGAACTCACTTCCTTGTGTCACTCCAGCCAACCATATAGTATTAACCCCAAGCTCTTTCAAATATTCCAATTTTTCTTTTGTACTTCTAAACGTCCCGCTTCCTGATCCACTTCCTTCTCCATCTGGAGAAGTAAATGTTTTAGGATTCAATTCATAAATCACTGCATTTTTAAGCCATTGAGGAGAGGGAGTGGGATTTTCTGTTTTTACTTCAATATGAGCCATTGTTCTCCTTCTTTCTCTTCCAATCTTCAAACTCTTCAAGGATTTTTATCGAACTGCTTGTTCCAATTCTTACAGCACCCGCATCGATCATTTTTGCGCAAGTTTCCCAATCTCTGATTCCACCTGCCGCTTTTACATTAACGCAGCTCCCTACTGTCTTTTTCATTAACCGAACAACATCCTCTGTTGCACCCCCAGTGCCAAACCCTGTACTTGTTTTTACAAAATCCGGTTGGACATCTTTAGCTATTTTTGCGATATTTACAATCTCTTCCTCTGTTAAATAGCATATTTCAAAAATAACTTTTGATATTACATTGCTCTTTTTACACAAGGAAACCATTTCTTTCATTTCATTTCTGATATAATCCCAATTTCCCTCTTTTGCTTCTCCAATATTAATAACATAATCTATTTCATCTGCTCCATCAGCAATCGCTACTTTTGTTTCAAATATTTTCACTTCCATTGAAACTTGTCCCAACGGAAATCCTATTGCCGCCCCTACATGAACAGAAGTTCCTTTCAGAAACTCTTTGCACACTGCCGTTTGTACAGAATTAACCGCAACCATAGCAAAATTATTAGCAGACGCTTCAGCACATAATTTTTCAAAATCATTTTTTACTGCATATGGTTTTAAATTTGTATGATCAAACATAGCACACAACTGTTCTCTTGTAATATTTTCACTTTTCATATCATTCTCCGTACGATGCTTGCAAAAGCATATTCTCATACATATCCTTTCTATAGAGTAACTGTTTTTCTTTACTAAAGTTCTTTTTTAATTTACCCCCATAATTGTGAAGTCGTAGTCACACTCTTCCTTCCCTTCATACATTCCTGCATCACAAAAGAAAGATATGTATCTTGCAAAGCATCCCGTAATGAAGAAAATTCCGTTCCGCTATCCACATAGATTTTCATCTTCTCTAAACATACTGCCACTGCGATCTCATCATCATTTATTCGAATTCCTGGATATGGACTTTTATAAACGAAATCTTCTCCAAATTGCATACCGTAATGGCTCCAACCACTGTTCCCCATAACCCCTATATCTTTTCGCCGAATTTCTGATTCAATCCCTTCATTTCTGTCATTCAAAAACCTGACGGTAAAATCGTTTATTTCCCCTCTAATTCCTTGAATATTTATTCGTCGAGTTCTAATTACGGAATTGTATTGTTCTCCGTTAAAATCATAAATTGCAGTTTTTCCATTACTGAATTCAATTAAAGCTATATCGCGTTGTGCCGATATAATTTCTCCCGAATAATCAAATCCTTCCCTACTTTCAGTTTTAACCAAACTCGTGGGAAATGATGCTCCTTGTATTTTACATGTTTCAAATCCTATATCCAAAAACTTTCGAACCAGATTCATTGCATGATAATCGTGAACTGCAGAAATCATAATCGATTGCGTTTCACCTATTATTCCCCTGTTGATAATATTCTTTATTGCACTGTAAAACGGCCAGAAAATATACTGTTCCGCCACCTGAATTTTCATCGAATTTTCGTTTGCCAATTTCCAGAGTGCATTAAGATCATTCACATTTTCTCCCGGAGGAGTCTCACACAAAATCGGAATCTGTTTTTTCGCCAGTATATTTAAATACTTTTTCACTTCACTTCTTGGAACACACAACACCGCAAAATCGCACTCAGATTTCAGAGCTTCATTTAAATCTGTTGTTGCATTCTCTCCCTTGCAGCTCAATTCTTTAGCTCTTGACTCTGTCCTTACTACCCTAGCCGTAACACAAAATCTATCCGGCATTTTTCTGGCTGCCTGCATATAAAAATCAGCACGCCAACCGTACCCTATAACAATGTATTTTATCATCATTGCTCCTCCTTTTTACATTTCTTTTCCAAAACAAATTATTGTCTTCAATCCCACTGCACTTTCCGCATACGCAAAAGCCTCCAAAAAATTGTGCACAGCAAATTCTTTTGTAATCAGATCCTCCAGAGATAACTGCCCCTCTTTTACCATCTCATAAATCTTTTTGCACTGATTCACACTACATCTTGTCGACCCACACAGTTTTAATTCTTTATAATGCAAAAGGTTTGAATGCACTTTAATCTCATCTTTATTTTTAGGCAAGCCTCCGAAAAATAAAATACGTCCTTTTGTATTCATAATAGAGAAAGTTTTTTCCTGAACATCTTTAGATGCACACGCAGTGATGCAGACATCCACGCCTTTTCCATTTGATTCCTTGTCAATGATGTCGGCCGCTCTTTCAGGCGTTGCTGTAATAATAAAAGAAGCAGCTTTTGCAGCTCTGTTCAATCGATCCCGGGATAGGTCGCTAACAATAATCTTATGTGCCCCCTGTGCTTTTGCAAGCATAGCATGAAGAACTCCAATGGGACCTGCTCCTACAATAAGTACACAATCCTTTTCATGAATTTCGATCTTCTCTTGTCCATTCAACACACACGCTGCAGGCTCAACTAAGGCCGCAGCTCGCATAGTTGTCTTTTCATCAATACATATCACATTTCCTTGTCGCACAGCCTCTTTTGGGATCCGGACATATTCTGCAAATCCACCATCAATGTTTATTCCAAAAGCCTGATAATTGCTACACAAATGAGAATTACCCTCTTGACAGAAATCACACTCACCACACCCAAAATTTGGTGCGATCACTACTTGCATTCCTTCCTTGTAATAAGATACTTTTTCTCCTACTTTAACAATTTCTCCGCTAATTTCATGCCCGAGTATTAGTGGATGTTCTTCATCTACGCCCTGATAACCATTCTTTATCATACGAAGATCTGATCCGCAAATTGCAGCAACACATGTCTTGACCAGAATTTCTTCCTCCTCGATTTTGGGGATCTCACATTCTACCAACCTTACATCATTTGCTCCGAAAAGTTTAATCGCAAACATTTAGAATTCCTCCCATTAAATATGCCTATCGTTTTCAGCAGCTCTCTCATCACTTTATTTTAATAATCTTTCCAGTTATTATAGATTCATTTCCTGCACTCACTATTGCTACTGCTTTTAATCCATCCTCCCCTCCTACTAAAGGCTCCTTCCCCTTCAAAATAGAATCAATAAAGGCACGATCCTCATTTTCATATGCGGATATAAACAGCTCTCTCCACCCCTTAACTATTTCCTCCTTTTTCTCTCCACAGAACATATACGTCCGCACTGAATCTGACTCTAGATTTCCAACTGTAATCATCCCCTTTGTTCCTAATATCTCCATACGAGCATCATAGCCATATCCAACTCCTTGAGCGCCTTCTATACAACCAATGACTCCGTTTTTCATTTTTATATTCATTACGACTGTATCATAAAAATCCGGATATTTGTTTTTTGCATCAGGGCATCTGTAATTTCCTCCTAAAGCATATACACTTTCTGGTTCACTTTCAGAAAACCACCTCAACGCATCAATATCATGACTGTTAACCTCCGCTAACGGACCATTGCTTTTCCTTATATCATACATCCATTCATGAGGAGTACTCGGACCTCTGGTCAACGATCTTATTGTCACAATTTTTCCGATTGCACCTGAATCGATCATTTCTTTCGCATGAATAAAATCTTTAAACGATCTTCTCATAAAGCCAATTTGAAGAATAACATTATTTTCTTTTGCTACGCGTATCATTTGTTCGCATTCATAAGTATCCATTGCCATCGGCTTTTCACAAAAAATATGCAATCCTCTCTTGGCCGCCGCAACTGCAATCTCACAATGATATTTCGTAGGCGTAGCTATCACTACTGCATTTGCCCCACTCTTTTCAATTGCTTCCAGATAATCACAATAATAGGGTATTCCATCAAGTTCAACAGAGGCAGACTTAGCCGTTTCAACACACATATCTGATATCGCAATCACTTCCGCTTGTGGTATTTTATAGTGAAAATTTCTTGCATGAATCATTCCAGCTCTTCCACTTCCAATTATGCAAAGCTTGACTTTTGTTTTCATTTTCGTTTTCCTCCGTTTCTTTTGTTTATTTTCGATTTATTTCATTTTTATATATATTATTTAAGCTTATTTCCTCTCTTTTAAACATTCTTATTCTATTGTTTTTGATCATTTTATTCTTTTTTTAACATTGACGCTAAAAGTAAAATATCCTATAATTAGTAATAAATACCATATTTATGCGAAATTTAATGCATCTGTGTTTTTTCGATTACTTTTTCTTTTTTCGCAATATGTATATTTCCCTCAAAAAAAATCTAATAATGTATAAATGGAGGTATATATGAAAAATGTATCGCAACCACTCTTTGCAGAAGAAAGAAAAAAAGAAATCCTAGATCTGCTTGAAAAACAAAACAAAGTTTTCGTCCCTGATCTATGTGACTTTTTTAATGTTTCACCTGCAACTATCCGAACCGATCTCCGTATCTTAGATAATGAAGGCTTATTAAAACGCACCCATGGCGGCGCCGTAAAATTAAGCAAGGCAACTTACGAACCAACATCTGATTTTAAATTATCTCAAAAAAGCGAAGAAAAGAAGAAAATAGCTGAATATGCAATACAGCTTATCGAAAACAGCGACACAATAGCATTGGACACCGGAACCACCACTCTAGAATTAGCAAAATTGCTTCCTTCCAAGCACGGACTCACCGTCATCACAAACGATATTGCAATTGCAACTTTTCTAGAACAAAATTCTGACGCAAAAGTTATTATGCTGGGCGGCATCATCCGAAGAGGCTTCAATTGTACCGCAGGTTCATTTGCCGCAAAAATGATGCAACCTTTCAATGTAGACAAAGCTTTTATTGCTTCTAACGCATTTTCCTTTGAATCTGGTTTTTCTACACCAAGCACTGAACAAGCAGAAGTAAAAAGAGCCATGATTCATTCCGCTGCAAAAGTAAATATGCTTATTGATAGTTCTAAATTTAATTGCATTGCCTTTTATAGATTTGCTGAACTTGAAGACATCGACCAACTGATTACAGATAACCTTCTTTCATCTGAAGACAGAGCAATATTAAACGGTTATCAAGATACATTAAAGCTTGCCATCGTCTGATCTACAAACCGGGATATTTCTTTTAAGGAACTTTTCCCGGTTTGTATTTAATTTGAAAAAGCATATTTATTCACTTTTATAATAATCTTCAAACATCTTTATTGCTTTCTGATACCTTTCCAACATTACTTTATAAGTTTCAACTCTCTCTGGATCTGGTTTGCACACATCCGTTTCCCTCACCGCCCTTTCAAATTCAATCGAAACACCAATGGCTTTTGCGGCAAGCTGTGCTGTTCCCCTTAATGCTGTATCGACTTCATTACATATAAAAGTTGTTGTTTCTAGAACATCTGCTTTAATCTGGCGGAACAATCTGGATTTTGCTCCGCCTCCCATGGTATATAACTTATCGAAAAAATATTGCGGATACATTTCTTTAAATCTTTTTACATAACCAGCATATTCATATGCGATCCCCTCCATGATACTTCTATATATTGCACCTTCTGTCTGATTCCACGTCAAACCAATAACCCCACCTCTCATTTCTGGTGCATATGGTAAAATTCTGCCTCCAAAATGAGGAATCACTATCATTCCCTTACATCCTGGTTCTTCTTTTTCTGCCGCATTTTCTAAAGCCTCATATTCTAGCTCTCCACTTCCTTTCAGGCAATCCCTTGCCCACCTAACACAAAGCCCGCCTCCATTAATGTATGCCATCGGATACCACACACCATCTATCGGAGCACGCATCATTGTAATTGTCTGTTTTTCGATATCGGGCAAAAAAATATCTGTTGAAGTACATAACACAGAAGCTGTGCCTGCACAATCCAAAAGATTTCCTTTTTCCAATACACCTGCCCCGTATATGGATGCCGATGTATCACCGCATCCAGCAATTACAGGAATACCCGCTTTCACCCCCGTTATTTTCTCAAAATTTCGCGACGTATATCCAACTATATCGCAAGGATCGATTATTCTTGCCATTTTGGATTTATCTATTTTAAAATTGTTTAACAATTCATCTGACCATTTTTTATTAAGATTATCACCAAAACCCGAATATTGAAGCCCTGTAAAATCAAAGAAATATTTTTCTTCCTTTGATACAGAAATTTTCCCTGTAATGAATGCTGAAATAGTCACAAATTTATACACTTTTTTATATAAATCCGGATATTCATTCTTTAACCACAATATTTTAGGACCATGGGTAAACGAAACGGGACCGCCAGTTATTTTTGTAATATCACTCGCACACTCCTTCTGCATATACTCAGCATAACTCCGACAACGTGTATCCAGCCAAGAATCATAGGAGGTAACAGCTTTTCCATCTTCATCCACTCCCATAATTCCGGCCATTTGTCCATCTATCCCAATTGCCGCAACATTATTTATCGCATTCGGTTCCTTTTCTGCAAGTTCTTGAATGGCCCCCAAACATGCTTTGTATATTTCCTCCGGATCCTGCCAAATCCCCACTTTCTCATTTCCAATTAATCGAAGAGATCTAAAAGATGATGATACCTTATTAATATTTTCATCATACAGAGCCGCCTTACATCCTTGAGTCCCTATATCAACACTTACTATATATAAAGGCATTATCAAATCCCCCCTAATTTCCAAGCATAATCTGCAAAATTATATTATCCGTGTTTTCCATCCCCTGGCTGGCCATTCTTCCAATACTTTTTATGGTGTTTTCTGCTGTATCCATCACAAGCCCCTCCCCAACCGAAAAAGCACTTCCTCTTTTTGCCATTTCTAAAGATAAAATAGCTGTACCAAGTGCGGCTGCAACTTTTGATGCACATGACGGTTTTGCACCATCGCAAACCATTCCGCCCACCGTACATATCGTATTGATTATTGTCTTTTTGATTATTTCCTCACTTTCTCCATCAAGCCACGCTATACCGCTTACAGCACCAGCCGCTGCCGATACAGCCCCGCAATATGCAGAAAGTTTTCCAATAAAGACTTTTTGATAAATCGATACCAAATTCGCTAATACAAGTGCGCGATATAATGTTTGCTCGCTTGCGTGTATTTCTTTCGCATATTCAATTACCGGAATCGAAACAGCCATTCCTTGATTCCCACTTCCTGAATTTATTACTACAGGCATTGAACAACCACTCATTCTGGCATCAGCTCCAGCTGCGGCATATGCGATTACTTTATGTTTCAAATCATCGCCATAACTTTCCATCAGAATTCGACCTACGCACATTCCATACGGCTTATTCATCCCTTCTTCTGCAATTAAAGAATTGTAATTAATCTGCCTCTCTAGTACTTCACTAATATCGGATAAATTTACCGAATCAACAAATTCAAAGATGCCATTCAAATCCATAAAATTCCTATTATCATACTTCAGGCACTCTTCATTTTTGTCAGAAGACTCCAACGAATCCTTCTTCCATACAATTATTTCATTCTTTCGAATTTCTACCACGCCCGTGTGGCTCCCAATTACTGTTACAACCGCACTCTTTTTCCCTTTTTCAGCCCGGGCAGATATGTATAACTTATCTGCCCCAGCATTGAGTTCACATGAGATTCTTTTTTCTTTTATTATTTGTTTCGCTTTATCTATATGGCTCTTTTTTATTCCATTAAGCACCTCCAATCCCTTTTTGTGGTCTCCACCAACGGTCCCCAGAGCCGCAGCGGCTTCAATCCCTTTCATTCCGTCAGAGTTTGGCACTGTAACGCCTTTGACATTTTTAATAACATTTCCACTACATACAATTTTTATAATCTGTGGTTCTTCGCCTAATACGTTTCGCGCATATGCCGCTGTATACGCAACCGCAATCGGTTCTGTACAACCAAGTGCCGGAACAAGTTCTTCCTTTAACACTTGAATATATTTTCCATATAGCTCTGGTCTCATTTCTTCACTCCGTTTTACTCCATTTTATTCGTAAAAATTTTTTCCTTTTGCAATCTCATCTGCCACCTCATCAATCACCTCACGCACCAGAGGGAATCTGTGAAGTGCATCATGATTCCATCCGCATCCACCTGAAAGGACAAATTTGGGACCTGCGGCTTTCATTCCTTCTTCTAAGCGCCGCCGTATTACCTGCTTAACTTTTTCCCTGTCTGATCCAGAAAGATCAGTCGTTCCCGGAGCGACAGAACCATCTCCAATAGACAGATAGCCACTGGATCCCAAATCATGATCCAAACCACCGATCAAAACTTTATCCGTAATCTCCCTCATTTCTCTTAACGTTCTATGTTCTTTATGTGTATCCGCCCAGTTAAATGCCTGAACAGGATAATCCATAAACTGATCGGTATCATTTCTATCGCCATGACACAAATGTGCAAGATTAAACCATGTTTTATCTTTTATTGCATTTAGATTCCTAAGATCATATTTCGCAGCACATTCCTCATACATTTCTTTACCCATTTTTTCATACATTCCCATTTGATATCCAAGAAAGAAACCATCGGCACCTGCATCTACAAACGCTTCCATCAGTCGTTCATTTGTCTCAGCAACTACTTCCATACCCATTTTTGCGTATTTCTCAGATTGTTTAAATTGGGAAACAATGACTTCCTGATGATAATGTCCTGCTGTCATCTCCCCCATCCATACAATATTACTAAAAATAGTAGGAAGGACAGGCACATCCCCTTGATAATGATCACACAATCTTTTCACCACTTCTATTTCCCTTGCAAGCGCACCTTTTTTTAAATCCGGCACTTTTATTTTCGCCCAATCATGAGGATCCTTAATCGCAAACTGAAGTGTATTCATCCATGTATCATCCAAATAATTTTCTGCCGGACGAATAACCTGTCCAAAATCTTCCGTAAAATAAATTCCATTCGGCATCACTTTAATAAAATCAAAATCATAGGCTTCCTGATACCGTATAGTTGCATCAGTAAAATCTTTAACATTTCTATCTTCTAGATTAAAATGTGGCCCCCACATAGCGTATGCCGGGCGATCTAAAATTTTTCCTTCCAATGCAGCTTCAATTCTTTGTTTGTGTGTTATCATATACACATCCTCCTTTTCTTTTTTATCAAAACAGAACTTGTCTGTTTTTAATATACTTTTTCCCATGTTCCCGTCTTAGCCGATCTACGCGCAGCGTCAAGAACTTTCATGCACTGCACTCCTTCTTCCGGCGTTACAAATGGTGTTTTCTTTTCTAGGACACAAGAAATGAATCTGTTTATAATCTCCGTTGCTCCTTCAGATCCTCTTGCCGCCCATTTTTTTAAATCATAAAATATTTTTTCACCATTCTTCTTATAAACTGCAATCGACCATGGGTCTTCAAACAATTTCATAACCCCTTCTGTACCAAAAATATGAGTTTCACGATCATTACACCCATACACACACCAACTTGTATATAACATGCCACTTAACCCATTCTGACACTTTAGGAGCAACATAGCGGTATCTTCATTATCAATAGGTATTCCATTTGATTTTTTCTTATCCAACACAGTTGCAAAAGTCATAATTTCTGTAATCTGCGTTTCAAACATCCAAGGAATCAGATCAATACGATGACAGCCTACCGATAAAAGAACGCCACCGTTCCCTCCGTTTTTGTCAAAAAAATCGGATCGCCCAGTCCTTTCCATATACGGTATTTCCGGACCACCATGCGATAAGAAACTTCGAAAAGCTATTGGCTTTCCAATTATATCTTGTTTTAACAACTCTTTTGCTTTCCAATGAGGTTCGTAAATCCGCTGATTATACGAGATCATAAGAATCCTTTTGGTTTTTTTTGCCACCTTAAGCATTTCTTCCGCCTGTTTTGAGTCAAGAGCCATTGGCTTTTCACATAAAACATGCTTTCCTGATTTCAATGCCTCGATAACAATATCTCTATGAGTCATTTCCGGCGTACATACACTTACAGCTTCAAGCCCCGGATGCATTAACATCTCACTCAGATTCTTATACGCTTTTACTCCATACTCTTCTTCAATTTTCTCTCCCTTTTCTACAGACGAATCATACACTGCCACCAAATCTGTATTGGGATTATTGATATACGCCGGAATATGCCTTCCAGTGGCAATCCCCCCGCAACCTATTACACCGACTTTAAGTTTCATCTATTATTTCCCTCACTAAAACAGTTCTACTTCTATATCAAAAACCTTTCCCATCTGCTGAATAAGATGTGCAACATCACCTTGAATCACAATAGCATGATGAGAAGACAAACTTTCCATAATTTTATGCCCACTCTTGTTTTTATAATGGAAAATTGCCCCGTTTCTACAATCCGAACCAGGATATCCTACATATCTCTTCAATTCTGCTTCTATAACTGTTATTTTCCTCATATTGGCATGAATCTTTGCCAAAACCACAGGGCCGCAAGACATTTCTGCATCCGGCATAACGGCATGATCATTTACAATTTCCAGCACCTTGGGTTTTAAAATCCATTTTTCAGAAAAACTTTGGGGCAAAAAACCAAAATATCCACAATGTACACCTAACGCATGATTATCACTGTCCTCTATTTCAGGAAAACTATCAATTTTCTCATGCTTAAGAGCTGCCATTCCCACAAGAAATGGATAGATGTTTGTCATCATTAACGGTTTTTTCATTGAATAATAAAACAAAACTTCACTCAGAAGAGTAACCAAATCACCCTCACACGCCCATAAAATCTTGTCATATTCAAATAACCAGTTCCAAGCCAGGCAAGGTGTTGTTCCAGAAAGGAACGACTCATTCAGACAATTACTTCCTACCCCCAATACATTTCCTTCTTTTTCTACTTCATCTCGAATTGCCAAATACAATTTAACTGCCCTGACAGCAGATAGTCTGTCCACTCCTTCTGCAGGCACCTTTTTTTCCTGCCAAACTCTTTCGGCAACATCATCGGAAATAGTTTCAGCTTTTTGATTTATCTCCTTCCAGCTTTTATAAACAATATTTGTACCAAAATAATCCTCTATTTTATTGACGCATTCTTTTTCCCACCAATAGAATCGTTTAAAAATATTGGCTTGCATACCTTCTCCCGGCGAATCTTGAAAAATAAGAAATTTCCACTTATTTTTTAAAATCTTTTTCAATGCAATTGAACGGAGAATTGTTTTTCCTATATCTACATTGTACGGTGTAAAAACATTGTCCATGTTAAGATTTTCTCTTAAATATGCAGCAATTTCCCAATCCCACATTTCAACAGTTCCAAACTGTGACGTCATAAGAATAACTGGCTTCATAATGCATTTAATCAATTCACCGCTCCGATATACCGCACCAATCATTTGCGGAAAAACAACCGCATCTGCCTGTTCCGGCACGCATTCACCAAGCATCTTTTCAGGAAGGAATTCTGCTTCATCCTCGTATAAAGCAGAAATATTTTTCATCTGCTCATCATACTCTTTTTGTTCTCTTTCGTTTCTTTCCCTAAAATATAAAGGCTGTATAATACATTTCCCTACATTCATCTTTCCTTCTCCTTCCCAGCACAATGGCATGCTATACAATGGCCGTTTCCAATATCATTTAATTCAGGTCTTAATTCTCTACACTTTTGGGAAGCATATTGACAGCGTGTATGAAATCTGCAACCGCTTGGAGGATTTAACGGACTCGGAACCTCGCCTTCAAGATAAATCTGCTTTCTTTCTGCATCTACATCCGGAATTGGAATAGCTGATAACAGCGCTTGGGTATACGGATGAAGCGGATTAGAAAACAGTTCATTTTTCTCCGCTATTTCTACAATACTTCCCAAATACATAACTGCAACTCGGTCACTTATATGCTTTACTACACTTAAATCATGAGAAATAAATAAGTAAGACAAATTATATTTCTTCTGGATATCATGAATCAGATTTAGAACCTGACTCCTTATAGATACATCTAGGGCCGAGACCGGTTCATCACACACAATAAATTCTGGATTTAAAATCAATGCCCTTGCAATAACTATTCTTTGACGTTGCCCCCCCGAAAACTCATGTGGATACCGATTCATCGCATCAGCATTTAGGCCGACTATTTTTGCCATTTCAAGCACTTTTTCAATCCGTTCTTCTTTAGTTCCAATTTTATACACATCAAGCGGCGCTTTAATTATTTCCATTACTGTCATTCTCGGATTAAGTGACGCGTACGGATCCTGGAAAACCATCTGCAATTTTCGTCTCATTTTCCGCATTTCATCTTTACTAAATTGCAGCAAATCTTTGTTCTCATACAAAACTTTCCCTTCAGTTGGCTCAATAAGTCTAAGAACACATCTTCCAAATGTAGACTTTCCACAACCGCTTTCTCCAACTAACCCCAAAGTCTCTCCTCTTTTTATGTCAAGAGATACATTATCAACCGCTCTAAGTTTTTGTCCTTTTTCCAAAAAACTTCTTCCAACGTCAAACTCTTTGGTCAATCCCTCAATCCGTATAAACCTCTCGTTATGATCCATACTAATTTGACTCCTCTCTGTTTGTATCGTCGTATAAAAAACAACGAATCATCCGTCCTTCCCTATGTATCAATTCAGGATTCTCCTCTCTGCACCTTGTCATTGCTGATGGACACCTGTCGCAAAACCTACAACCTTTAGGCATTTTCTTCAAGCTCGGAACAACACCTTCAATTGTATATAAACGATCAACACTTTTCGACAAAGAGGGAATGGAAGCAAGCAATCCTCGTGTGTAAGGATGCATGGGATTTTTAAAAAGCTCTCTCTTTTCTGCTTTTTCCACTACATTTCCCGCATACATCACCATAATCTCATCAGCCATTTCTGCAACAATTCCCATATCATGTGTAATAAGGATAATAGACGTACCGGAATTAGTTTGTAATTCCTTCATAAGTTTCACAATCTGTGCCTGTATCGTCACATCCAATGCGGTAGTTGGTTCATCCGCAATCAATATTTCTGGATTGCACGATAACGCCATTGCAATCATAATTCTTTGTCTTTGTCCCCCACTCAACTGGTGAGGATATTGCTTCATTTTTGCTTCAGGCGATGGTATTCCAACTTTTTTTAACATCTCCAACGCCTTCTGTCGTGCCTGTTTCTTTTTCATATTCTGATGAATAATAAATGGTTCCATCATTTGCTTCTCAATAGTCATAACCGGATTTAACGAAGTCATTGAATCTTGAAAAATCATTGCAATTTCATTTCCTCTGATTCGGCACATTTCTTTTTTACTTACTTCTGTCAGTTCACGATCATGAATTTTTACAGACGACTCGTCATCAATCTTTGTATTTCTCTCAGAAAGCAGTTTCAACATCGATAAACAAGTTACACTTTTTCCGCATCCACTTTCTCCAACAATTCCTAAAGTTTTTCCTCGCTGTAAGGAAAAGCTGACGTCTTGTACGGCATAAAACAGTTCTTTATCTGACCAGAAACCTACTTTCAGATTATTGACATTCAATACGGTGCTTTCCATCTTCACTCCTCCAAATCTGACTATATTTTCATTTTCGGGTCCAAAGCATCTCTCAATCCATCTCCAAACAAGTTAATGCTCAAAATTGTTATCAACAGGCATATTCCTGGCGGAAGCCACATCCATGGCTTAGAAGATATAACAGAAACTGACTGTGCTGCATACAACATATTCCCCCAAGATGCTTCTGGAACCTGTACTCCCATTCCTAAAAAGCTAAGTCCCGATTCCTGCAAAACAGCATTTGCAATACCAAAAGTAAACGCAATAATAATTGGAGCAAAAGCGTTGGGCAAAATATAGCGAAACATAATAACAAAATTAGATGTTCCAATAGCTCTCGCCCCTTCTATATAATCTTTTTCTCTGACAGATATAACGCTTCCATATAGTTGCCTGGCAAATCCTGGCCACCCCATTATACCAATCACAACAGTCGCCGATGTTATTGAAGGACCGATCACTGAAACAAGTACTAATACAAATACCATTGATGGAAATGACAGAAAAACATCAGCAATACGCATTATAACTGTTTCCGCTATTCCGCGATAAAACCCTGCTATCATTCCCAGAGGAACTCCGATTGCAAAACTGATCAATACAGAAAAAAATCCAACAAATAAAGAAGTCCTTCCACCATAAATTAATCTCGCAAACAAGTCCCGACCTGTGCTGTCTGTCCCTAATATATGTTCTTTACTAGGGGCGGAACCAAATCCGCTGTAAATTTCATAAGGTTCCAACTTCATAAGTAATGGCAAAAGAAAGAGTAAAACTAATTCTACCAACAACACGCATAAGCCTGCCATAGCCAGTCTGTGTGTGCAAAATCTTTTTATTACATCTTTCATATATGAACTCTTCTGCACTTTATCTACCTCCAATCACCTGGACACCCTTGGATCCAGTACACTATAAAACAAGTCAATCACAATATTTCCTACCAGAACAAATCCTGCAATCAACACAGTAATTCCCATTATTGTTGGATAATCCCTGTAATTAATTGACTGAACCATTAACGTACCCATCCCCGGCCAGCCAAACACCTGTTCTGTAATAATAGTGCCTCCAATCAAAGCCGGAAGTGATAAACCTACTTGTGTAACTAATGGAATCAATGAATTTTTTAGAGCATGTTTAAAAATCACCGTTTTTTCTCTCAGTCCTTTTGCCCGAGCAGTTCTTATGTAGTCATCACTTAACACTTCCAGCATACTGCTTCTCATATATCTCGTATAAACACCTACATATTGAAGCATCAGAGTTATAACCGGAAGAATAATATGGTGTACCAATGTCGCTAAATTTTGTGGTCCCTGCACATCATACATGCCACTTGTTGGCAACCATCCAGCCTTTATGCTAAACACATAAATGAGAATCATAGCCGCAAAAAAATTAGGAGTTGCCGCACCAATAAAAGCAAATACAGACGAGCCATAATCCCATGCAGAATAAGGTTTATATGCCGATATAATCCCTAACGGGATTGCAATAACAAGGGCAATAATAAGGGCTGTAACCGTAAGCATTAATGTCGGACCTATTCTCTCAGCAACCATTCCCGCTACTGGTCGCATTGTTCTATACGACGTCCCAAGGTTACCCGAGAGTACATTTTTCAACCATATGAGATACTGAACATATACCGGCTGATCCAGTCCTAACTGAGCCTCTAACCTTTCCACGTCACTTTCCGTCAAATTACTAGTACTTCCAAGTATCATTTCCACCGGACTCCCCGGAGCCAAAGATGCCAAAACATACACAAGCACTGTTATTCCTAGAAATGTAAGTATGGCAATCAACATTCGTTTAACAATATACTTCGCCATTAATTCTCGACTCCTCCTGTCTTATTATTTTTATACTTATATATTATCGTTTATTATTTAATTTGTCAATATTTTCTTTCATTTACAATTGTTTATTATCGTTTTCAAGCTTTTTAAATCAAAACGGCGTATTCTTGTAAAACTAATTCAACAATACGCCGTTTCATCACTATATTACCCCAAATGCAGAATCCATATAATAAGGGCAAATATATTTACTTAACTTTCCAATTCCAATAATCAAATACAGACGAAGACATGTCGCTTGTATTCATATTGCTGAGTCTATTATTATAAATAACCGTTATGTCCGGTGCATAAAGAAAGTAATAGCATGACGCATCAGCCTGCCATAATTGCAGTTCACTCGTATATTTCTTTTCTTCTTCTTCCGTAAGTGCCGTTGCAATTTTGCTATATAATTCCTGACCTGTTGGATCTGTTACATGTGCAAGGTTATATACCCCCCCTATTGTAAAGAAGTCCTGATTTTCCAACGGATTAGCACCATCACTTGAAGTTTTCATTATTGCAAAATCAGCTTCCTTATCACGCATCATCTGCATCATTGTCGACAAATCTACTGATTGAGCATTTACCTTTACTCCTATTTCCTCCATATCACGTTGAAATAACGTTGCAGTCTGCTCACGAAGACTGTCTCCAGTAACATAAAGAATAAGTAATTCTTGAGAAAAATCAAAATTATTCTCTTCCAAAATCTTTTTCGCTTGTTCTGGATCATACTTATTACTAAAACTTACTTCTGAAATGGCAGGATCATAGTATTTATTATTACTTGCATACATTCCTTCTCTAATTTTTCCTTTTCCATCCAATAATTCTTCAACCATTTCCTCTCTGTTAATAGCCATATCAAATGCCTGGCGTGTGGTTTTATCAAACTTCTCATTATCGACAATAATCCATACCTGACCAGGAGACTCCAAAGACTCCACTGTCAGATAATCCTGTTCTTCAGCCATCGGAATATCTTCCAACGGGAACGACACTCTTCCTCCAGGTACTAAATCAACTTCACCGCTCATTAACGATGCAAGAATATTGGTAGATGAAATACATCTGATCACAAGTTTGTCAAAATCAATATCCCCAAGATAATAATCGGGATTTGTAGTATATACCACGCGTTCTCCTGGCACTGTACTTTCAAACATAAACGGACCATTTCCAACCGGATTGTTCCAAAAATCTGCTTCCATAAATTCCGACGGTTCCAAATCATTCAACATATGCTCCGGCAAAACAAAAAAGTAGGATGCCTGCTTCAAAAACATAGTATCTGACATTGCTTTTTTCAAATTCATTGACACTGTTAAATCATCAATCTTCTCTACCTCAACGCTATCTGTAGATGTCTCTACCCCACTTTCATCTGTTCCCGCAATATTCTGAAAAAACTGTCTTCTGCTTGTCGTAATTTCTGCTTTTGTTATCATCTTACAAGTAAAAACCACATCATCTGCAGTTACAGGCTCGCCGTCCTGCCATTTTGCATCAGGATTCAAATGAAATGTTATAGTCATATAATCATCACTCATTTCCCACGACTCTGCCAACCGTGGATACAAAACTCCTTGTGCACCTACTGCAACCAAATTATCAAACATCTGGTTACAAACTGTATCACCTACCACCCCCGTAGACGAATAAGGATTTAAGCTGTTCCATGTTTGATCATATGCCATTGTTACAACTTTTTCTTCCTGACTCGTATTTGTTTCTTCCAAATCGGTGCTTTCTGTTTTGCTTCCACATGCCGTCAATGCAAGCACAGCCACAATAATCGCACTAATCCATATTCTTTTTTTCGCTTTTTTCATACAGTTCCTCCTTGTCTTTTCGTTTACTTTTGTATGTTTTTATTTTCTATTATTATATATTCGTTTTTGTATATTGTCAACAACTTTCAATAGATAATGATAGTATTTTTAATAAAAACGTGAGCTTATATTACTATTTTTTTGCATTGAAAAGAAAAAAACGACACATATAACAAAGAATCATAATTTATCAAAACAAATCTCAGCAATGTAACAAAATAGCTTTATATATCTTGCACGATCTTTTATTTACCCAATTTATACTTTATGTTATAATTTTATATGTCATATATCATAAAATATGGAGGAAACCATGAACGGAAATGAGAAGTACATTGCCATTTATTCCCGGAAATCAAAGTTTACCGGAAAAGGCGAAAGTATCGGGAATCAGATAGAACTCTGTAAAGAATATATTCAAACTCATTATACTGAAATTCCACAGGATCATATTTTAGTGTATGAGGATGAAGGCTTTTCCGGCGGCAATCTCAACCGGCCGGACTTTAAAAAAATGATGGAAGCTGCAAGGCAGCGTAAGTTCAAAGCGATCATTGTCTACCGCCTGGACCGAATCAGCCGGAATATCAGTGACTTTTCCAGCCTTATTGAAGAATTGTCAAGACTGGACATTGCTTTCATATCTATCCGAGAACAGTTTGATACCGGAACTCCCATGGGACGGGCCATGATGTATATAGCTTCTGTTTTTTCCCAGCTGGAGCGTGAAACCATAGCCGAGCGTATCAGAGATAATATGCATGAACTGGCGAAAACCGGACGATGGCTTGGGGGAACAACTCCCACAGGATATGCCTCAGAATCGGTACAGAAAGTTACCATAGACGGGAAAGCAAAAAAGGCCTGCAAGCTGAAACTGATACCGGAAGAATCAGAAATTGTCCGTCTGATCTACAGCCTGTATATCGAACACGATTCTCTGACTTCTGTAGAAGCAGAATTAATAAAGCGGGGACTTAAAACAAAAAACAATAAACTCTTTACCCGTTTTTCAATCAAGTCTATCTTACAGAATCCGGTTTACATGATCGCGGATGTAAACGCATATAACTTTTTTGTAAAAGAGAACGCAGATCTTAATTCTGCCAAAGATGAATTCGACAGCGTCCATGGCATGATGGTATATAACCGCACCAAACAGGAAAAAGGGAAAGCCGTCACCTATCTTCCGCCCGATGAATGGATTGTTGCGGTAGGTCTGCATCAGGGCATTGTTCCGGGCAAAGTCTGGATTTCTGTACAGGAGTCTCTGGATCGGAATAAAAGTAAGGCATACCGAAAGCCTCGGAATAACGAAGCACTCCTGACCGGTCTTTTATACTGCACCTGCGGCAGCCGTATGTATCCGAAGATCAGCAAGCGAAAAACTGCTGACGGGAAGCCGATATACACTTATGTATGCAAATTAAAAGAGCGCAGCAAACGTTCAATGTGCAACAGTAAAAATGCCAATGGGAACACACTGGATCTGGCTGTGATCGAGCAGATCAAGCTGCTGGAAGATGACAAAGGTTTCTTCATTGACCAGCTGGAACAAAGCCGGAAATTCTATACCGGCAACCGTGCAGCCTATGAAGATCAGCTGGCTTCTATCGGTCATGAGAAAGAAGAACTGGAAAAGAAAATTGAAGGTCTGGTTGATTCCCTGGCCGATTTGGGTGACAGCACGGTTAGGAATCAGGTGGCACGACGCATTGAACAGCTGAATCAGAAATGTGAGGAAACAGACACCCGGATCCATGAACTGGAAGCACTGACTTCCCAGCACACTTTCAGCGATATCGAATTTGACGTCATGCGGCAACTGCTGTCCGTTTTCAAGACAAGCATAGATGAAATGACCGTAGAACAGAAACGTGCGGCGATCCGCACACTCGTCCGCAAAGTTGTATGGGACGGTGTCAACGCCCATATTATCCTCTTCGGGGTGCAGGATGATGAAATTGAATATCCGCCGCTTTCCTATCAAGCAAATGAAGCAGACAGCACAGAAGACGACTTAGAAGAGTTGGAACGGTTCAGTGATGTGGATTATGAAGATGAAATCGCTGACGGCTCAAAAACTCATTGGGGTGAGGATAGCAAACGAGATCTTGATGATGCTGCGCAGCAAAAAGAAAGTATCGAAAGAGATTTCTCTCTATGAACCAATCGGCACAGACCGTGAAGGAAACGAAATACAGCTTTTTGACATCATAGAAGCTGACGATGATGATGCACAGACAAAGGTTGCTCTCAAAGAGGATATTAAAATGCTCTACACAAAAGTTGAATCTGAACTTTCACCTCGCGAGCGGCTTGTTTTGAAAATGCGATACGGTCTCTACGACGAGGAAGAATATACACAGCGGGAAATCGCCGCTCAGCTTGGTATTTCTCGTTCCTATGTGTCTCGTATTGAAAAAAGTGCAATAGAAAAACTGCGGGAATTTTTTTAGAATCCCGCAGTTCTAACTGCCACAATTTCTTATGGTTCACGTCGTCTTAAAATATCATATGCATCCACTTTGATTCCCAAATCCACATACAACACCTGTTTCGGATGCGGTGCACTTTCCTGCTCCTCTCCGTCCTCTGTGAGAATCCGTTTTACAGTGACTTCAACGTTCTCGCCATTTGGCTTCATCACCTCGATCGTCTCTCCGACAGAGAATTTATTTCTCTGTTCAATCCGATAGGTTCCCTCTTTTTCTTCTCCGATAATACCAAGATAGGTATATTCCTTCACATAGGTATTGCTGTCATAGATCTGTGTTGTCTCATCCGGCTTTCCAAAGAAAAATCCGGTAGTAAACTGACGGTATGTGCAATTAGATATCTGTTCCAAATACCATGGCATATTCTCTTCGTAAAGTTTCGGATCTTTTTGATAATCGTCAATTGCCTTACGGTATGTCCTTGCAACAGTCGCCACATAAAGCGCTGTCTTCATACGACCTTCAATTTTCAGGCTGTCAATTCCAGATTCTAAAAGTTCCGGAATATGCTCGATCATGCACAAATCTTTCGAGTTAAAAATATAAGTGCCTCTTTCATTTTCAAATACCGGCATCACTTCGCCCGGTCTTGTCTCCTCTACGATTGAATATTTCCATCGACACGGATGTGTGCATGCTCCTCGGTTCGCATCTCTTCCGACCATAAAATTACTCAGAAGGCAGCGTCCTGAATAAGAAATACACATTGCACCATGTACAAATGTCTCAATCTCCAGATCATCCGGAATATTTGCACGGATCTCTCTGATCTCCTCCAAAGACAATTCTCTCGCTGTAACCACACGGGTTGCGCCAAGCTTATGCCAAAAATTAAATGTACCGTAATTTGTGTTATTCGCCTGCGTGCTGATATGACGCTCTATCTCCGGACAAATCTCGCCCGCAATCTCAAAAATTGCAGGATCTGCGATAATGAGCGCGTCCGGTTTGATTTCTTTCAATTCTTGAAAATATTCCCTCACGCCTTCCAAATCATCATTGTGAGCTAAAATATTTGCAGTCACGTACACTTTCACATCATGCTCATGGGCAAATGCGATTCCCTCCCGCATATCTTCCATCGAAAAGTTCTTTGCTTTTGCCCGAAGTCCAAATGCCTCTCCTCCAATATATACCGCATCGGCTCCAAACATAACTGCTGTTTTCAATACTTCCAGACTGCTTGCCGGAATTAATAATTCAGGATGTCTTGCCATTTTTTATTCCTCTCTTATCTTTGTACTAAGTGCTACTCCATCTCCCAATGGGATAATGGAAGTTTCCAATAATTTATGGTGTTTCAATTCATATAAATATTCTCTCATTCTGCTGTGGATCGTGCGATTTCTGCGTTCTACCGCAAACCGGGACTCAATGATATCTCCTTCTTGCAGCACATTGTCTGACACCAGCACACCTCCATGTTCCAACAGACGAACCACTTCCGGCATATAATAAATGTACTGCCCTTTCGCCGCATCCATAAAAATAAAATCATACGTCTCATCAAGTGATTTTAAGATTTCCAGTGCATCTCCCTCAAGCAGTGTGATCTGTTCTTCTTTTCCTGCTCTTTTAAAGTTCTCGCGGGCGATCGGAATCCGCTTTTCATATTTTTCGATTGTTGTAATCTTACAATCTTCCGAAACATATTCACTCATCAAAAGTGCGGAAAATCCAACTGCTGTTCCGACCTCCAATATCCGCATCGGCTTTTTGATCTGCAAAAGTACTTTCAAAAAGCTCTGCATCTCCTTTCGGATAATCGGCACATAAGTATCGAGCGCTTCTTTCTCTATCGTCTCCAGTATCTCACTGTTTTCCGTCTCCAGCGAATGAATAAACGTCACCATACGTTCATCTACTATCATGTCCCTTACCTTCCTCTATTCATAACGAAACCAAAGACGGAGAAATCATTTTCCCCGTCTTTCTCTCTAATTCTATACATCCATAATAATCGGAAGAATCATAGGTTTTCTCTTTGTCCTCTTCCATATAAATTCATTCATGGTATCACGTATCACAAGCTTAATACGGCTCCAGTCTGCATTCCGGTTCGTCAGACATTTCTCCAGTGCTTCCTGAAGAACTTGTCTTGCCTCTTCCATCAGACTCTCAGATTCTCTCACATACACAAATCCTCTGGATACAATATCCGGTCCTGCAAGAAGCTGATTCGTTCTCTTTTCTAACGTAAGAACAACGATTAAAATACCATCTTCCGCCAGATGCTGACGATCACGTAATACGATATTTCCCACATCTCCAACGCCAAGTCCGTCGACTAAAATTGCTCCGGTGTGTACTTTATCTACAATCTTTGCCTCTTTTTCATCTAATGCAAGCACGTCTCCGGAATGCATGATGAAAATATTTTCTTTCGGAATACCAAGGCTTTCTGCCAATTTTGCATTTGCTTTCAAATGACGATACTCTCCATGTACCGGAATTGCATATTTCGGTTTTAACAGGGAATAGATCAGCTTTAGTTCTTCCTGACAGGCATGTCCTGATACATGGGCATCCTGGAAAATGACATCTGCCCCTTTCTGTGATAATTCATTAATCACACGTGACACTGCCTTTTCATTCCCCGGAATCGGATTAGAACTGAAAATAACGGTATCTCCCGGCTTGATTGTCACTTTTTTATGAATGTCTGCCGCCATACGTGACAATGCAGCCATTGACTCTCCCTGGCTTCCTGTCGTGATCAAAACTGTCTTTTCGTCCGGATAATTTTTCAGCTGGTCAATCTCGATTAATGTCTTGTCCGGAATGTGAAGATATCCAAGCTCTGACGCTGTCGAGATAATATTGACCATACTGCGTCCTTCCACAACTACTTTTCTGTCGTACTTATATGCAGAGTTAATAATCTGCTGTACTCGGTCTACATTGGACGCAAATGTCGCAATAATAATTCTTGTATTACGGTGTTCCGCAAATATCTGATCAAATGTCTTTCCAACTGTCCGCTCAGACATCGTAAATCCCGGTCTCTCTGCATTCGTACTGTCTGACATCATCGCCAAAACACCTTTTTTACCAATCTCTGCAAATCTCTGCAGATCAATGGCATCGCCAAATACCGGTGTGTAATCTACCTTAAAGTCACCTGTGTGTACTACAGTTCCCGCCGGCGAATAAATTGCAAGCGCTGCCGCATCCTGAATACTGTGGTTCGTACGGATAAATTCAATACGAAACTGTCCTAAATTAATCGACTGTCCGTGACGCACTACTTTTCGTCTTGTACTGCGAAGCAGATTATGCTCTTTTAATTTATTTTCAATAATCCCCATTGTCAGCTTTGTCGCATAAATCGGGAGATTCATATCCTTCAATACATACGGAAGAGAGCCAATATGATCCTCATGTCCATGTGTGATAACAAATCCTTTTACTTTTTTAATATTGTCTCTTAAATAAGTGATATCCGGAATCACAAGATCGATTCCAAGCATATCATCTTCCGGGAATGCCAATCCGCAATCCACTACTATAATACTGTCCTCATATTCAAAGGCAGTAATATTCATTCCAATCTGCTCTAATCCGCCGAGTGGAATAATTTTCAATTTTGAGTTACTTTCTTTTTTCAAATTTACACCTCCATGTGTTTTATGTAACTTTTTCTGCACTTTTTTCGGCGCAGTCCTTACATTGTCCATAGAATTTCAATTCGTGGTCTAACACACGGAATCCCGTCATTTTCTCTATGTGATTTTCCAACTCCTCTAAAAGATCATCGTTAAATGACAACACCTTTCCGCAATCTTTGCAAATCAAATGATGATGTGTATGTTTTGATTCTCCATCTACCCGATGCCCAATCTCATACCGTACACAACCGTCATCCAAATTGATCCGATCCACCAATTGCATCTCCAACAACAACTGTACCGTTCTATACACTGTAGCAAGTCCGATATCCGGACATTCCGCTTTTACTAACTTATAAATATCTTCTGCTGCCATATGGATATCCCGATGCTTATCCAATACTTTTAAAACAATCAGTCTCTGATTCGTCACCTTCAATCCCTTGGCTTTTAACATTTCTTTAAACTCTTCCTGGTTAATTGACATAGTGCCCCCTCAAAATGCAGCCATCTGTTACATATCAATATCAATATCTTCTAATAGTTCCTCGAATACTTTCAGCACTCCCATAAGCTCGTTCTCGTCTTCTACTACTTCGTAGAGACTCTCCACATCCTCTGCCGCACTTGTATCCTTTAAAATAAGGCACTCCGCCTCATCTTCTTCGGAATCCGTCACTAAAATATACGAATTTCCATTTACTTTTGTCTGTTCCAACACAAAAAATTCCACTTCATCTTTTGTATCATCAAACACAAATTTAATTTTTTCCATAAACTCTCCTTAAGAATTCTTTCATCCTATTCGTGATTCATGCGAATCGAATCCAAATATCCCTGCAATATAAAAACTGCCGCTATCTTATCCACATATTTTTTCCGGTCTTCGCGTCTTACTTTACTTTCAATCAATGTCCGTTCTGCCTCCAAAGTCGTCAGACGTTCATCCCACATAATAACCGGAAGACCTGTCCGTCTCTCCAGCATTGCTTTTAATTCCAAAGATTTTTCCGCACGATCACCTATTGTATTATTCATATGCTTTGGAAAGCCAAGCACAAGTTTGTCCACTTCGTATTCTTTCACCAATTCTTCAATACGAGCAAGTGTCTGACGTAACTTGTTCTCCGCTTTACGATGAATTGTCTCTATTCCCTGAGCTGTAATTCCCAGCGGGTCGCTTATCGCCACTCCCACGGTCTTTGAGCCGTAATCTAATCCCATCACTCTCATAACTATTTTATTCCCATGAATGATGCTCGATATACGACTTCAGCATCTCTTCTACCAATTCATCTCGTTCCATCTTCATGATCAGACTTCTTGCTCCATTATGGCTCGTAATATAAGTAGGATCTCCAGACATAATATAGCCAACAATCTGATTCACCGGATTGTACCCTTTTTCTCGCAGAGCTTTATACACAATTTCAAGAATCTCTTTTGCCTGAATTTGTGGTGCGTTCCCCACTTGAAAAAATTGTGTGTTACTTAATTCACTCATTTGCTCACGTCCTTTTGTTTACTTCACTTTCTATTTTAATATAATTTTCTGTGAAATTCAATGAATAATTTGTGAATGATTATCAATTTGGATATCTACTAACTTATTCTGCAAATTTGCTTCCGTCTTTAATGCAACTTTCACATACTCTTTTGTATGTCCGACCTGATAGTTTTCTCCGTCGATTTTTATCTGTTCTTCCATCAAAACTTCTACCGTAGTTCCTACAAACTGTTCTTCGTATTTTATTCTCTTTTTTTGACCCAACTCAAGAAGTTCATTACTGCGCGCTGTTTTAATCTGCTCCGGAATCTGGTTGTCCATCACTGCCGCTTTTGTACCTTCCCGCTTTGAATATTTAAAAATATGCGTCTCATAAAAATCCACTTTATCGATAAAGGCTTTTGATTTTTCAAATTCTTCTTCTGTTTCCCCCGGAAATCCTACAATCACATCTGTTGTAAGAGCCGGATGCGCAAAATATTTGCGAAGCAGCATACACTTTTCATAATATTCCTCAGAAGTATATCTTCGATTCATTCGGCGAAGGGTCTCATCGCATCCGCTTTGCAGCGAAAGATGAAAATGCGGACACATCTTTTCAAGACCCGAAATCGTTTTCACAAAATCCTCTGTAATAATCCGTGGTTCCAATGAACCAAGCCGAATTCTTTTAATACCTTCAATCTCATTTACAGCCAAAATCAGAGAAAGTAAATTCTCATTCTCTAAATCCACGCCATAAGAACTCAAGTGAATTCCAGTCAGCACAACTTCCTGATAGCCGTTTGCTGCAAGTTCTGTCACTTCCCGAACCACATCTTCTTTTGCACGGCTTCGCACTCTTCCTCTTGCAAACGGGATGATGCAGTAGGTACAAAACTGATTGCAGCCATCCTGTACTTTGATGTATGCTCTCGTATGTTCTGCTGTTTTATTCAAGTGCATCTCCTCATATTCGTGTGTATGATTAATATCAATTACAGCCTTATTTTGACCTTGTTTTTTCTCATAAAACCCATCCAGAATCTGAATCAGATCTTTCTTTTTATTATTTCCGATAACGATATCAATACTCTCGTCAATTTCTCCGCTTGCTTCTTTTGCCTGCACATAGCATCCAGCTGCAACTACAATTGCATCCGGATTCATCTTTTTTGCACGATGGAGCATCTGACGGGACTTTCTGTCCGCCATGTTAGTCACTGTGCATGTATTGATAATATACACATCCGCGCCTTCTTTAAACGGCACAATCTCATATCCATTTTCTTCCAAAAGCTGTTGCATCGCTTCCGTCTCATATGCATTTACTTTACATCCCAAATTATGTAATGCTGCTCTTTTCATATTCTTTTCCTTTCTCTCTATATATGTTTAATCTGCCGAAAATGTTACGGTTTTCTTTGGCAATTTATTTCTTGACTTTTGTGTCCATCCATTTTAAGATAGTCATAGAACAAAACAAAATTCAAGGAGGTTTTTTCTAATGAAAACAGTAGATATTTCTTTAAATTCAATCGACAAAGTAAAATCATTTGTAAATGATATCAGCAAATTTGATTCTGATTTTGATCTTGTATCTGGAAGATATGTTATCGACGCAAAATCGATTATGGGAATCTTTAGCTTAGATTTATCCAAACCGATCACATTAAACATTCACGCTGATAACGCTAACTTAGATACTATCATGGAAGTATTATCTGCATACACAGTATAATAATCGGATTGAAAAGATGCTCCGCCTTTGGCGGGGCATCTTTTTTTACAGCAGTTCCGTTATTTCAAACTTTCATGCCAGAACTGCTGCATTTTATCTAAGGTTTGACAACAATTGTCTCCACTGTATTTATCGCAGTCTCAAATAATTCATCAATCTTCTCCGCTAGATTTTCTTCTGAGCGTCTAATGATATTAATGTTCGGTTTTGTCACCGGATGTTTTGCGACAAAAATTGTACAGCAGTCTTCAAACGGTAAGATTGAAGTCTCAAATGTATCAATTTTTTCTGCAATTTCTACAATTTCCTGTTTATCAAATCCAATAACCGGACGATATACCGGAAGAGTGCACACATCGTTTGTCGCAGCAAGACTCTGCATTGTCTGACTCGCCACTTGTCCAATACTTTCTCCCGTGATCAGCCCTAAACATCCGCTCTCTTTTGCGAAATGCTCTGCGATTCGCATCATATATCTTCTCATAATAATCGTCAGCTCATCATGCGGGCACTTTTCATAAATATACAACTGAATATCTGTAAAGTTGACAATATTCAGCTTGATCGGTCCTGAATATTTTGATACCAGTTTTGCCAGATCTACTACTTTTTGTTTTGCACGTTCACTTGTATACGGCGGTGCATGGAAATATGTCGCCTCCAGCGCAACTCCACGTTTTGATACCATATAGCCTGCCACCGGACTGTCTATACCGCCTGACAATAGCAACATCGCTTTCCCGTTTGTTCCAACCGGCATTCCTCCCGGTCCTGGAATAATCTCAGAATAGATATAAATCTTCTCTCGAATCTCTACATTTAATTTAATCGCTGGTTTGTGCACATCGACACGAATCTCCGGAAACGCATCTAAGATTGCTTCTCCCAAATCACAGTTAATCTCCATAGAATTCTTCGGATAGCTTTTCTTTCCACGTCTCGCTTCCACTTTGAATGTCGTATTTTTATCCGGATACATCTTATCCATGTAATCTACAACTTCTCTTTTCAGTTCCTCAAATCCTTTGTCTTCCACATGAACAACCGGACAAATCCCAACGATTCCAAACACTCTTTTCAGTGCATCTACCGTCTCCTCATAGTCATAATATCCTTCACAGTCTACATAAATTCTGCCCTGTGATTTGTGAATGTGAAATTCTCCTTCCACATCCTGAAGGGAGAACTTCATCTGTCTGATCAATGCATCTTCAAACAGATAACGGTTCTTTCCCTTGATTCCAATTTCTCCATATTTTATCAAAAAAGCCTGAAACATCATACGTTTATTTTCCTCTCTTTTGTCTTGTTCCATCATTTCTTAGTGTCTTGTATACTTTCTAAGCATCGGTACACAATTATATAGTGTTTCCAATGTATAGTCAATTTCTTCTTTTGTTGTAAATTCAGAAAAACTAAATCGAAGTGTCGCGTCCAAATATTCTGTTCCCGCTCCAATTCCTTTTAGTACACCGCTGATTGCCGGATGATTTGATGCACATGCAGATCCGGAAGATACATAAATTCCTTTCTCTTCCAACGTATGCAATAGTACCTCGCTTCGAATTCCCGCAAATCCCACACTGACAATATGCGGCGCGCTTGTCTCATCGGTTCGTCCGTGAATCGTCGTGTTCTCAATCTTTGCAATTCCTTCTATAAAGTAGTTCTTAAGCGACCTCATCGTCTCCACTTTTTGTTCCAGATTGGTATAAATCTCTTTTGCCGCAGCGCCGAGTCCGGCAATTCCCGGAACATTCTCCGTACCGGAGCGGACATTTTTCTGCTGTTCGCCACCAAATACAATTGGTTTAATCTTTACTTTTTCATTGATGTAAAGCGCTCCGATTCCTTTTGGTCCGTGGATTTTATGTCCGCTCACCGACATCATATCCACTCCGATTCTCTTTGGAAAAATACGGTATTTCCCAAATCCCTGAACCGCATCCACATGGAACAGAATGTTTTTATTATAATTCTTCACAATCTGCACTGCTTCCTCGATCGGCTGCACGGAACCAACCTCATTATTCACATACATGACAGACACGAGAATAGTATCCTCGCAAAGCGCCTCTTTCAATGCATCCAAACGGATTCTGCCATCCTTATCCACCGGCAGGAATGTCACTCGAAATCCTTCTTCCTCCTCCAGATAATGCATCGTATTTAAGATTGCCGGATGTTCGATAGAAGATGTGATCAGATGTTTTCCCGCTCTGTGATTGGCTCTTGCACAACCAATCAGAGCCAGATTGTCACTCTCTGTCCCTCCGGAAGTAAAGTAAATCTCTTTCTCCTGCACTTTTAAAAGCTTCGCCAATGTCTCTTTTGACTCTTTTATATATTTTTCTGCATCTACTCCCTTTTTGTGCATTGAAGACGGATTGCCGTAATCTTCACACATTACTTTTCCTACAATCTCTCTGACACTCTCATAACATTTTGTAGTTGCAGAATTGTCCAAATAAACTTCCATGATCTTCTCCTGTTTTTCTTTCTTACTATATAAGTTATGTCATCACTCTTCCAAGTGATACATCAAAATTGACAGTGTCGTAAGACCTGCTGTCTCCGTTCTCAGAATCCGCTTGCCAAGTGTGATGGCTCTCGCTCCATTTGCAATGGCATCCTCTACTTCCTGTGTCTCAAATCCACCTTCCGGTCCAATAAAAATACCGACGGATTGTCCTCTTTTGATTTCCTCTATCACCTGCTTTGTCTCTTTCATTCCCTCTGCAAGTTCATACGGAATGAGAAGGATATCCAGTCCCCTCGCATATGTCAGAGCATCTTTATAAGACATCACATTTGTCACTTTCGGGATTACGTTGCGCCCGGACTGCTTTGCTCCGCTTTCCGCAATTCCTCTCCAGCGCTCCACTTTCTTTAACGCCTTTTTCTCGTCGAGCTTTACAACCGCACGTTTTGTTGCGACCGGTATAATCTCATACGCTCCAAGTTCCACCGCTTTTTGTACAATCAATTCCATCTTATCGCTTTTCGGAAGTCCCTGAAAAAGATATATTTTTGACGGTAACTCCGTATCCACCTGCTGTTCTTCTACAATCCGGACACAGACCTGTTGCGCCGTCATTGACTCAATCTCACAGAGATACTTTCGGTTGTTTCCGTCACTGACTTTTAACGCTTCGCCCACTTTCATACGGAGCACATTTTTAATATGATTCACATCCAGACCTTCTATATAGATATGATCCTCTTTCACCTGCATAGGTGTTACAAAAAACTGATGCATAATGATTCTCCTAATTTTTTCTTGCCGTCACGGATACCCATTCGCCCTGATATGTCACTTCCAGAACTTCAAGTCCTGCTTCTTTCACTGCCTCCACGACTGTCTCTTCTTTTGCATCGATAATTCCACTTGTGATATAAATTCCGCCTGTCTTTAACTGATGTAAGATAACAGGTGTAAGCGGAACTAACACATCTGCAAGAATATTCGCCACGACAATATCATATTTTTCATATCCGACTTTGTCCTGCACCTCTTTGTCATCGATGATATTTCCGATCATGACCTCATACTGATCTTTTGTAATTCCGTTTACTTCCATGTTCTCATAAGTCGCATCGATAGCACATGGATCCAAATCCGTTCCAACCGAATATTTTGCCCCGAATTTTAAGGCGAGCATTCCAAGAATCCCGCTTCCGCATCCTACATCTAAAATTGTCGTATCCGGTGTCACGTATTTGCGGATCTGGCGGATACAAAGTTGTGTTGTCTCATGCATTCCTGTTCCAAACGCAGTCCCCGGATCGATGTGAATGATCATCTTATCCTCATCCTCCGGTTTCACCTCTTCCCACGACGGAATGATGAGCACATCATCCACATAAAATTGGTGGAAGTACTGTTTCCAATTGTTGACCCAATCCACATCTTCAGTCTGTGATTCTTCAATGGTACACGCCCCCACATTCGTATATGCCCGCATCTCTTCCAATTCTTTTTTTACATTCGCAAGAACTTCTTCTTTGTCCTCGTCCTCTTCCAGATAAAAACTAATGTACGCAACACCGTCATCTGCTTCAATCTCCGGAAGGATATCCACAAACATCTGCTCTTTATCAGACTGTGTCAACGGAATCTTGTCCTCAATCTCAATGCCCTGAATTCCAAGATCCATCAGCATACTGCTGACGATATCTTCGCTTTCTGTCGTTGTTTTCAATCTAAATTTATTCCATTTCATTTTCTGTTCACCTCTTCTTAATCTTTTAAAAGTATAACAAATATTCTAAAAAAACGCAACGAAAAGGGATTCTGATTATCCCAAGAATCCCAAATGCTCCAACAATATTTTGACTCCCATCAGAATCAGAATGATCCCTCCTGCAAGCTCTGCTTTTGATTTGTACTTTGCCCCGAAGATATTCCCGATCTTCACACCTGCCACCGAGATGATAAATGTAGTCACTCCGATAAAGCTGACTGCCGGCACGATTTTCACCTGAAGAAATGCAAATGTCACTCCGACTGCCAACGCATCAATGCTCGTCGCAACCGCAAGCCCTATCATCGTCTTCACATCCAAAGCTTCGCTCGCCGTCTCGCATTCCTCTTCCCTTGACTCTCGCACCATATTAAATCCGATAATCCCAAGAAGGATGAACGCAATCCAGTGGTCGATTGATGTGATAAAGTCTTTAAACTGCACGCCCAAAACATATCCGATCAACGGCATTCCAGCCTGAAACACTCCAAAATACAGACCTACGATCCCCGCTTTCGTCCACGTACATTTTTTCATTGCCAGCCCCTTACAGACTGCAACCGCAAATGCATCCATCGACAATCCTACCGCAATTAAAAATAATTCTACAATACCCATTTCCCTTTTCTCCTTTTCGTTTCCTTGCAATTACTCCAAACAAAAAGACCTACCCGTAGCCTTATATCTACGGATAAGTCTCATTATTTAAAGTAATGCCAGACAGTCAAACTGCCAGTATGTTGACAATACTACGTAATTACGCCAACTACTCCCTTATCGTCTCTGAACATTATAGGAAGTCTCACTGCACTTGTCAAGCCTATAAATCAACAGAAATGGTCTGTTTTTCTACGTGATGTTTCTTCGCATATCCTGTCAGCATCAATGTCAGCGCTCCATCACCGGTTACATTGCAGGCTGTTCCAAAGCTGTCCTGCAGTGCAAAAATCGTAAGCATCAGCGCCGTTCCTGTCTCGTCAAACCCAAGCACTCCCGTGATCAATCCAAGAGATGCCATCACTGTTCCTCCCGGAACTCCCGGCGCTCCGATTGCAAATACACCAAGCAGTACACAGAATAACAGCATTATCCCAAACGACGGAATATTCCCATATAAGATTTTTGACACTGTCATCACAAAGAAAACTTCTGTCAGAACCGAGCCACACAGGTGGATATTGGCAAACAGCGGAACCCCGAAATCTACCATGTCATCACGAAGTGATTCTGATTTTTTTGCACAGCGAAGCGCCACTGCGAGCGTCGCTGCCGAAGACATTGTTCCAACCGCCGTAATATATGCAGGTCCATAGTTTTTTACAACTGTCCACGGATTTTCTCCTGAATAAATCCCTGCCAGCACATACAACAATGCCATCCAGATAAAATGACCGATCATAACAATCAGCACAACCTGAATAAATACCGGAAGCTGTTTTGTAATCGTTCCTTCATATGACAATGCACAGAAAGTAAATCCGATAAAAATCGGAAGAATCGGAATGACAATTTTTGTGACGATATCCAGCACAATTTTTTGAAATTCCTCCAAAACAGTCGTGATTGTCTTTGCTTTTGTCCATGTCGCCGCAAGTCCAATCAACACAGAAAATACGAGCGCACTCATAACCGGCATAATCTGAGGAATATCAAGCTGGAATACGATTTTCGGAAGCTCTTTTAACCCCTCTACATTTGCATCAATGGACAAATGCGGAATCAGACCATATCCTGCCGCCATCGAAAACAACGCTGCGCCAAGCGACGAAACATATGCCAGCACCAGAGCTATACCAAGCATTTTGGACGCGTTGTTCCCAAGCTTTGTAATAGACGGAGCGATAAATCCGATGATGATCAAAGGAACACAGAAATTGATCACCTGATTCAGAATATACTTGATCGTAACCACAACATTCATAACACCTTCATTTGCCACCTGTCCGACTAAAATGCCGATCACAACTCCAAGAACAAGTTTAAAAGGCAGGCTTCCAACTATTTTTTTCATAAACGCTTTCCCCTTTTCATTTCTTTTCTCATTCTTTATTCTATTCACCAACCATGATTTTGATGATTTCTTCGTTGGTCTCTTTCATTCCCTGTTTTCCGAGACGTCCCACATTCTGAATCGTCTCCTCCACTCCTCTTGTGACAATTCCGTCACCGCCATAGAACTGTTGTCCTCGTTTATACATATTATAGCCTAAAATCCCGGCATCCACCGCAGATGCAATCTTCGCTGCGCAAGACGCCTTCGCACCGTCACAGACAATCCCAGAGACAATTGCAAGTGCATTGACAACTGTGTGAATCACTTCTTCATAACCTCCTCCACAGAGATATGCAATTCCCGCACCTGCTCCTGCTCCTGCGCTGACTGCTCCACAGTATGCAGAAAGACGTCCGATTCCTGTCTTTTGGTGGATTGTAACAAGATTTGACAAAGCAAGCGCACGGTACAAGGTATCTTCATCCGCATCGAACTCTTTGGCATATTCAATGACAGGAATAGATGAAGTCATTCCCTGATTGCCGCTTCCTGAATTGATGATCACCGGAAGTTCACATCCGTTCATTCTTGCATCAGAGCCTGCCGCCGCCTTTGCCTTTGCTCTTGTACGAATGTCATCTCCATACGTATCCAAAAGCACACTTCCAATGTTGGCGCCGTAATCTCCTCTCAGGCCTTCCTCCGCAATTGCCGTATTATATGCAATCTGTCTGTCTAACGTCTCTTTTATATCTTTCACATCTACAGTCATCGCAAAATCCCAGATATCTTTCATATTCAAAAGATTTCGATCTGTCAATCCCTCTTCCTTTTCTCCCTCGACCGCTATTTCATAGAGCACTTCTCCATCTTTTTCCATCAGCACAATATTCGTGTGATAATTCGCAATTCTGACTTTCGCATAAGAGCTTCCTTTGTAAACTGACACGATGATATCAAATGTAATTCCATTGTCTGCATGTACAACTTTGATATCCGCCGTCTGCAAAAACTGTTTCATCTGCTCAATCTCTGACTCTGTCACCTGTGCAATCACTTCCAGTTCTTTCTCCGCTCTTCCCGCAATAATTCCCGCTGTGGCAGCCGCCGGAATTCCTTTCAGATGATTTGTGTTTGGCACAATGACGCTTTTTACATTTTTGATGATACTTCCACTTGCTTCAATCACAACCTTATCCGGAATACTCCCCAGTATTTCTCTTGCTTTCGCCGCGGCATATGCAAGTGCAATCGGCTCTGTACACCCCATTGCCGGGACCAGCTCCTCTTTCAAAATCTGAACGTACGCGCCATACTTTACATCTTCTTTTTTCATAGGTACTTTACCCTCCTTTTTTAATAAACATCTCTTTATTTTCTAATAGGATACCACATTTTCTCTGCGGTGGTCAAATACTGTCCCCACTGAAAACAGCACCATAATTTCATGTGCGATAAGCGGAAATGCGGACAAAATAATAAGCTGAATCCACTCTCCCATCGTCAAAGCTGCCGTTCCAAAAATCTCCACCATATAAGGGATCTCCGTCACCAGTATCTGAAGCCCAAACCCTGCGAAAAATGCAGCTATCATCAATTTGTTTGCACTATGATCCATACAAAATACAGACTTATGCACATCCCGCATTCCGACTGCATGAAAAAGCTGTGATAAGCCGAGCACGGTAAACGCATATGTCTGTGCCCGATTTAAGATTTCCGGAGATTTCAGTACAATTATCAGGTTTTCTAAGCTTACAACTGCGTTTCTTTCAGTCAGCACTTCCAGTGGCAGCTTTAAAAATGCAGTCAGACTGATTCCTGCAATCAGCACTCCATAAAACAATGTGCAAGAAAGTCCTCCGTTTGCAAACAAACTTTCCTGCACCTTTCTCGGAGGTCTTCTCATCAAACTCTTTTTATCGTTTTCATCAACGCCCAAAGCCAATGCCGGCAGCGAATCCGTGATCAGATTAATCCATAAAATATGGCTTGCCTTTAACGGAGACGCAAGTCCGCACAAAATAGACAGAAACATGGTGATAATCTCTCCAAAGTTGGAAGACAGCAAAAACAAAATGGATTTCCGGATATTTTCATAGATTCCTCTTCCCTCTTCAATCGCCTTTTCGATTGTCGCAAAATTATCGTCAGTCAAAATCATATCGGATGCATTCTTCGCCACATCTGTTCCTGTCTCTCCCATGGCAATGCCGATATCTGCCGCTTTCAGAGACGGTGCATCATTGACCCCGTCCCCTGTCATTGCCACAATCTTCCCGGAAGCTTTTAAGCCTTTTATGATCTGCACCTTATGTTCCGGTGCCACACGGGCAAACACTTTTGTCTGTCTTAGTTTTCTTTGCAATTCACCGGCAGACAACCGCTCTAATTCTTCTCCCGTCATACACTCACTCATTTTGTTCGCAATTCCAAGTTGCTTTGCAATGGCAAATGCTGTATCAACATGGTCTCCTGTGATCATGATTGTATCTACCGATGCCTCCCGAAACGTGCGAACCGCCTCTTTTGCCTCCGGTCGCGCCGGGTCTATCATTCCCGTAAGACCAAGAAATGTAAGCCCCTCCTCTTTTGGCATCGTCACATTCGGGCACATGGCAATAGCCAAAACCCGAAGCGCCTGCGCCGACATCTCTTCCATTGCGATCATGATCTGCCTCTTATGTATGTCGGTAAGCGGTATCCGTTTCTGGTTGATCAGAATATGTGTACATTTGGAAATCACCCGGTCTGCCGCCCCTTTTGTATAAGAAATCTTTCCATGTCGGCTTTGATGAAGTGTCGTCATCATTTTCCGTTTGGAATCAAAGGATACCTCATCGATTCTTGGCATGTCTGTCTGAAGTTCTTTTCGATTCAAATGATGTGCTTCTGCAAAATCTACTAATGCCAGTTCGGTTGGATCGCCAATTCGCTCTGTCTCAGAAACCGCCGCATCATTACACAACACACAGCACTCCAAAAATTCACGGTTTTTTCTTGCATCTGCTTCGCCTGCATCACACATATGCTGATCTACATAGCATGCTGTGACTGACATCTTATTCTGTGTCAGCGTTCCGGTCTTGTCCGAGCAGACAACACCGACTGCCCCCAGCGTCTCCACGGAAGGAAGCTTTCGCACAATCGTATGGACCTTTACCATCTTTGAGACACTCAGCGCCAGCACGATTGTCACCACAGCCGGAAGACCTTCCGGCACTGCTGCCACGGCGAGCGATATCGCTGTAATAAGCATATCCGCTATATCTCGCTTCTGTATCACAGCAATCGCAAACAAAGCCGCACAAAGAACCACAGCCACAATACTCAGCAGCTTTCCAAGATCCCCAAGCCTTTTTTGAAGCGGCGTAAGTTCCTGCGGAGCCTCGTCAATCATCGCTGCGATTTTCCCAATCTCTGTATCCATTCCTACTGCAGTGACAATCCCTGTTCCTCTTCCATATGTGACCACAGTAGACATATATGCCATGTTTTTCCGGTCACCGACCGGACATGTTTGATTTGCCTGAAACAAAGCATCCTTTTCCACCGGAAGTGACTCCCCTGTTAATGCAGACTCTTCCACCTTCATGCTGACGGTTTCCAGCAGACGAAGATCCGCCGGAATCTGCCTTCCCGCATCCAAGTATACAATATCACCCACAACCAGTTCTGAGGATAAAACCTCCCTTTTTCTTCCTTCACGTTTTACGATAGCTTTTGGAATCGTGAGCCCTTTGAGCGCTTCCAAAGCTTTTTGCGCTTTTCCTTCCTGAATGACGCCGACAACTGCATTTACTGTGACTACAACAAGAATGATCATCGCATCACTTACTTCGTGAAGCAGCAACGAAATAATTACCGCCACAAGCAGTACATAGATCAGCGGATCGTTCAACTGCTCAAAAAATGCTTCCGCCACAGATTTTTTCTTTCCTTCTTTCAGTTCATTTTTCCCATTTTGTTCCAGTCTTTTTCTTGCTTCCGCCTCGCTTAATCCATTGCCCGCACTGCTATGCAGCTCTAGAATCGTCTCCTTTGCCGACTTTTGCTCAAACATACATTTCCTCCTCGCATTTTGATTTCTCACAGCTATGATCGGCTGTTTTACTACTGTATGTCCAAGCAGTACGGATTATGAATATTCAATATTTACCCTGCTTCCACTGACTCCGGTCTCAGCAGGAGTCACCATCAGTCTAATTGGCACTCGTGCTTTTACGGATTCCACATGGGAAATAATCCCCACTTTTAAGTGGTCATTATGTATCTTTTCCAAAGACTCCATCACGATATCAAGCAGCATATCATCCAATGAGCCAAAACCTTCATCCAAAAAGAACAATTCAAGCGGAGCTGTCCCTTTTAACTGAATCTCCGCCGACAGCGCAAGCGCCAATGCCAGGGAAGTGACAAAAGTCTCACCTCCTGATAATGTGGCAGTCTGTCTGCGTACGCCTCCGTTCTTATTGTCCCGAATGATAAATTCTCCATCCTCATTAATCTCCAGCTCATAATTGCCATTTGTGATCTCATACAACCGTTTGGATGCGCTTTTAGAAATATATCGCAGGCGTTCTGTCGCCAAAAACTCTACAAATCGTTTCCCTCTTGTCACACTTCTTAAGTCTTCCAAAATCGCAAGACGGTGTTCAATCTCTGAGATCACTTTTCGAATTTCAGACTGCTGTTTTAAGTGTTCCTCCATTCTTTTAATCTCCTGTCTTGTCGCAATCAGTATCTCCTCTTTCTCCCTTTTTTCACGATCCAGCATCTCACAGTTTGTTACTGCTTCCTCGTAAATCACTTTTTCTATCTTTCTTCCAGCCAGACGCTTTTCGACATTCTCAATCTGTGCCTGTGTCTGCTGCAGCTGTCGCACATATTCCTCAATCTCTTCCCGATATCTTTCCTGACATTCTTTACTTAACAATGCCTTTCTCACTTCTTCCCGGTTCAAAAATCCTTGCTGTTTTAGTTCCTCTTCCAGATATGTGCGGGCATTTTTCAATGCCTCTTCATTACCTGTCTTTGTGCCCTGCAAAATCTGCCATACTTCTTCACTTTGTTTCAGTAAATTCTCCGCCTCTTCTTTTTTGCGCTTTGCCTCCTGGTATATCTTGCGCAGGTTCGAAAGGCTGTCTTCCAGTGTCTGCAAATAAACTTCCGGATTCGTCTCTGTCCCAATCTTTGCCCGAATCTGCTCTTGCTTTTGTGTCACTTTTTCTTTTAGCGGGATAAGCAGAATCTCCAATTGTCTTGTCTGTTGCTCCTTATTTTTCCATTCCTCCTGAGCTCTACCTAATATCTGCTCAACTTCTGTTTGCTGTCTATATATGCGATTTCGCTCAATTTCCAGTCTTTCTCTTTCCTGATCCAGATTTCGCACACGCTCTCTTTCTGCTTTCAAACTTTGAATACCATATGCTAAAAGCTCTTCCTGCAAAGAATCTTTTTTCTCTTCCATCTCCTTTGCAATCGCCGCTGTTTTTTCCTCAAGCTCCTTGTATTCTTCCTGTGCTGCAAGGAGAAGGCTCTGCTTCACTTGATATTCCTGCTCGGCTGCTTTATAAACGCTCTCCCGGTTCTCAATTTGCTTTCTTAATGTCTCTAGTTTTTCTAAGTCAACGCTTTCCTGTCCTTTTTCTTCCCCACCGTCATTTTCTTCATATACAAAATGACGAGAACCACAGACCGGACAAGGCTCTCCTCTTTTGAGTTTTTTCCTCAGATTCAAAATCTGAGTCTGCTCCATATCTTTATTGAACTCGGCTTCCTCTTCTTTCCAAAGTTCCAGCTGCTTTTCGAGAACCGTCATCTTTTCTTTCAGTGCGACAATCTCCTGCTTTTGTACCTGCAACTGCACTTTCTTCTGGTCTGTCTTCTGCTCTTTTTCCTTTCGCTCCCTCAAAATGCCGGTCAGTTCATTGTAGCGCAGCGTAAACTGTTCCAACGCCTCCCTGTATTCACTTGTGATCATACGCCGGCTCAGCATTTCTTCTGTTTTTCGCAATTCTTCTGTCTGTGACTCTTTTTTCAGCTGGGTCTTTTGTACCTTTTCTTTGAGCGATTGCTCCTGTGTTCTGCTCTCATTCCACAATGCTTCGCTGCAGTTCTGCTCTTTTTGCAATTGCGGCAGTTCCCGATAATCCTTTAGCGCTTCTTTTGCCCGCTCAATCGAGGAGAGAAGTCCTGACTCTTTTGACTCTTTTTCTGTCTCCAGCTTGGAAAAATGTTTCTTTCTTACTTTGACATCTTCTTTCCGTTTTTCATACCGCGCCGTCTCTTGTTCCAATTTCTGCAAAAGTTCTGTTTCTTTGTCTTCCAGTTCAGTCACCGAACGAAGAATAGGCATGACATGCCCTGCTTTATCAGACAGCGTCAGGCTCCTTTTTTTCTCTTCAATGATTTGTTCCTTTTCAAAAAGCATTTTCTCTTTCTGCTTTAATAACTGCTGTTCTTCTTGAAGATTCCATATTTCTTTATAAATTTCTGCCTCTTTACAACGTTCCCGCAATGCCTTTTCAAGCAACTCAATCTCCGTCTGATAGTTATCTTTTCGCTCCCGTGCATCTCTTAGCTCTTCCTCACTACAGTCTCCGTAGACCTCCGCCTGTCCGCAGAGTCTTGTGTGCTCTGACTGCTCTTTTTTGATTGCAGAGGCGATGCGCTCCTCCAGACGCACACCATACTCCTCCAAACGAAAGAGGCGCTCTAAGATTTCTCTTCGGTCTTTTCCACTCACCTTTAAAAATTCACTGAATTTCCCTTGTGGCAAAACAACCGTCCGCATAAAGTCATCTGCAGTCAGACCGATAATCTCCACACATGCACGATCCACACCTGTCACAGATTCTTCTAATACAGTCTCTCCATCTGTCACATCCAAAAGTCTGCATTTTCCGGATTTTGTCCCTTTTTCACCTGCTTTAAACTCACGCTCCACCCGGTAACGCTTTACCTGCGCCGCAGTAATCTGAAATTCATAACTCACCAGCGCACTCTTGCAATTTTTATTGACAAACTCATTCGTTCCCCGTGACATTGCCTTCATTCCGTAAAGTGCAAGAATCATTCCATCTAAAATTGTGGATTTCCCACTTCCCGTAGGACCAAAAATTCCAAAAAAGCCTTGTTTCGTCAGTTTTTCAAAATCAATTGTCTGCTCCTCCACAAAACTGTTCAGCCCTTTGATCTTTAATTTAATCGGTCTCATGCGGCTCCTCCTCTTCACATAGTTTCAGCAGCATATCCCGCGTCTCTTCAGACATCTCCACACCACGTTCCCGTCTGTAAAATTCTGCAAACACTTCCGGAAACGGACGATCCTTCCACGATGTCTCTGCCTCTTCCGTGTCTTTTTCCCGCAAGATCGGGTGGATTTCCAGGATATCCTTTTTCGTCTGCTTCATCTTCTTGATCTCATCTTCCAAAATGGCGCGCTCTGTCTCAATTTCCAAGTACACCCAGCAGTTCTTGTCCCGGTTCTCCTCACAGACCATGATTGCCTCCGATATACTCGTGCATCTCCACACCTCGATTGGTTTGTACTGTTTTAATTCGATCGGCTCAACTTTAACCGGTTCGCCCTTTCTGATATCCACACACAGCACTTGTTTTGGGTAACGTTCTTCTCCTTTCCGATACTCGATCGGTGAACCGGAGTAGCGAATATTCGGGTGTCCCGGAACACTTTGCGGTCTGTGAATATGCCCAAGTGCCACATAATCTGCAAGCTTCGGAAAAATATCCGGATCTGCCAGATAACTTCCTCCAAGCTGTATGCTTCTTTCAGAACCTTCTTCCAAACTATCCATTACAAACAAATGAGAGACGATGATATTGACCGTCTCTTCTTCAAACTGATCTGCCAGTCTGTCAAACAGACACCTCAGCCTCTCATTATACGTTTCCAATTGTATTTCTTCCGATTCCATCTCCGAATGAAGTACCTCTTCCAGCCTTTTCTCACTTGGAAACGGCACGGTCAAAACGACCGCTTGCTCAGATTTTCTCTCAATCTTAATGTATCCTTCTCCACTTCTGCAGACCTTCCAGCTTCCATACTGCCCTTTTGGAATCACCGTCTTTGGTGTTCCCACCATGATGATTCCATGCTCCATCGCAAGCGGTGTCGCCGACACAAGACGCTCCGGGTTATCATGATTGCCCGCAATCACAATCGTAAGTCTTCTGCCTCCGTCTGAAATCTTTTTCAGTGTATCATAAAACAACTGTTCCGCTTTCGCCGGTGGATTCGAGGAATCATAGATATCGCCGGCAATCAGAACAACATCTGCATCTCTTTCTTTCACGATATTCACAAAATCCTCTAAAAACAGTTCTTGTTCCTCCAACCGGCTGTGACCTTCAATATGTTTTCCGAGATGCCAGTCTGCTGTATGTATCAGTCTCATATACCCTCTCCTTATACAGATAAAATGCGAATCAATTGTTTTGGCTGAAACAGCGGCAGCCTGTCAAACAGTTTTTCAAGCCTCAGCAGATTAATATCAGAATGTTCAATCTCTCTGGAGTAACGGTGCGCCACATCTACAAAATCCATAAACGTAAACGCCTCCTGTTTTTCCTGCCAAACTGCCTGCGCCAATTCCTGAATCAATATAGTACTGACCACAGCTGTCTGCATCTTTCCAAGAATGTGATCATCATAGACCGCTCCGCAGAAATAAGTAAACACAAAGTATACCATCAATTGCTCCAGCAGACACGACCACACATCGTAGGAAGCACTTTTTAATCCAATCGCTTTGTGGAATGCCTTACGCCTTTCTAGATATTCCCGCTGTCCTTCTCCAAACAGAAGCCTTTCCGCCTTTCTTACATACTCCGGCCAATCTTCCTTCAGCACTTCCAACTTGGAAAATGTGCGGAACATCTTGCGCATCTCACTGCAATATTCATTCTCGCCCATTGGATCTTCCCCGATCTGTTTTTGCATTTCAAGCAAAGAATCCATCTCTCCGAAATCTTTCAACAACTCATCAATCTGGAATAATTCTCCATGATCCACCGCAATCTGGATCTCTTTTGAAAGATTTAAGACCATTCCCATACGTACACAGATATCAACTTCCCTGTTCTGCAGCATCTTAAGAATTGCCTCTCGTGCATCCATCAATTTTGTAAATAACAGAAAATCAAACTCTTCATCTTCTTCATCCTCGGTGTCATCTTCCATCGTAATAAACTGAACCGGATCCTTACATCCTAAAATAATCTTCGCCGCCTCAATACAAGACAGCGACAGAGAGCCTTCCCGCAGACCGTCAAACTCCTCCATATGTCTCGGATAATTTCTGCACGTGTCACACAACATCTCCTCGCCGCCCTCCAAATGCAGATCACAGAGATTTTCTTCATTCAAGAATGCACATCTTTTCTCATACTGTTGGAAACTTCCTTCCTCCCAGTCGATTGAATTGTGAAGGCGGTTTCCCAAAGCCCCCTCTGTATTTTTATATTTTTCTAATGATTTCTCATCAATCATAATCGCCCATCCTGCACAGCAGGTATCCACACATTCTGCTGCTGTACAGCGAAATTGTTCAAAATAATGTGGTATTGTATATTTCATAACGTGTCCTTTCTATTTTTCACCATTTAGTGTATGCCGACGCTAGTATTATACAATAAAACAGGCTTTTTCGCTACTAACGCCGCTAAAATTCTCTGGTCAGCAGCGTGTTGTCCTCCAAAAGTTCTTCCACGGTTTCAAATCCAAGCTCCTCTAGCAGCTTTCGTACATAAGGATTTTCAAGCGGCGTCTGGTAGATTGAGTTTTTTGCATACTCGTCCACATACCGCTTCCCTTTTTCACTGTCTATGATTGCTTTCGGACCTCCCACACAGCCGCCAACGCATCCCATCCCCTCAAAAAAATTCGCATCTGTCTCTTTATTTTGAATGCGCCTCATCATCTCCATACACTCTTTTGTTCCATTCGCCTGTTCACAGCGAACACCGATCTTTCCATCCGGCGAAAGCTGCCGCACCATCTCCTCCACTGCCTGACTCACTCCGCCTGTACGAGCATACAGCCTGCCTGCTTTCGAAGCATGTTCTTTTTCCTCCTCAGGAAGTTCTTCCAAAGAAATCTCTGCCGCATCAAATATATCCTGCATTTCCTGAAAGGTGAGCACATAATCCACCGCATCAGCAATATCAGGCTCTTTTGCCTCTTTTTTCTTTGCAAGACAAGGACCTGCAAATATCGTCACCGCATCCGGATGGATTCGCTTCAAAAACCGTCCGCAGGCAACCATCGGAGAGACTGCCCCTGGAACATGCGGTAATAATTCGTGATACCTCTTTCGGATCATTGCGATCCAAACCGGACAGCAACAGCTTGTGAGCTGAAAATCGCCCGGCTCTCTGACATGTCGTTCAAACTCCAGCGCTTCTTTCAGTGTCAGAATATCTGCAAACAATGCCACCTCCACCATTCCGGTAAATCCAAGCGCTTTGCACGCACTTCTTAATTTTCCCGCCGTCACATGCCCGCGAAACTGTCCGGAAAATGCCGGAGCAATCATCAGATAAACAGGACCACTTGCATTTCGCACCGCTCTCATCGCCGGAAGCACATCTTTACTTGCTGCAAGATGATTGGATTTACATGCGTCTATGCAGGCTGCGCACCCCTCACAACGTGACGGATTGATAAAAAGCTCTCCTTCTTTTCCTGTCTCAATCGCATCAAATATGCAGCTTTTCTGGCATGCTCTCTCGAAACAATCTGCGCATGTATCCGTCGAAATAACAGGGGCGTATTCTTCCGGATACAAAAGACAATCCAGATGCTTTGGATCATATTCCTTCGGCAGCGGCTCCTCCACCGAAACTTTTTGCCGCAGCAAATCTTCGTATAATTGCTGAAATGTTTTCATAGGATTTCCTCTCTTTTCTGATCATAATGCTATTATGAGCAAAAAAGCTTCGTTTTATCACACTGCCACAATTGTTTTAATAATCCCCATCTGTCTTTCCTGCTTCTTATGCCTTGATCGCCCATCTCATCTTCGTTGATTTCGCCCGGCTGTTACGGACACATTCCTTTGCAGACGGTCGGATGACATCATTTGCAATCTCACTGTAAACACCGGCCTTTTTCCACTCTTTGAATGCCTTCTTCACAATTCTGTCTTCCCCGGAATGGAATGTTAAAATCGCCACTTTACCACCACTTTTCAGAGCGCTTGGGAGCTTTTCCATCAATGCATACAACACTTCAAACTCACTATTTACATCGATTCGAAGTGCCTGAAAAGTTCTCTGGCATGACTTTTTCACTGCCTCTTTCCGTTCTTTCTCCGGAATGAACGAAAGCGCCTCCTCTATCGTCTCATACAATTTAGTTGTCGTGTCAATCATTTCTCCCTGTCTGAGTTTTTTCATAACCTGCTGTGCAATCTCTGCCGCATATGGTTCATCCGAATTCTCCACAAGCATTCCTTCCAATTCGTCTTCCGTCACATTTTTTAAGCGTTCTGCGGCAGATTCTCCCTTTTCCGGATTCAGACGCAGATCCAAAGATCCTTCGCTTTTGTATGTAAATCCTCTATCCGGATTGTCAATCTGCATGGACGATACTCCGAGATCTGCAAGAATAAAGTCAAACGGTCCGGCTTCTTCGACAACCTGATCAATGTCGGCAAAATTCAAATGACGGATAGAAAGCATCTCTTCTCCGTATCCAAGGTTCTTCAAACGTTCTTTTGTCTTCACCGACTCAATCGGATCAATGTCGAGCGCATACAGATGCCCTTCACCTTTGAGACATTTTAACATTTCCAATGTGTGACCGCCATATCCAAGGGTTGCATCCAACCCTTTCTGTCCCGGTTCTATCTGGAAAAAATCCAAAATTTCTTTTACACAGATAGAAATATGCATCCCGGCGGGAGTCCCGCCCTTTCCGATTACTTTTTCAACGGTCTCCGGATATTTTTCCGGATTCAGCTCTTTATACTTTTCTTTATAACTTCTTGGGTGGGTGCCTTTATAACGCACTCGCCGTTTATGTTGTTTTTCCTGATTTTCCATATATTCTCCTTTGTCTGTTTTATTTTTGTCCCGATAAAAACCGGAAGATCATTCCAAGATATCCTCTTAAAATCTTCTCATCTGCTCCCCATATCTCATGTCTTGTCCCAGGTACCCGCACAAGCTTTGCATATGTATTTCCATTTTGGTTCAATTTTAATATAAACCGTACCTGTTCCTTTTTCGATACCAAATGATCATGTTCTGACTGAAATAAGATAACCGGTATTCGAATCCGTCTGACTCCATCTCTTTGAAGATCCCTGTTCAGACATGCTGCCGCATGAAGCCAGCCATACGATGCCGCATTCATCTGAAACAACGGCTCCTTCTCTTTCTTTGCCCGATAATATTCATAGCGAACTCTTGAGGTGGACGAACTATTTTCAAACCTTCTCGGTCCACTGTAAGGCTTCTGTCCTGCCACATACCGCTTTGCCTGCCCTGCTTTACAAAAAGCTGTCGCAATCGTTCGCGCATCATGCCACGGTACTTTCCCGCTCAAAGGACGTATCATAGGCGAAGACAGGACCAGTCTTTCGAATAATTTCGGCTTCGCTGCCACTGCGGCTGCTGCAATACCGCCTCCCATAGAATGCCCGAACAGATATAGTTTTAGATTTTTATGCTCTTTTTTCGCTGTCCTTGCCACAAATAAAAGATCTGCCACATACCGCTTGTAAGAATCCACATGTACAAGCGACGGATCCTCCACCAGACGATAACTGCGTCCATGCCCACAGTGCTCCGGTATATACACATGATATCCGCCTCTCAGAAAATAGTAGATCAACTCCTTGTACTTCTCGCTCGTCTCCGTAAATCCATGCGAGATTAAAACAACTCCTCTCGCCTTCTTTGCCTGATAACACCTTACATAAATCTGTTTCCCGTGCTCTCTTTCAAGCCACAGCTCCCGCTCTTTAGAATGCAAATACGGCTCTACAACATGTTCCATCTGTTCCTGATAGTCCTGTTCTTTTAAAATACCATTTTTCATCGCATGTCTCTCCTTCCTGCTTATTTGATCTCATACATATAAAGTTCATGCAGCGCCCTCGTCGCACAGATATATCTCGCCTGCTTTGCAAGTGCATCCTCTCTGCCAGGACAGACAGCAAATACCTGATCGAATTCCAACCCTTTTGCAAGGTAAAAGGTTGTCACCGTCAGCCCTTTTCGAAAAGTAGAGCTGTCCCTGTCAATATAGGCAGCCTCTCTCCCACGATGCTTCAGTTCCTCATAGACTGCTTTTGCCTCCTCCTCAGTAAATGTAAGTACAGCGGCAGTCTCAAACGCATCTTCCGCAAGGCGCAGTTCCTGTTCCAATGCATCCAGCGCATCCTCTTTCCTTTCAAAAACTGCTTCGGTCACTTCTTTTCCATGCCGTTCAAACAACTCCAGATCCTGAATTCCGGTAATTGCTCCTGCATATGCTGCAATCTCCATCGTATTTCGATAGCTTTTGTTCATCACAATTTTCTTTACCTGTTTCCCAAATATGCCCGGCAAAAATGTCAGCACGTCCTGTTCTCTGTCGTCCATCGTCTGCGCTCTGTCCCCAAGAATCGTCATATTACAAGAAAACAGCTGTTTCAGAATATAATATTGCAGATAAGAATAATCCTGCATCTCATCGATGACCAGATGTTTGATCTTTTGCCTTGACGTTTTCTGCTGCAGACGATATTTCAAATACAGCATCGGATATACATCTTCATACGGAAGGGTTCGTTTCTCGTAAGACCTTTCCGGAAGGGTTGGATACCCTGCCTCCTCAAGCAGCCAATTATAAATCTCATAAAGATCTCTTGTCACATACATCCCCATAAATCGGTTTTTGAGTATCTCACATTCTTCTTCCGACACTGTCCGGTCATAGAGTGTCTCATACTCATCAATCACATATTCCATCACCGCATCCATACGCGACAATAGAGGCACATCTTGAAACTTAAAATAAAACAGCTCAATCAGCTCCTGCTCTGTCTTTTTTAACCCTTTCCATTCTATCTCGGAAAAATCCATCAATTCATCTTCCAGCCCCGCCAAAAATCCTTCTGTCTGACCGATAAATTCTGCTGACTGCTTCTGTCTGTACCTCTCTTCTTCCTCGTCTGTCATCCACTTTAACTGCCGTTCAATCTGATGGTATCTATCCTCACAATCAGAGACTACATGTTTGAGTTCTTTATATGCAAACAGATCAAAACTCATCTCCTGTATATTTTCCTCTCCAAGTTCCGGCAGAATGTGCGAGATATAATCTGCAAACACACTATTCGGAGAAAGAATCAAAATATTTGAAGATTTCAAATGTTCTCTGTCGTGGTATAACAGATATGCGATCCGGTGAAGTGCCACCGAAGTTTTCCCACTTCCTGCTGCCCCCTGAATGATGAGAATCTTGTCTTTTGTATTTCGGATAATTGCATTCTGCTCTTTTTGGATTGTCCGCACAATATTTTTTAACTGCACATCCCCATTACTTCCAAGCTCTTGCTTTAAAATCTCATCATCGATCTTCACATCACTCTCAAATCCATAGATCATCTTTCCATTTCGAATCTTATACTGCCACTTTGACACAATCTCACCCTCAATCGTCCCAAGTGGAGCTTCATAAGATGCCGGGCCCTGATCAAAATCATAAAACAGTCCGCTCACGGGCGCTCTCCAATCATACACAAGCGGCACACTCCCTGTGCGCTCTGCAAAATTGCCAATCCCGATATAGAACGACTCCGCCTCATCTTCCCCGTCATAGATAAAATCAACTCTCCCAAAGAATGGCGAATCCAACATTTTTTCAAATCGGTGCTTTAACAAAAGCTTGTCCTGATTCGCATTCACCTGCCGCAGCAATGCCTGCTGGTTGTCATAGTTCTCATACCCATACTCGTCCATCTCAGTATAATTCTCCCAGTAGTATTCATGCATACTCTCGACATCTTTCTGTCCTTCTGAAATGACTACATCCAGTTCCTCTATCCGATATTTTAATTTTTCTGTCAATTGTTCTAAAAATAATGTTCCATCTATACTCATGTTGTCATCCATTTCCTTATCTGTTTTCTCAATTTCTTAAATCTTAGTGTTCTATTATACCACGTATTTTTATGTTATGAACAAAAAAATTCCGTCCGAAAAATCATTTTTTCGAACGGAATCTAACCCATTTTTATTATTGTTTTTTATCTTTTGGAAGAATCAAATTGAGCAAAATTGCCACGATTGTTGTAACAACAACCGGTGATTTTCCAAATACCGTTGTCACCCATGCCGGGAAACTTGCAAGTGCATCTGAACACTGTGTGATCCCCATTCCAAGTGCGACTGCAAGACCAATGATTGAAGTGCTGCGGTATGTAAGTGGCTGCTGTACGACAAGCTTGATACCTGTCATTGCAATCGATGCGAATACCGAAATCGTTGCACCTCCGAGTACACACTGCGGAATCGTTGTCAACAGCGCTGAGAATTTCGGGACGAACCCTGCAAGCAGAATAATCACTGCCGCCAGTCCAAGCACCATGCGGTTCACAACCTTTGTAGTTGCAACAATTCCCACATTTTGGCTGAAAGTAGCTGTCGGAAGTCCTCCAAAGAACGATCCGAAAATATTTGTGATACCATATGCCACAATACCGCCCGACAGCTCTTTATCGGTCGGCTCACGGTCAAGTCCACCGCCTGTCGTCGCTGAAAAATCTCCGATTGCCTGCACAGAGTTGATCACGAAAAGTAATACCATCGTAACGATTGCAGATACCTCAAATTTCATTCCGAAATACATCGGCTGCGGGATTTGGAACATTCCTGCCGAACCTACCGCTGAAAAATCAATCATGCCAAAGAATCCTGACACAATATATCCGACAATCATACCAATCAAAATAGATGCAAGTTTCAAAATTCCTTTTGCAAAATGGTTCAGCGCAATTACAACTGCCAGTGTGATAAATCCAACAAGCCAGTTCTGCCATGCACCATAATTCGGTGAAGATGCTCCTCCTGCCATATATTTGACAGCAGTCGGATACAATGACAGACCAATCGTAAACACAACCGTTCCCGTAATCAACGGCGGAAACAACACTCTCAATTTCTTTACAAAAATTCCGACAAACACAGCCACAATACCGCCGATCAACTGCGCTCCTAAAATAGTCGCAATATCAAAATTTCCTGCGATTGCCTGCATACTTGGTAGATACGCAAAGCTGACTCCCATGATGACCGGAAGACCGGAACCAATCTTTCCTCCAAGCGGAAACAACTGAATCAATGTGGAAATTGCAGCAATAAACAACGCTGCCTGCACAAAAATAACCTTATCGTTTCCTTCTAATCCTGCCACTCCTGCAATCACGATCGCAGGGGTTACACATCCAACAATCATTGCCACTACATGCTGCAGTGCAAGCGGAAATGCCTGTGAAAACTTCGGCATTCCATTCAATTCAAAGACAGATGCATATTTCTTATCTGTTTTCATTCCTATAGTTCTCCTCTCACTCGTCTCGCACCGGTGCTCTGCCGATACTGCCGCATATCATTATAGGAAATATTTAGATACATTGTCAATGATTGACAAACACCTTATCCATTAGTTATTTTAATAGCTATTCATAAGCAGGAAGTTGTTCTTTTTCAAAAATAATATGAATGAAAACACTCCCGTCCCCGAATACGCACGGCTTACGCCATACCCCTCTTTTGTTAATATCTCCTCCAGCATATCTCCGATGCTGACATCATCATCTACAATTAAAATCTGTTTCATGTTCTGATTCCTTCTCCTGATACAACCGATATCCGTTTTTCACACTTCTTTTCACTTCATATAACATCTGATCCGACTTCTGATACAATTCTTCAAACGTCGTTCCATGTTCAGGGGCAGTCACAATGCCCAAAGATGCCGATACCTCAACCGTCTTTCCATTCTGCTCATATGATTTGTGCAATTCCTTTAACAATTGCTGTACAGTATGTTCTATCACTGAAAAATCAGAAACATTCAAAATCATAATCGCAAATTCATCTCCGCCCATTCTTCCTATCAGATCATTATGTCGAAATGTTTTCGTCAATGTCTGTGACACATCTTTCAATACCTGATCTCCATACTGATGTCCGAACGTATCATTGATCTGTTTAAAACAATCCAAATCCATCAGCATAAAGATATGATTTCCTTCCAATGCCCACAGTGACTGCAAAAAATTATCTGCTTTCATCTTCATAGTAGTCGCATTGTAAAGTCCTGTCAAGCCATCTCGTTCTGCTCTTTCTTTCAGACGCAATTCTTCACGCTTGCGTTTGTCGATATCGTTTAAAATCATCAGCGCCTGGATATGACCATTCCTGCAATTGTCTGTCATAAGATAAATCATGCAGGATACCCATCTTTCCGTTCCCTGATACTGCATCTGAAACTGGATTTCAATAACATCCTGACCTTTTTGATACTCGTCGATCAAATATTCTTTTGAAGATTGACAGATTACATTCTTCCAGTCTTCCTTTCCTGTCACAGATAAAATATTTTCTTTCAAATACTGCTGATAAGGGATCTGCTCTTTCAAAATTTTCCCATCGACTTCCACAACCATCTCTGTCTCAAGATCTATTTTACATCGCAAAAATGCATCTGCATTCAGTGCATCCTGAATCTGCTGTTTTTCTTCCAATAGCTCCTCCTGATATTTCTTCTCACTGATATTTTCCAGAATTCCCACTGTATTCACAATCTGATGTTTCTCATCGTATAAATTCTTCATAATCATCCGGAACCACTGCACCTCTCCATGATATAAGACTTTGATTTCTGTTTCACACAATTCCTTTCTTTTGATCAGCTCAAACGTCTCTTTTAAGTTATCAGCAGATTCTTCGTCAATCACGTTTCTTTCCAAAATAGATTCCGGGACATTGGAGAGGCATGTTTTCTGAAACAGCGGATTCTGCTCTCCGACTTTCGCATGCAGTTCTTTAGTCTTTACACTGTACTCAAACACGGTCTGTTTGGATTGACTGATCGCAATACGCATCATCTCCTCACTGCTCAGCACCTCTTCATGCGACTGCAAAATCGCCTTGCGCACTTTTCCATTGTACCAATATAACCCCAAAATCAAGATTAAAAATGCCGCCGTCATCTCCGTTGCCATTCCCAATACTTTCAGATTAATATTACTGATATGCTCTTTTAGATATTTACTGTTTGTTGTGGCAAAAATATAATAATTGTTTACACCTAGTGGTGCATAATATGAGACTCGTTCCTCCTCTCCTTTTCGAAAAGTGAAATGCCCCTCTTTTTCATTCGAAATGTCTTCCTTCAATTCTTCAAGACTTCCGGTCTGATATTCGAACTCTTCGAGATCGTCCCAAACATTCGCATGATTCATAATCGCATCTTCTGACTTAAATCTCGTAATATAATTTCCTTCGGAATCTACAATCTGTATATAGATATGGTTCAGATACAAATCCCCTATCTCCTGGTTTAATGTACCAGTATCTAATATTCCAAACAAAATTCCTGTCACCACGTTCTCACTTTCAATCGGAACCGCAATGACCTGAATCTCTTTATCTGGTATGATTCGAGAATCCATTATCTCTGAAATAACAGTTTCTCCGTTTATTGCTTTTTGAAAATACTCTCGTTCTTTAATATTCGTCTTATTTCCATCTGAATCCACTGTATTTCCATCTATATCCGCGATCACAATGTGATCAAAAAAAGTCATGTCTTTAAAAAAGATTAATTGCTTATAAATTGACTCATCATATATAGAGGAAAAACCGTTGAATGCAACTGCCAACGTCTTCAGAGAAGATATCATACCTGCATACTTTTCCTTTGTTTCACGAATACCAGACTCCGCCATCTCCTCCAATTCATCCTGTGTTCTTGACATCTCCGTTTTAAAAAACGAAGTGCCAAACCTTGCAAACGCATGAACAATCAGCATTGCGGAACATAATGTAATTAAAAATACTGTTTTTGCCTTTTTGTCCATTAATCTATTCATAGCGTCCTCCCTTGTTTTGCATATTATACCATAATATCTACTTTTTTTCCACATATTATACCCTATATATCGGGTATATCCAAGCACATTTTTACTAAATATAATGATATTAAGAAAGGTGATTTTATATGATTGATTTTAGCCCGCTTTGGAAAACTTTAGAAGAAAAAAATTTTACTACTTACCGCTTACTGAAAGAGTATAACTTTTCCAAAGGCACCCTTGACTCTTTAAAGCATAACAGAAATGTAACCCTTCACACAATCGAATCGCTGTGTCGAATCTTGGAGGTTCCAATTGAAAATATCGTCAAAATCACATTTGAAGATTCTGAAGACACTGAAAAATAGCCTTTATCTAAGATATTTCACTCAGATAAAGGCTATTGATTTTATAAAGAAATATTTGGAATGCCATCAAATCCTGTTTGCAGATCCGCATCTGTCGGAATGTAATCTGACATCTTTCCATCATGGAATTTTTCATACGCATACATATCAAAATATCCGGTTCCGGTAAGTCCGAACAAAATCGTCTTTTCCTCTCCTGTCTCTTTGCATTTAAGCGCTTCATCAATTGCAACTTTGATCGCGTGACTGCTCTCTGGCGCCGGCAGGATTCCTTCCACTCTCGCAAACTGCTCCGCCGCTTCAAATACAGCTGTCTGTTCTACCGATCTTGCTTCCATATATCCATCCGCATAAAGCTGTGACAGCACCGGACTCATTCCGTGATAACGAAGTCCTCCCGCATGATTTGCCGACGGAATAAATCCACTTCCCAGTGTGTACATCTTCGCCAACGGACACACCATACCGGTGTCACAGAAATCATATGCAAATACACCTCTTGTAAGACTCGGGCAAGACGCCGGCTCCACTGCAATGAAATGATAATCTTTTTCTCCTCTTAATTTTTCTCCCATAAACGGAGAGATCAATCCACCAAGATTCGATCCCCCTCCGGCACATCCGATAATAATATCCGGAGTAACACCATATTTATCCATTGCAAGTTTTGCTTCTACACCGATGACTGACTGATGCAGTACAACCTGATTCAGAACACTTCCAAGCACGTAACGATACCCTTCACTTCCCACTGCAACTTCCACAGCCTCCGAAATCGCACATCCAAGACTTCCTGTCGTTCCCGGATGTTCTGCAAGAATCTTGCGTCCAACCTCCGTCTCCATCGACGGTGACGGTGTCACGCTCGCGCCGTAGGTGCGCATCACTTCTCGCCGGAACGGTTTCTGCTCATAAGAACATTTCACCATGAATACTTTACAGTCTAAGCCGAGGTAAGAACACGCCATCGAAAGTGCTGTTCCCCACTGTCCTGCTCCTGTCTCGGTCGTAACACCTTTCAATCCTTGTTTCTTCGCATAATACGCCTGCGCAATGGCGGAATTCAATTTGTGACTTCCGCTCGTATTATTTCCTTCAAATTTATAGTAAATCTTTGCAGGAGTCTGCAGTTTTTCTTCCAGACAATATGCTCTTACAAGCGGCGCCGGACGGTACATCTTATAAAAATCCTGTATCTCCTGCGGAATCTCAATGTATCTGTTATCGTTGTCCAATTCTTGTTCCACCAGCTCTTTGCAGAACACAACCGAGAGTTCTTCTTCTGTCATCGGCTGCAACGTCTCCGGATTCAAAAGCGGCGCCGGTTTGTTCTTCATATCTGCACGCATATTGTACCATGTCTTTGGCATCTCACTTTCTTCCAGATAGATTTTATAAGGGATTTTTCGTTCGCTCATTGTGTTTATCTCCTTTTCAATATGAAATCTGCGGGACAAGAAATTCTATATAACAAAAAACTCTCGTCCCATACAATATCTATTGCAGGGACAAGAGTACATAATTCAACTCCTGCGGTGCCACCCGGCTTGGTATATCTTTCACTATATACCCACTTATGCATACTGACATATGCGAACTTTGTTAACGGAGTACTGTCTCCGGCTCACCTACTGTAAATCTTTGCCGTTCAGCTCGCCCTCGGAAGCCCATTCTCTACAGCTACATCTTACTGCACTCCCACCATCTGCAGTTCTCTGTGAAGCAAACACTGAAGATACTTACTCTTCCTCATCGGTTTATTTATTAGTACTTTACCACGCTAATTTATTATTGTCAAGAAGTTTTCTTTTATTTATATAGATTTTCACCATTTGTGGAAATCACATCTTTATACCAGTAATAGCTGTCTTTTTTATAGCGATTCAACGTTCCTCCTTCTTCGTTGCGATCCACATATACAAATCCATATCGTTTCTGATATCCGTTCAGCCAACTTAGCAAATCTGTAAATGACCATGTACAATATGCTAACACTTCACACCCTTCTTCGATCGCCTCACCCAGTGCTTTCAAATGCTCTTTCAGATACTCAACACGATATACGTCATGAACTGCGCCATCCTCCTCTAATTTGTCAAATGCCCCCAATCCATTTTCGGATATGATAATCGGCAGCGCATAGCGGCTCGTGATTTCGCGACAGCAAAATTGAAGTCCTTTCGGATCAATGCTCCAATCCCAGTCTGTTGTCATAAGATACGGATTCGCCGGATTTTTATAAATTCCGGGAATTCCGATTTCCTGTGCAGTTCCTTTTTTCCCTGTTGTGTTCATTGTTCCATACGGCGTAACACCATCTAATGGATTGTATTCACATACGCAGCTCTGGTAATAATTTACACCCATAAAAGTGATCTCTTTTGCAGCTTCTTTCAAAATTTCTTCATCACCGCTTTGCATTTGAGGCGCAATTTTCTTTTTCTTCAAATAGGTCATTGCCGCTTTCGGATATCGTCCATATGCATAGACATCCATCCACCAATAATTTTTCAAATCATCATAATTGCTTTTTGCCATTGCATTGATCGGCTTACAATCCAGCGCATAAGAAGGTGTGTATGCAAAGCTTGCTCCGATCTCACCTTTGTATCCCAGCTCGCGATAAGCAAGAACCGCTTTTGCATGCGCCATAAAAGCGTGATGATTTACTTGATAAAACATCTTCTGATCGTCAAATTTTCCCGGCGGATGTTGCGCTGTCAGCCAGCCAAGTGAAGTGAAAATATTCTGTTCATTTAATGTAATCCAATATTTTACCTTGTCTCCCCAGTTTTGGAACAATGTCTTTGCATAGGTTACATAATCGTCAATAATTTCCGCGCTCTCCCATCCGCCATAGGAATCCACAAGCGCCTGTGGCAAATCCCAGTGAAAGATTGTCACCATTGGCTCAATGTGATTTTTCAGGCACTCATCAATCACATCCCCATAAAAAGCAATCCCTTTCTCATTGATCTCGCCTTTTCCTTTTGGGAAAATTCTCGCCCACGAAATGGAAAACCGGTATGTTTTCAATCCCATCTCCGCCATCAGCCTGATATCTTCTTTATAGCGGTGATAATGATCAACCGCAACATCGCCTGTCGTCTCTTTGTATGTCTTCCCCGGAATTCTGACAAACTCATCCCAGTTTGTCATTCCTTTTCCATCTTCCGCATATGCCCCCTCAATCTGATATGCTGCTGAGGCGCTTCCCCATAAAAAGTCTTTTGGAAATGCTGTTTTTTCGATCTGTTCCATCATTTTTCTCCTCTCACACTTACTATCTGATTGTCAAAATTGAATCTAACACGTTTGCTTTTCCTGTTTTTACAGCTTTTATTTCTTGATATCGGTTTGTATTTGAAATAATCACCGGTGTCATAAGATCATACTCCTGCTCTATTTTCTCCTTTTCAAAAGTAAGAAGCACATCTCCTTTTTTTACCTCATCGCCTGTCTTTTTCATCGGATGAAAATACTGACCTTTTAAGTTAACAGTATCGATACCAACATGGATCAGCAGCTCCACACCTTTATCACTCGTTAAACCTACTGCATGACCAGTTTCAAACATCATATCTACTTTACCGTCAAATGGCGCATATACAACACCTTCAGCCGGAACCACCGCAACCCCTTTTCCTAAGATTTCCTGTGAAAAAGTTGCATCCTTCACCTGATTTAACGAAACAATTTCTCCTGCTAATGGGTTTAAGACTGTAATCTCTTCGCCATCTGTCAACTCTGGTTCTTCTTTTACTTCCTCAAAATACTCTTCTTCGTCATCTTCATCTACAACATCTTCAAACCCGATTAGCATAGTAGCAATAAATGCAACTATCACTGTGATCAAGATTGTGAGCGCTGCAATCAAAAGACTCATCGGACGGCTTTCTTCCACATATTGAACAATCGTTACAATCGCAGGTGTGGCAATTCCAAAGCATTTCAGTTGGAAGAATCCTCCAAACAAACCACCTGCCACAGCCCCGATACATGCTCCAAGCATTGGCCGTTTCAATCGCAATGTTACTCCGTAAAGAGCCGGCTCTGTAATTCCCGCAAGAAGTGCTGAAAATGCTGAGGAACCTGCAATCTGTTTAAAATCTTTATTTTTACTTTTGATGGCAACTGCAAGCGATGCCGCTCCCTGTGCCATATTGGAACAAAGTTCTCCAATACAAATAAAATTCTCATATCCTGTTGTTGCGATCATGCCAAGTTTAATCGGTGTAAATGCATGATGCATTCCCGCCATGACTACAAACGGATAAATACCTGCAACGAGTCCGACCGCAATAAAGCCTAATTTATCATGAATGAAATAAACCACATCCGATAAAACATTTCCGCAAATAGCACCAAGTGGTCCTAATATGATCAATGCAATCGGCGCCTCTATCAATACGACAAGCATTGGTTTTAAAAAGTTTTTCGTAATGACCGGTGTGATTTTATCCACAAATTTTTCTACATATTTCAGTGACCACACTGCTAAAATAATCGGAATGACCGAATAAGAATAGGTTGCGTATGTCACAGGTATAAGGCCTAAAAATCGAATTGTCTCATTTGCATCGTGCGCGGTTGTCATCATACTGATGAAATTAGGATGCAGCATAATCAATGCAATACTTGCCGCATAATATACATTCGTGCCAAATTTTTTAGATGCAGACACTGCAATGAGAACCGGCATGAAGAAGAATGCACCATCTCCTATCACAGTTAAGAGTTGATATGTATCTCCACTTGTATTTAGCACTCCAATCATTGGCAGCAATGTCAAGAGCACTTTGATCATCGCAGCTCCGATAATCGCCGGAATGACAGGAGTCATAATTCCTGAAATCGTATCCATTAACATGGTTAAAATATTTTTCTTCTCAGTGCTGTTTTCCTTCTTTTTCGGTACTTGATTTGAAAATTTCCCCAATTTGTTCAATTCTTCATAGACATATCCCACATCATTTCCTATGATGATCTGATATTGTCCTCCTTTCTTCATAACCCCCATAACACCTTTTGTCTTTTTGACCGCCTCATCATCTACGATGGACTCGTCTTTCAAATTAAAACGAAGTCTGGTCATGCAGTGTACCAGTCCGGTAACATTTTCTGCTCCACCTACACGTTGTAAAATTTTCTTTGCTACGCTTTCGTAATCCATACTTTTTTCCCTCTCTTCATTGCTTATTGATTTTAATATAAAAAAGACTCGACCACAAAAAGACGCCATTTCCCGGGATAGCCTCTTTTTATGATCAAGTCTTGCTTAACTGAATAATAACAAACTTAATAATTCTATTCTATTGTTCATCTAGTATTCGTTTTATATGAATCAACAAATATAATTGTTCGTCAATACTCAACGTATAATCATATTGTTTTTTGATCAGCGTGGACACTTTCTCCACACCTTTATATGCGTATGCATTCTGTTCTACCATAACATCATAAATCTCATGCATACTATCTTTATATGTTTTTCCACTAAAAATTCTTGCTGAAAAGAATTTTAAATGTGTGAGAAATCTCTGATAAGAGACTGAAGTTTCATCAAACTCTATTTTGAAATGAATTCTGATAATCTGCATAATCGCATTTATCAATTCTACAATCTTTCTCACAACCGGTGTGTCACTACTCTCCATCTCTGATGAAACAATATGCATAGCAATAAAAGCCGCCTCATCATTTTCCAGTGAAATTCCTGTTTCTTCCTGTATCCACTTTACAGTTCTTTCTCCCAGTTCATATTCTTTCGGATAGAATTTCTGAATATCCATCTTTATCATATTCTTTAGATGAATACCTTCGGCATGTCTTTCAATCACCGAATTAATATGGTCTGTCAGTGTGATATACAACACTTCATTTATCTTCAGATGGTACTCCGTTTTTGCTGCCTGCACTACTTTTCCTACAATTTCAAGATATCGTTCCGATATCGCCTTAACAATTTCCTGTAATGTGTGATTCTTGTCATGATCTTCCAGGCAATATATCTTATCAATCAGAGTATCGTCTATACACTCACCTTTTTTCTTTTTAAACCCAATCCCGGGACCTGTGATAATCACTTCTCTTTTCTTTTCATCGATTGTCACAACGGAGTTTGTGTTCAAAACTCTAAGAATCTTCAATCTGCGTGCTCCCTCCTATAGAATAAAAAAACTGCTTATAATACCGCTCTCTAAAGTATTATAAACAGTCTTGCTTACCCTCACGTAATAACAAACTTAATATCTGTAACTAGGATAACAGTACGCTCCCTATTTGTCCATACCCTTTTTTATTTTTATTGATTTTACACAGTTTTATCTTTCTGTTTTTATGCATGTTCTCTAAATATTTTCGGTTAATGTTTTCCCACCTACGTTGTCAAAAAATGCACGCATGGAACTGGTCACCATCTGAAACATTAATTTTGCCGCATCTTCCGGAGATTTATCCTCGCCTTCTTCCAGCCATGTTTTCACAAATCCCAGACATCCATTCCAGCAAAATGAGTAAAAATACTTCATCTCAGCAAGCTGCTCAGGCAGCATATCTCCTCGCACATGCCGACTATATTGTTCCAAAAAGTTTTCAATTCGGCTCACAAACGCAATATCCCCGTGAGGCCCCACAAGCGCACAGCCAATTTCCCTGTTTGCTGCCAGCACCCGGAACATATCCTGCATAAAAAAATAAATACTTTTTTCTCCTTCCTCAATCGGATGCTCCTGAATTGCTCTCCCCATCTCTTCTAAAATCTCATCTTCTATCTCTTTGAGCATTCCTGGAATATCAGAATAATGGAGATAAAAGGTTGAACGATTAATATCCACTTTATCAACCAACTCTTTCACCGTAATTTCTCGAATACTCTTCTCCCTCATCAACTGTGCCAGTCCGGCTCTCAACTGGCTTTTTGTCTTTCTGACTCTGCGATCCATTTTCTTCTTTCCTTTCCTTATTTTATATAATTTTATATGTATCCCAACATTTTTTTTCATATCTGTCTATAATTCAACATTTCCCTTAACTATTAATGGTTGTAAATCGATTTTTTCATTAATATAATACTTTTTGTTAAAAAAATCAACATGGTATCTATTTACTAGAATATTTTTAGAAAAGAGGCTTGTATTTTATGAAAAAATCATTTCGAATTTTCCGACGCGACTTATCAAGACTTATGCATAATCGGGCCGCAATTCTTGTCACAATAGGCGTCTGCCTGCTGCCATCGCTCTATGCATGGTTCAATATTGCAGCCAATATCGATCCATATGGCAATACATCCGGTATCAAAATCGCAGTCGCCAACAATGACACGCAGGCAACTGATCAAGATATCACAATTAATGCCGGACAGGAAATCTTAGATAATCTGAAAGAAAACAAACAACTCGGCTGGGTGTTTACCTCCGAGAAAAAAGCAGTAGACGGGGTTAAATCAGGCAAATACTATGCTGCCATTGTAATCCCGAAAGATTTCAGCAGTTCTCTGCTTAGTATCTTATCCGGAAATTTAAAAACTCCGGAACTAGACTATTATATCAACGAAAAAGTAAATGCGATCGCACCAAAAATAACAAGTAGTGGTGCCAGCACGATTCAGGAAGAGATAAACAGTACATTTTCCGCTGTGGCATCGGAGTCTGTCTCCTCCATACTTAAAGAATCTGCCGGAAAGCTGTCCAACACACTTGGGACAGTAAATTCCAATGTAATTGCAATGCTCAATAAGACTGAGAACAACCTTGCGTCCTACGAAAAGATTCTTCTGACCTTTTCTTCTGACACTGCCAGTGCGCAGTCTTCCATTGCAAACGCTGCCAAGACTTCAGAATCTTTAAAAAATTCAGCGACATCAGGTGCTTCCGCACTTGAAAACTCTATCTCAATCCTAAAGGACGCCAGAAGTGCAGCTGGAGATTTTTCTTCCGCTCTCTCTAGTTCTGTTTCACAAGGTGAAAATCTCCTTGGACAAGCAAGCAGTTCCATCTCTTCAGGACTTGACAGTCTGGAATCCAAAGCTCAATCTGTCAATAACTCTATTGGCAATGCTTTAGATGCCGCAAATTCTGTCACCGAGTTAAACGGAAAGATTTTAGCTGATTTGGAAGAACTCAGCTCTTTCTTACCTGACAAGATTACGGAAAGTATCCAAAAACTTCAAGCACAAAATCAGAGTAATCAGGAATTGGTAAATTCTTTGACTGCCGGAAACAAAGGTATTTCAGATGCTATTTCAACTGCATCTACTTCCCGAAAAGAGATTGCCGGAATTGCTTCTGACAGCATCGACAGTCTTCATACCTTCCGTTCTACACTGGATCAGAATGTACTTCCTCAGCTGAATCAGACCTTAGATCTGTTTTCTTCTGTAACCGGTGAACTGACAGGACTTCTAAATGGTGTTCCTGCCACGGCAGATCAAATGAATGGAATTCTGTCACAACTTGAAAAGAGCCTTAAAAGTACAAACGAAGCACTTGACGGCACAAAAACCGCTCTGCAGAATGTTCAGGGGCACATTGATACCATCCAGACAGATATCAATGCACTGGCAAGTTCTGATGCTTTTCAGACACTGCTCTCATTAGAAGGGGTCGATGACAAGTCTGTTGCTTCCTTCATGTCTTCTCCTGTAGAGATTCAGACAGAACGACTGTATCCGGTAAAAAATTACGGTTCTTCCATGACACCGTTCTACACGAACCTCGCTATTTGGGTAGGCGGAATCGTACTGATTGCCATATTTAAAATGGAAGTAGACAAAGATCACTCCATGCGCAATTATGGTTCTGTTTCTCTTTACTTCGGACGTTGGCTTTTGTATGTAACTGTAGGTGTCGTACAGGGAATTATCGTTACTGCCGGCGACATTTTCCTTCCGGGTGTACAATGTACTAATCCGGCAGCATTAATACTGACGGGAGCAGTCTGCTCTTTCGTATATGTAAATATTATTTATGCTCTTTCCCTTACATTCAAACATATCGGAAAAGCATTGTGTGTCATACTGGTAATTCTGCAGATTCCAGGTTCCTCCGGAACCTATCCAATCGAGATGACCCCTGCCTTCTTCCAAAATCTGCATCCATTGCTCCCATTTACTTATGGTATCACTGCAATGAGAGAATGTATTGCTGGAATGTACGGGAGCACTTATATACATAATCTGCTCATTTTACTACTGTATGTGCCAATCTCCCTTTTGATCGGACTTGGTATCAGACCTCTTTTATCTGGGCTCAACCGACTGTTTGATCAGAAATTAGCCGAGACGGAATTGATGATCGGCGAAACGCCAACTGAAGTGGTAGGAAAAAAGCTACAGCTTTCTATGCTTCTTTCTGCTTCGTTGTCACAAGAAGAATTGCAGATACAAACCGCTTCCAAAGCACAGGCATTTGAAAAGAACTATCAGAAAATGATAAAAATTGGGTTCCTTGCTATTTTGATTGTTCCTCTGATTTTCCTGATTTTGATGTTCAGTCTGGAATCCAAACTCGTATTCCTTGTTCTTTGGATTCTATCCATCATTTTGATTGCAACATGGCTTATTATAGTGGAATATTTCCACAGCGCATTTGCCAATCAACAGAAACTCGCAGGTATGTCTTTCAATGAAATGCTGGAATCATTCCGCAAAAAGGAGGAGGAGTAAGACCATGAAGAATATATTTCAGATTTTTTATCACGACATCAAGAAAATCCGTAAAAACGTCATTGCGTTGATTGTTATTCTCGGAATTACCATTGTTCCTTCCCTCTATGCGTGGTTCAACATTGCTGCAAGCTGGGATCCATATGGAAATACAGGAGACTTGAAAGTTGCTATAGCCAGCCAGGATAAAGGGTACGACGGTGAACTGATTCCGGTCAAACTAAACTTAGGTGATCAGATTCTATCTGAATTGCACGAAAACACACAACTCAATTGGGTCTTCACAAATGCAAAGGATGCTAAAAAAGGAGTCAAGTCAGGACGTTACTATGCAGCATTAGTGATTCCAAAAGATTTTAGCCAGGACATGATGAGTCTTTTTTCTCCTGATGTCACACATCCTAAGATCACTTACTATATCAACGAAAAAGAAAATGCAATTGCTCCAAAGATAACAGACAAGGGGGCAACTGCTGTACAACAACAGGTAAACAGTACCTTTACAGAGACTATCTCTAAGACTGCCTTAGAAGCATTCCAGTATGTTGCTGATATCTCTAAGCAATCCGGAGACAAAACATTAACAGATAACCTTGCGGCATCGCTTGCAAATATCTCACAGGATTTGTCCTCTGCCGCCGGCACTGTACAAGCATTTTCAGATATGTCAGACGCCGCTTCCCTTATGCTCGATACAACTTCTGAGTTTCTCGAACAATCCGGAAACGGAACACAGGACAGCCTGAATGCGCTGAACGATGCAGGAGATGGCATCAGTTCTCTCACTTCCGCAATTACCGGAACTACCACCGCTGTCAATCAGGCATTGGCAGACAACAAAAAGTTTTATACAGCTGTCTCAGACGCTTTAGACTCTGCTCTTAGTTCTTTTTCTTCTGACAGTGACGCAGCTGCATCAGCACTTTCCTCTGTCGGAGACCGGGTGCAAAAGCTTATAGACGGCTATACTTCCCTGTCCGATTCATTGACTGCACTCAAAGAGTCTTATCCTATTCTGACTCCTTCTGTAGATGCAATCAATCGGCGTATTGCTGAAGCAATCGAACATCAGACATCTATCAAAAATGAACTAGATTCTGCACAATCGCAAATCACCGGCACTACCCAAGATGCCACCGCTTTAAAAGCAGATGTCGATCGTCTGATTGCCGACAGCGTTCAATCGATTACAGATGTCAAAAATAGTTTTGAAACAAATGTAAAAGATGAACTTGACAACTTAGCAAACAATGTTGATAATACCGGATCTTCTGTCTCAACATTATTACAGCAGCTGAATAACAGTGTATCCAACATCTCCAAAGCATCTGATAAATCAGCTTCAAATTTATCAGAAGTACACAGCACACTAAATGAATCAGCCTCATTACTTTCGGATCTTTCCGAAAAGCTAAGTTCTGCTTCTCAGATTATGACATTCTCCGGAAGCGACGGCATGGCTATTCTGACCTCTCTGCTGTCAGAAGGTTCCGAAAGCGTCTCTGCTTTCCTTGCCTCTCCTGTCAGTCTGTCAGAGCATGCTATTTACCCAATCAGCAACTACGGTTCTTCCATGGCACCGTTTTACTCAACACTTGCAATTTGGGTCGGAGGCATTGTATTAGTTGCCATGTTAAAAGTAACCGTAGCGGAAAGTACCGTTTCCAAGCTCAGAAATCCGAAAGCTCACCAGTTGTATATCGGACGTAGTATCCTTTTACTGGGTGTCGGACTTTTACAGAGCGGACTCATTTGTCTTGGAGATTTGTTCTATTTGCAAATTCAATGTGAACACCCATTTTTATTTCTCCTTGCCGGATGGTTCACAAGTATTGTCTATGTGAGCATCATCTATGCTTTGACTGTTTCATTCGGAGATATCGGAAAAGCAATCTGTGTTGTTCTGCTTGTTATGCAAGTTGCAGGAAGTGGTGGAACCTTCCCAATTGAAGTTGCACCGGAATTTTTCCAAAAAGTATATCCGCTGCTTCCATTTACTCACAGCATGAACGCCATGCGCGAATGTATCGCCGGATTCTACGGAAACACTTATTGGAAAGAACTTGGTACACTTGCTCTCTTCCTGATACCGGCATTACTTCTTGGACTTGTACTTCGTAAGCCAGTTATCCGACTTAATGACGCTTTTACAGAGAAATTAGAGAGCACACATCTCATCTAATATATCAGCAGCGGGAATCACAAAAACTAGTGGTTTCCGTTGCTTTTTACATGTTGTATCATCCCTGCGACCTCCTCATTCGCATTATTTACAGTCAACACAATATCCGGATGACGATTCTGAAACACTCTAAATATCTCATCGGCAAATCCTTGTCCCATAAAATCAATTTCCGAAAAATCAAAAATCACTTCTTTAAATTCTTCCAAGCGACTCAGAATTCTCCTCGCCTGCGATCTTGCAACCGGTTCGCCCTGACGACAAAATTCTTTCATTGGAATCAGAGTCTTTACAACCCCTTCCCCAAGAGGCGCAAACATATCAAACACTTCTCGTGCCGTCCTCTTCGTATCATTTTCCAATTTCATCTGCACCATCGTTCCAATACGATTCAATTTTGTATAATAAGCAATCAAATGACTTCTTACAAATTTTGCTTCATCATCACACCGATTACTATACATCACATCTTCTGACCACAAGGCAAATTGCGCAAGCATCTTGGAAGTAAAAAAGATGCCCTCTCCGGAATGACTCTCTGGACTCGTTGTGAATTTTCCTTTATACAATTCCATCCTTGCCTGTGCCGTGTCCATCTTGATATGAAGCTGCTGATCGGCATATTGTCGAATACTGTTAAAAATTCCAATCCCGTCATCTGCAATGGAAATTTCTGTATACAGTACATCTTTCTTCACCTTACAACAGATCCTTTTTGCCTTCGCATGTTCAATTGCATTATTCATCATCTCTGTAAACGCATAATACCAAATCTTTCTAGAATTCTCGGAAAGATCATTTAAAATCGGGAATACTTTGTCAAAGTAAAATGTATCTTCTTCCAAGTCTTCAACATTGTCCACCTCCCACTCTTCTTCCACAGTAATCAAGCAATATCCACATTCTTTATCCGCATTCGGAACGATGATTTTTTGTTCCACACACTCTTTCAGATATCTTTTTACAGTCGTAATAGAGACCTCAAAGTTTTCCATCGTTTTCTGGGCATATGCGCCATCATCCTGACGAATCTTCTCTAACATATACTTTTTAATCCATTCTCTTTTTTCTTCTGTAAATGACATTTTCTCACCTTCATTCAAACTTTATTTTTATATATACAAACTATATCATCTTTATTTTTGAATTTCAATACAATAAAATATAATTTTAAATTTGTTTATTGTTTCCAATATCCTGTTATAATATTTTCTAACGCAACAAAAAATTCTCCTGTGATTTCATTTCCTCACAGGAGAATTCCCCAACTTTTTATTATTTTTCATCTTTTTTATATGCCTGTATATAGACAAAATTATCATTTTCTCTTTCCATAGCATAATCCACATTCAATATCGCATCGATCAGATCTTGTCCACCTGATTCCACTGCGGTCACCTCCATCTCAAGTGCCCGCCTTGCGTCTTCCACTGTCAGATCGTCCAAAAATACCTGTTCACCGCTTCTTAGCATGTTGCCTGGAATCAGAAGCGTATCACCAAGTTTCACGCCACTTTCCTTCTTTTCCTTCAGTTGACCGATCAGATCCTGACCGGTAATCAGTCCTGACACGGTAATCGTCTCACCAAAGAAATCATTGCGAATCGCATATACATGAACGGTAAGTCCCGGAAATTCTTCCATCAATGTCTCAGCAAACTTACTGATTGTCTGGTAGGTCAGTTTACCTGTGGCAATTGTAACCGTTCTTGAAAATGATTTCTTCATCTGTTCATATTCCTGACTTCTTCGAAGCTGCTCTAATGCCTCCTGAAATTCATTGATCAAAAGACGCATCATTCCGACACCATTCTCCAGCTGAATATATCCGTCATAGCGTTCTTCTTCCGGGAATTCCCGTCCCGCCAGAATATACCATTCATCACTGGCATGAATAAAATGAAGACCAAATTCCTCATAATATTTCTTTTGGCGGCTCTCGATCATATCGATCACCTGCCCTGCTTCTTCTTTCGTAAATAACTCAAGCGGATACAGGCCTTCTCGGTACTTTGTAATTCCTGCCGGCACCGCAGACACACTTCTCATAAACGGAAGAAATTTTGAGAGATCGTCGATCGTCCGCTCCAGCTCTTTCCCGTCATTGACATTCTTACATACAACAACCTGACCATTCATCTCGATATGGTTTTCATATAGGATATCTAAAAATTTCAGTTTCTCTCCCGCAAAACGATTATGCAGCATCTTACATCGCAATTCCGGATTAGTAGTCTGCACGGATATATTGATCGGCGCCAAATGCATCTGTATGATACGTTCAATATCCGGCAGCTTCATATTTGTCAACGTGATATAGTTTCCCTGCAAAAAGGACAGTCTGGAGTCGTCATCCTTAAAATAAAGTGTCTCGCGCATTCCCGGCGGCATCTGATCAATAAAGCAGAAAATACACTTGTTGCTGCAGGTACGGTATTCACTCATAAGCCCATTCTCGAATTCAATTCCAAGATCTTCATCATAATCTTTGTCAATCTCCAGAAGCCATTCTTCCCCATCCTGTTTTTCGACCAACACTTCAATATATTCATTTTTTATCAAATATCTGTAGTCAAAGACATCCTGTATCGCCTGATCGTTGATTGCAAGGAGCACATCCCCGGCCTCAATCTCCAACTCCTCTGCGATTGAATCCGGATACACCTCTTTAATAACATGTCTTTGTTCTTTCTCTTTCTTATTCAAAACATACCTCTCATCATTCAATTTATTATTTTGCACTTTACATTCCTTTATTATACTTGTTTTCTTAATTGACTTCCACCGGTTATCGCACAAAAATAAAAAAAAGTTGTTCATCTGCTCATAAGACAAACAACTTATCATCTAAAAATTAAAACATTTTAATATATGCGTCACGCTCTGCTCCTACAGAAACATATTTTACCGGGCACTCAATCACTTTTTCAATGTATTGGATATACTCAAGCGCCTCTTTTGGCAAATCTTCTTTTGTGCGGCAGCCACTGATATCGCACTTAAAGCCTTTCATATATTCATATACAGGCTTTGCTGCATTCAATGAATCAATGTCAGAAGGGAATGTATGAATCACTTCTCCGTTCAACTCATAAGCCGTACAAACCGGAATCTCATCCATATAAGAAAGCACATCTAACTTTGTCAATGCAACATATGTGCATCCCTGCATCTTCGCACCATAACGGGAAGCAACCACATCAAATCCACCGACTCTTCTTGGTCTTCCTGTTGCTGCACCATACTCACCGCCTGCCATACGAAGAGCCTCTGCTTCTTCTCCAAACATCTCACATGTAAATGGTCCTTCACCTACACAACTTGAGTACGCTTTCATAATACCAATGCTCTCATCTAATTTTGCAAATGGTGCGCCTGCTCCAATCGGTGCATATGCTGCCAATGTTGTGGACGCTGATGTATATGGATAAATACCAAAATCAATATCACGAAGCGCTCCGAGCTGTGCTTCAAAAATAATTGATTTTCCATCATTCATTGCATCTGAAAGATACTCTGTTGTGTTGCATACAAATGATGCAAAAAATGTACCGTATTTTTCAAGCCATGCAAACATCTCGTCCACCTGAACCGGCGCATTTTTATATCCGCCTTCCACAGTCAGATTCTTCCATTCAAGCACATCTGCAAGTCTTTTCTTCAATGTATCCATGTGAAGCAGATCACCCATGCGGAACGCTTTTTTCATATATTTGTCCGCATATACGGGCGAGATTCCACGACGTGTAGAACCAAACTTTTTATCTGCCAGACGATCTTCCTCCAGACAGTCTAAAAGCTTGTGATATGGCATACAAATCGTTGCTCTGTCACTGATTTTTAAATTCTTTGGAGTTACAGAAACACCTGCTTCCTCCAGTTTTTGTACCTCTCCGTATAAATGTTCCAGATCTATTACCACTCCTGGTCCTAAAATATTCACCGTATCCTCACGGCAAATCCCTGACGGCATCAGGTTCATAATAAATTTTCCTTTTTCGTTGATCACTGTATGACCCGCATTGTTTCCGCCTTGATAACGAACAACTACGTCATAATCCTCGCTCAGAAGGTCTACCATTCTTCCCTTTCCTTCATCGCCCCAGTTCGTACCTACAATCGCTGTTAACATATTTCAAACTCCTTTCAGACATTAATATCCGCTGTAACACTTGGTTCATCCTTAGACTGTTCCAGCACTGGTGCCACAATCTCTTTTAAAAATTTGTCGCATTGATGTGCAGCCATTCCGGTAAATGTCTCCGGCTGCATCAACATCTCAATCTCTTCATCAGAAAGCGCAAATGTGTCGTCGGCTTTGATTCTGTCCAACAAATCATTCTTCTTTCCATACAATTTCACTTGTTCTGCCGCCTTCACGGAATGCTGGCGAATTGCCTCATGCAGAACCTGTCTGTCTCCGTTTTTATTCTTCACGCAATACATCATAATATTCTCCGTCGCCATAAACGGAAGTTCCTCTTCCAAATGCTGTCTGATCACAGCCGGATATACTTTCATACCACGCACTACATTGATGTACAAATTCAAAATTGCATCTACCGCAAGAAATGCTTCCGGTACAGATAAACGTTTGTTAGCCGAGTCATCCAATGTTCTCTCGAACCACTGTGCAGATGCTGTCACTGCGGTATTCTGCAGGTCACAGATCACATAGCGTGCCAAAGAAGCCATTCTCTCACTTCTCATTGGATTTCTCTTATATGCCATCGCAGAAGAACCAATCTGCTTCTCCTCAAACGGTTCATCCACCTCTTTTAAATGGCTCAAAAGTCTGATGTCACTTGAAAACTTAGATACACTTTGGGCAATTCCTGAAAGCACCTGTAAGACAGCAAAATCTACTTTACGTGTATACGTTTGTCCACTTACACTCTGGCATTTTGAAAATCCTATCTTTTCTGCAATCTTCTGTTCTAATAATTCTACTTTTTTCTCATCTCCGTCAAAAAGCTCTAAAAAGCTTGCTCCGGTTCCTGTTGTTCCTTTGCATCCAAGCAGTCTCATACTATCTAATTGAAAGTCCAACTGCTCCAGATCAAACAACAGGTCATTCAGCCAAAGGCACGCTCTCTTTCCGACTGTTGTAGGCTGTGCTGCCTGAAAATGTGTATATGCAAGTGTTGGCAGTGATTTGTATTGTTCCGCGAACTTGCTGAGTGCGTCTATCGCATTGACTAAAAGCACGCGCACTCTCTTTAATGCTGTATGCATTAAAATAATGTCTGTATTATCTCCAACATAGCAGGAAGTTGCTCCGAGATGGATAATTCCAGCCGCATTCGGACATGCATCTCCATACGCATGCACATGCGCCATCACATCATGGCGAAGTTCTAATTCGTACTTTTTCGCAGCTTCATAATCAATATTATGAATCTGTGACTTCATTTCCTCAATCTGTTCTTCTGTGATCGGCAACCCTAATTCTTTTTCGCTCTCTGCGAGTGCTACCCATAATTTTCTCCACATAGAAAACTTCTGGTCTGCCGAAAAAATATTTTGCATCTCATAACTTGCATATCTGCCACATAGTGGCGACTGGTAAATATCTGTTCTCATATTTCCTCCTACTTTGACCTGTCAAATAAAATAGAATAAGACAAAGATACCATGAAAACATCTGTTACACCCTGTTTTCAAGACCCCTTTGTCCTTACGTCAAACATGATATACCTATGAGAAAGTATTGTCAAGTTTTTTGTTTGCATACATTCCTTATTTAAAGCAGATAAGCCGTTTTCTGTTTCATTTTAATAATTTTCAGCCCGAACTTCAAAATAGCTCTGAGGATGAGCACATGTTGGACAAACTTCCGGTGCTTTTGTTCCCACTACAAGATGACCACAGTTTCTGCACTCCCATACTTTCACTTCACTTTTTTCAAACACAGCTGCCGTCTCGACATTCTTCAATAATGCTCTATACCGTTCCTCATGATGCTTCTCAATCTCGGCTACAAGGCGAAATTTTGCTGCCAGTTCCGGAAATCCTTCCTCTTCTGCTGTCTTCGCAAATCCCTCATACATATCTGTCCACTCGTAATTTTCACCTTCTGCGGCTGCTTTCAGATTATCTGCCGTATTTCCGATTCCGTTTAATTCTTTAAACCACATCTTCGCATGCTCTTTTTCATTATCCGCCGTCTTTTGGAATAATGCAGCAATCTGCTCATAACCTTCTTTTTTTGCTACGGAAGCGAAATAAGTGTATTTATTTCTCGCCTCCGACTCTCCTGAAAAAGCACTTCTTAAATTTTTTTCTGTCTCTGTTCCCACATACTTATTGTTCATAAAAATCATCTCCTTACTTTTTAACATATTTATCACTTGGAAAACAGCTTATCTTGCTTCTATTTTAGCACAGTTTTTTCGTGCTGTACCCACTTTTATCAAAATATTTATAAATCTCTTCACCGCCTCATCCGAACTACTTATTCCCTGCTCCGCTATACTCACAATCTTCTAAGCGTTCATCAGGCAAATAACAGGTACGTCTCTCTTTGTCCACTAGCTGTTTTACAAAATCTGTATTTGGATTACGCAAAAGGTCGTCCGGCTTTGCATACTGCTGCACCTGACCTTTACCCATAACAAGCACCTTTGTGCCAAGTTTCAGCGCCTCCGAAATATCGTGAGTGACAAACAAAACGGTGATCCCCGTTTTTTTATGGATTTGTTTCAGCTCAATCTGCAACTGTCCACGAGTAATTTCATCAACCGCACCGAAAGGCTCGTCCATCAGCAGAATCTCAGGAGATGCCGCCAGTGCTCTTGCTATTCCAACCCTCTGCTGCTGTCCTCCCGATAACTCAGCCGGATAGCGCTCTTTCAACTCTTCGTCAAGACCAACCAGTTTCATCCATTTGGAAACTGCAAGCTTGGTCTTTTCCTTATTTTTCTTGTTGATGAGATTCTGAACATAAGAAATATTCTGTTCTACTGTCATATGCGGGAACAAAACGCTCCCCTGAATTACATATCCGATATTGGGCCGCAGTTCTGTCAAGTTTTTATCCAGAATATTGCTTCCGTCTACAAAAATATCACCACTTGTCGGCTCGATAAGACCATTTATCATTTTTAAAACCGTTGTTTTTCCGCATCCGGAAGAACCGATGATCGTAACAAATTCACCCTTTGCAACAGAAAAGTTGAATCTTTCCAAAACAACTTTGTTCCCATATACTTTTTTGATATTTTTAAATTCAATTGCTGTGTTCATTTCTTGTCACCTCATTTCAAAAGATTTGCATTTCGCAAAAACGTTTCGGCTACTTCTCTTGGCTCTTTTCCCTCGCTCTCGACAGCGTAATTCATTTGTGCCATATCTTTATCTGAAATAACCCCTGTAAGCTTGTTAAATATTTCCGCCAATTCAGGATGTTCTTCTAAAACTTCAGAACGAATCACATTTCCGCACAGATAGGACGGATAAAAATTTTTATCATCCTCTAAAACAGTAACATCTGAAACGCTTAGCTGTCCGTCTGTCGTAAAAATGACCATTACATCAATTTTTCCTTCATTGATTGCCTGATATTTCAATCCAATATCCATGTCCATGGTCTTTTTGAATGTGAAACCATAAGCGTCACAAAGAGCATCATATCCATCTTCCCGCTCAAAGAAATCATATTCTGCTCCGAATACAAGCTGTCTTTTTTCAAAACCATATTCCAAGCTGTCCCTGTATATTCTGGATAAATATCAAATTCACCGCTTTCCATTGCAGGCTTAATATTCGACGTGCCTCCGCCGACACCTTGTGTTAATTCCACATTTAAATCTGTATCCTGTTCGATCAGAATGTCCAACATTTCCCCCAACACATATTGTTCTGTCATCGGCTTTGTCGCGATATGTATTGTATCCTGTCTATTAACAGGAAATAATGTGCCAATCGCCATGCACAGGCAAAGTAAACATACGACAATTGCTATTATACGATTTGTCTTTTTCGCCTTTATGCTGCGTCTGCTGATTCGTTTTTCAAAAAAAACAAGCAGAAAATCCATGATCAATGCAAGCAGAGCAATGAGTAAGCTGCCAACCATAGTCATTGCAGCGTTGTTTGTCGTGATACCTCTGTAAATCGCAACACCCAAACCTCCTGCACCTATGAACGAAGCTATACCTGCAAGGGCGATTGTCATTGTAACCATATTGCGAATTCCGGACAAAACAACCGGCATCGCAAGCGGCAGTTTTATCTTGAAAAGAATCTGCATTCTTGTGCTTCCCATACCTTTTGCCGCCTCTAAAATAGCAAGGTCAACATTTGCTATTCCGGTGTGGGTATTTCTTACCATTGGCAAAAGAGCGTAAACCGTCAGTGCAATAACAGCAGTCGCATTTCCAACACCCGAAAAAGGAATTAAAAAGCCAAGCATAGAAATAGATGGGATTGTATATAAAAAATTTATTATTCCCAAAGTCCGTTTTGCTGTCTTTTGAAATTCACTGATCAGGATTCCGACTATGCCACCGAATAAAACAGCTATCACAATAGCAACCAGAGAAATCTCTAAATGCTCCCATAATAGATTCAAAAAGAAAGCCTTTTTTTCTATAAAGACCAACCACATACTCTGTAATACACTTTTGCGGACAAATATCTTCGCACTTTCCACATTGAATACATGCATCTGTAATAAAAAACCCGTTTTCTTTTGTCTTTGCACTTCCGAGCATAAAACCTTCTCTGACAATCGGCTCTTTTCCCAAGTCAAAAAACTCAACAGAACCATTCTCAATGCAGAACGCTTCGAGTACATATCTGCTCTCATTAGGATAAACGGTGTTCATGGACGGATTTTCCTCAAAAATCCTGTCAATCCACTTTCTGTGTTCTTCCAATTTTTCAGCCTTACCGTCTAACCGGATCATTTGAAAATTTTGATTCATTCCAGTAATGGCAACCTGACTGTTTTTGATAATCTGGCTGTAAAAATCTTTTCCTCTTGCGGTGCAAAAGTACAGTTTCTCATTTTCAACCAGCATCACATCAATAATACGAATTTGAGGAAGTCCCTTTTCATCAACTGTGGCAAACGCAACATCCTTTATTTCACGTAATATTTCCAAACATCTCTGAACATTCATATCCATTCCTCCAAGTAATTGTTGTAATATTTTTTGTTACAACAAATCTACCACGTTTCCGTTGTATTGTCAATAGTTACAACCATTTCGTCATTATATTTTACACCTCAGACATTCGTCCAAAAACTTCATTCTAAAACAAGCAGCAGTCAATCTTACAGATTAACTGCTGCTTCAAATGTTTTATTCTTCTCTATAATTCCGATATCCTGTTCCATATCGTTCCATACTCTCCAGATGATCTGTATGTAACAGCATGTGCGCCTTATGTTCATTCGGCTCACCAAAATATTCTTCATAGAGGCGCTTGATATCCGGATTGTCATGTGAATAACGGATTTTCGCATCTGCATCTAACTGATAAAGCCTCTTGCCTCTTTCAAAAGCCCGCTCCTCTCCGTCGTGAATCGGCTGTCCGCCGCCCCCTACACATCCGCCCGGACATGCCATCACTTCTACAAAATCATAGTGTACTTCGCCTCTCTCGATTTTCTTCATCAGCGCCCTTGTATTTCCAAGTCCGCTTACCACCGCTGTCCGCACGGTAATATCATCAATCTGAAATTCTGCTTCCTGCACGCCGTGGTTTGCATTGAAGCCTTCCGCTCTCACTGCCTGAAATGCATCAGCCGCTGCATTCTCACCTTTAAGGAAAAAATATGCACTGCGAAGCGCCGCTTCCATTACACCGCCAGTCGTTCCAAAGATCACACCGGCTCCTGTTCCCTCCTGCATTGGACGATCACTTTCTCGATTTTTCAATGTCTCCGGACTAATATGCGCTGCTCGAATCATTTTCACGAATTCTCTTGTCGTAAGTACCACATCAATATCTTTACCTGCATATTCTCCGTGGAACAACTCCATCTCCTGCTCTCCTTTTTTTGCCAGACACGGCATGATTGAGACTGTGAAAATCTGCTCCGGACTTACGCCTAGTTTTTGCGCAAAATACGTCTTCATAACTGTACCAAACATCTGCTGCGGTGACTTTGCAGAAGAAACATATTTGACCATATGAGGGAACTGGGATTTTGCAAATCGAACCCATCCAGGACAACACGAAGTGAACATTGGACGATCCTTTAATTCTCCTGAAGTAAATCTCTGAATAAACTCCGTTGCTTCCTCCATAATCGTAAGATCCGCTGAGAAGCAGGTATCAAACACATAATCGGCTCCCATTTTCTTGAGTGCATCCAGGATCATGCCCACTGTCGCCTCATTTGGCTGCAGCCCAAATTCTTCTCCCCATGCGGTACGCACTGCCGGAGCCACCTGTGTCACTACAATCTTATTTGGATCTGAAAGAGCCTCCCACACTTTCTCCGTGTCATTTCTCTCTCGAAGAGCTCCCACCGGACAATGCGTAACACACTGACCACAGAGCGAACAGGCTGACTCTTCAATCGTCTTATGTCCAGACACATTTACCGTTGTTCTGGAGCCTGTTCCTTCCACATCCCAGATATGCAATGACTGTACCTTATCACAAACCTGAATACAACGCATGCATTTGATACATTTGGAAGAATCCCGAATCAATGGAAACTCTTTGTTCCACATCTGTTTCTCTAATTGCATCCTGTATGGGATTTCAAGAATGTTCAAATCATTCGCAACAGTCTGCAGCATACAGTTTCCACTTCTCGGGCAAGTAACACACTCACAATTATGCTGTGAAAGAATCAATTCTACATTCGTTTTTCTATGCCTTCTCACCTTCGGACTGTTTGTGTAGATGACCATCCCCTCTTTTGCCACATTATTACACGAGGTAATCAGTCTTTCTTTTCCTTCCAACTCCACCACACAGACGCGACAGGCTGCAATCTCATTGATTCCTTTCAGATAACATAGATGTGGAATCGGAATCCCATTCTGGGCAGCTGCCTCCATGATCGTGCTATTCTCTTTTACAGTAATCTGCTTTCCGTCTATTGTAAGATTTACCATATTTTTTCTCTGCCTCCTTTAAAGATTCCATATCCGAAATGGTCACATCGCAGACAGCGACCGGCTTCCTGCTTTGCCTCTTTTTCTGTCATGCAATTCTCACAGCCTTCCCAGTCTTTCACACGCTCGCTTGCCTCACGCTCTGTCAAATTCACTCTGCCACAAGGAGTTCTGTCATCTAAATGCGCTTCCGGAATCTCCACATCACAGGAAATCTCATGACGATATCCCAAATACTCATCAATATTGGCAGCCGCCACTTTCGCCGCCGCAATCGCTTTGATAACAGAAGCTGGTCCGCTTGCACAGTCTCCACCCGCAAATACTCCCGGCAGATTTTCTATAGAACCATTACTCTTTGTGACGATTTTCCCGCGGCTTACCAGAATTCCGGCCTCCTCAAAATGTTTCGTCTCTATATTTTGACCTACTGCAACAACTAAAACATCACAAGGAATGTACACATCTTCCTCACCGGTCGGTTTGATACTTGCGCGACCATTGTTAATTGCGCTGATCATCTGCGGTGTCACATAGATCCCCTTGATGTGATGATTTTCATCCACATCTAAAGAAGCCGGTGCCTTTAATGTCTGCATCTCAATGCCCTCTGCCACTGCACCCTCAATCTCTATCGGAAGCGCTGTCATATCGGCAGCCCTTCTTCTATATACGGCACTGACTTTCTTCGCACCAAGACGTTTTGCTGTACGAACAACATCCATTGTAACATTACCGCCTCCGATTACCGCAACTTCTTTCCCTGTCAGATCCATGATGATATTCTGACCTACATTTCTTAAAAACTGCACTGCCGAAAAGATCCCTTCTGCATCCTCGCCTTCCAAGCCCAGTTTTTTATCCGTACTTGCTCCAATGGTAATTAACACTGCATCATACTCTTTCTGAAGCTGCTGAATCGTAATATCTGTTCCGATCTTCAAACCGTATTTTACCTCAACACCTGTTTTTAAAATAGCATTCACATCTTCTTCAAGGCGTTCTTTTGGCAGACGATAGTTCGGGATTCCGTAACGAAGCATTCCTCCAAGCTTCGGAAGCATCTCATAGACGGTTGTCTGATGTCCCATAAGCTGCAGATAATATGCCGCACTTAATCCTCCCGGGCCTCCGCCGAGCACTGCAATACGCTTTCCGGTGGACGGTGCACAAGCCGGTGGTTCCACCTCACCTGCAAAATCCGCCGCCACTCTTTTCAAACCACGGATGTTAATGGCATCATCCATCATATTTCTACGGCATCTCGCCTCGCATGGATGCTCACAGATAAACCCACACGTAGTCGGAAACGGATTGTCTTTACGAATCAGACGAACTGCATCCTTATATCTCCCCTCTCCGACAAGCGCTACATATCCCGGAACATCCACATGTGCCGGACATAACGATACACACGGCACCGGCTGGCTGTATGTACAGGTACAACGCCCATTTTTTATATGCTCCACATAGTCATCACGATAACCGATCAATCCTTTATATACTGTGTGAGCCGCCTCATAGCCGATGGCGCAGTCCGCCGACTCCATAATAGAAAGCGCTGTCTGCTCCATAATATCCAGTGTCTCCATCGTCGCATTTCCATCCAGCACATCCTTGATGAAACCATTCAATTGTCCAAGACCGATTCGACATGGCACACATTTTCCACAAGTCTGTGCATGACATAGTTCCAAAAATGCACGCGCCATATCAACCGGACATAATCCTGGCGGGCTCGATTCAATTCTGCGTTCCAAATCCTTATAGAGCTCTTCCATAATAATATCAGCTCTTGTAGGCGACGCAAGCTCTAATCTACTCATTGCTTTTACCATCCCTTCTTTTGTTTTACAAATACGCTCACTGTAGTGTAGTAACGTAATAGTAGCTATTATAGCATCAAGCGAGAGGCTTGTAATTATTTTTGCTAAAAGTAGTTTATTTAACAAAATGGTTAGATTTTTAACAGAGCGTCACTCTCTAAAAAGCGAAAATTGTCCATCCTTGAGAGACTTTATTTTTCTGTCCGTAATCTTATCATACTGTGTAAGCGTTCCGCATAACAGCGGTGAACTTTTATCATATTGTCTCGCATTCTCTTTTACCTTTGTTTCATGGAAATTTGCATAGCAATATTTACAACCATTGAAACACGTATTGTATGTTCCCACTTCAACACTCTCCAAACAACCACAAGACTCTCTCTGATATTTATCTTTCTGTCCGCTCAGCTCACATCCTAAAAGCTTTTCAATCAACCTTTTATCAATACAATGCCCTTTTGAAATTCCAAACTCCTGAAGATTGATTTTCTCAGCACATGTCTCAATATCCAACGAATATCTTAAAGCAATCTCTGCCATTTTTTCAGCAAGAGTTCTCGTCTTCTGAGCCGTCATCTGCTGAATTGCAAGAGTTCTTGTATTTCGCATCGTTTTTTTGTAGAAATCTATAAAACTAATCACAACTTTATCCGTATATCCAGCAAGACTCGCCGCAATCTCCTCAAATGCTTTTATATGATACTCTACCGTATATCTGTCACTTAGAAATATCGGATCATATCTCCATATCACCCTCTCTTTTCCAATTTGCTCAGATAACCTTTGAAATGTGGGAATCAGTGCTTCCCTCTTGTGCGGAAGATTTGGTTCCACATCTCTTCCGTACCCAGTCAGTGTAAATTGAAAATAATACATGTAAGGTTTTAGTTCTTCTAGTTTTCCTAACATATTGATTGGATTTTTTGTCCAAAATACAATACAATCTATCACGTCCGGTGATAGATTGATTTTACTTACCTGATGTGCATTCATCGGGTTACGCACATATAAAAAGCCCTCTCTTATTCTATTTATAAACCATTCCGAATAATAATTCGGAATATCTGTTCTTCTGCTTGCACTTAATATCATGGTGATTCCTCATTTTTTCACTGTTTTGCAGTTTCTATCCTATTCATCAGTCACAGCACCTTATAATCCGTTCTCCGCATTTAGCACAGAAGCCTTCAATTACCACGCCAAATTTATCTTTCCGCAGACTATATCCCGGCTTAAATGATACTTTTCCGCAGTTAATACAGAACGCATTGTGAAACCATATTTCCTTCATCTCATCCGGATAGCTTTTCCAAAGCTTCACAGCTTCTAGGTCTGTTGTTCCACCGCCCTTAGTAAACCCATCTGTTTCCATCTCTCGCCTAATAAATTGCTCTATCGTATATTCATCACAACCATCCTTTTGAAACTGTTCCGCCATTTCTTTATATTTTCCTGTATATTTCAATATCTCCCCTCCTCTTTTTCACTACCAATATCTTCTCCCACTGTCTTGCTAGACTCCAACGCTTGATATTCCTGATTTAACTCCCTCAATAATTCTTCTTCGCTTGGTAAATATAATTTATATTTTGAAGCAAAAATCTGTGTTTCATTTTCAGGCAGCGTATATTTAACCACAGATTCACTTTTATCTGCACATAATACAATGCCAATCGGAGGATTGTCCCCTTCATTCATAAGCTCCCGCTCATAATAGTGAACATACATTTGCATCTGACCTAAATCCTGATGTGTTAAATCACCAACTTTTAAATCCATCAGAACAAAACATTTCAAAATGTAATTATAGAATACAAGGTCAATTCTAAAATGACGACCATCGAAAGTAATTCTTTTCTGTCTGGCAACAAAAGAAAATCCTCTACCGAGTTCTAAAAGAAATTTCTGCAAATGTGTAATTAACGCTTGCTCTAAATCACTTTCATAAAAATCATCATTAGGTGTCAGCCCAAGAAATTCCAACACATACGGGTCACGTATAACATCTTCTGTTTTTTTCGCTGGCTCTAATGTCTGTATTTCCTCTGCAACTTGCTTTTTATTTTTACTGGATAATAACCTTTCATAAAAAAATGAATTTATCTGTCGCTCAAGTTATCTGGTACTCCATTGAGATTTTACAGCTTCCTGCATATAAAATTCTCTTGCATTTTCATTCTCTACTCGCATCAGAAGCCGATAATGCGTCCAACTCAATTCGATACGCAATGCGTAGCCATCTGGAAATGTCAAATAAAACTGTCGCATATTTTTCAAATTGGCAACGGTAAATCCTTTTCCAAAATCCTGTGTCATTTGCTTTGACAACTCTTTTAGTAAACCTGTACCATACTCCGCTTTCTCATTACCACCTTGTTCTTCAATGATTGATTTCCCGATATTCCAGTAGGCTTCAACCATTGCAAAATTGGCTGTCTGATAGACTTTATTTCTTGCTGAAATTAAAATTTCTTTAATTTCCTTATAAAAAATTCGTTCATCATATCAAAGCATCCTCTCATTTACAAATTATCTATTAATCTTTCTAATATTTTGCAATACAAGCTATATTACTTCAAAATATCTCAATGCATCCCTTATTGCTTCCACTTTCTCTGCTGTCGGATGTTTCCTCGGCTGTTTCAATTCTTCCACCGCATTATGAACATCATACATCGGCAAGCCCAATTTTCACTTCACCTCTGCGATGTATGCGGTATGTATCTTGAAGCCATATTTCGCTTCTATGTATTCCTTAATCATCTTGTTGGTCACGCGCTCTTTCGGCTTGTACGCAACGGCTCTCTTAGCAATATTATATTATCAAGCGGCACTTTTCCTTCGCATTGATAACACTATCTGGTTATTTTCGGGACAAAAGCATGATACTTTCAACGGTATTACCAGATTCCCACAAAATCTTCCTTACTTCTTTACCATCACGATATATCGGAAAGTTAAACTCAATAGACTTTAACGGCATTTCCGATTCACCATGCGGATAAATTTGAACTTCCTTTATAAGATAAGTAATTATACTCTTCTTTTCTTCATCACTTATTGTACCAAATCGCTAGCGCGATGGCTAGCATTACGTACAATACAATCGTTGCTTTTTTCAAATAAAAGTAGCAGTTTTTTTGTATATGTTATATTGTTGAATTACCCCTAACACAACAAACTCACACAACAAAAGAACTGCTATGATTAATCTATCACATTTTGTATCATTCAACAATTACATATCTGATTTTTTTATTCGCCCACCTCCGTTTTGCTGTTTGTTTTCACTATTTACTACAAGCAACATTTATTTCAGGAGGTTCATTATGAACAACTAAAACTTCTATATTAGGGGCGTGAGAGTGCCACCAACAGAAGAAGGTTTTTTTGAGAGGCTATCCTCATTCCTATATGAAATTATGTAGGTAGTTGCTGCTTTGAATAAGCAGCGGGGCGTCTGAAGCAGACCAGCACATAAAAAATCCCTCCAAACTCAAAACGGGTTCAGAGGGAAGATGTGTAATAAGGCATGATGAAGCCGCCCACCGAAACACCGTTTTTTTTATTCGGTGGGCTTATCCTTTATCTCTTTTGACAGGGCAGAAATCTCGTTTTCCTGATTTCTAAAGGCAGCCTTTTTCAACCGTTCAAAGCTTTCATTACTGATTACATGTTCTATACGGCAGGCATCGACCTCTGCAGTTTCTGGATCAACACCTGCTGCGATAAGCTGTTCTGTAAAGAAGCAATGACGTTCATAAATCTTTTCGGCAACCTCGCGGTCCACATCGGTCAAATGGAGAAGGTGATCTTCATCCATTATGAGAAAGCCGCCGTCTTTCAGGGTGTTGACCGCCACACAAACACTCGGTTTTGACACTCCCATGTGCCGGGCAACATCTACGGAGCGCACCATACCCATTTTCTTATGGAGAACAAGGATGGTTTCCAGATAGTCCTCCCCGGACGGAGTTATTACGGGCTTCATAAACTCTTTGCTTTCCTTCGTCTGTTTTTTTTGCAATTCTTCCCATGCTTCACGAATAACCAATGAAAACATCCATGTGCGCCCCCCTTTCTTCTTGCTAGCAGATGATTTCCAAATACTCCCAGTGTTATGCTCCTGCATATACCAATTACACAGTCCATCCAAGGCTTTCCTGCTGAATATGATACAACTTTTCATACAGCCCTTTCTTTTTCATCAATTCTCCATGCGTTCCTTGCTCGACCAGTTTACCATCTTTCAAAACGATGATCTGGTCGGCATCCACCACAGTACGGAGCCGGTGAGCAATCATAATGACCGTCTTACCCTCCACCAGCTTTGCAATGGCCCGCTGGATTAAAACCTCGTTCTCCGGGTCAAGAGATGCTGTTGCTTCATCAAGAAGAATAATCGGGGCATCTTTCAGCAGAGCGCGGGCAATGGAGATTCGCTGACGTTCTCCGCCAGAAAGAGTGCTGCCGTTCTCCCCCAAGATAGTCTGATAACCATCCGGCAATCGCTGGATAAATTCGTTACAGTACGCTGCCTTTGCCGCCGCCATGACCTGCTCTTCGGTAGCGTTCATGTTGCCTACGCGGATGTTATTAAAAACAGTGTCGTTGAACAAGGTCTCATCCTGAAATACAAAGGACATACAGCGCATCAGGTGTTCCGGTTCAATGGTGCGGACATCCATACCACCAATGGAAATCTGACCTTTTCTTACATCCCAAAAGCGGGCAATGAGTTTGGAAATTGTGCTTTTGCCGCTACCGGAAGGCCCTACTAGGGCTGTTACGCTGCCAGTTGGAATAGAAAAAGATACATCCTTGATAACATCGTCCCGGTTATATCCGAAAGTGACATTTTTCAATTCAATGTCATAGTTAGCCATATCCTTATCTTCGCCCTCCATAACAGGGGTGGTCAGCAGGGTACGCATACGGTTGGTAACAGTCCCCAAATGAAACAGAGAGGTTAACTGCGAAAGGATGGCAAGGATTGGGCCGTAAATCTGCGTGGAGAACATGAACAGCACCAGCAAAGGAAGCAGTTCAATTTGCCCACCAGTTATCAGTACCGTTCCAATAAAAATGGTGATACCAAGACCTGCTTGCAGAACCAGGCTGGCTCCCTGAACCAGAATACCAGAGGCCAGTTCCACCCTGATGGCGATTTTTCTCATGGCTTGGAGTGCTTTGTCCAGCGTGGAGAAACGGGAACCGCTAAGGCCGCAGGATTTAATAATTTTGATACCTTCCAGGTATTCCTGAATCTGGCTGGACGCCTCCAACTTCACATCCACCTGTTTATCAAACAGACGGAGTTGCAGCTTGCGTCTGCACCAGATGATAAGAAATGTGACCGGCATCGTACAGAAAATCGCAAGGGCCATTCTCCAGTCAAAAAATGCCAGACAAATGCAGGTCAGGGTGACAGAGATAATATTTGCGATCAGCGGCGGAATGGTACTGCTGAGCATGGATTCCATGCTGCTGCAATCCGCCATCATGTTTGTGGTAATATCAGATAAATCTTTTGTGTTAAAGAAGCTCATGGGGAGCTTGCGAAGATGTTCTGCGATCCGAAGTCTGGTCGTGCTGGCCTCTTTATAAGAAGCAATGTAGGTTTTTCTATAATCATTTTTTGCAGCCAGGAATACCAGAATAGCCGCAACCACTCCCAGTCCCAGCAGCTTCCACAGTGCGTCCCATGAAATTGCTTCTCCGGTGAACGGTTTCAGCAGTTCCCAAAAAAGTAGGCAGGCTACCATTGAAGGAAGTAGCAGTGCAATATTGGTTATTGTGCAGGCTGTAATTGCTTTTTTTAAGTCGGAGTAGCCTTTCTCCGATAGCATTAACTTTTCTTTCAGCTTACTCATAGATCACACCGCCTTTCCTTGTACTGATTTTCCAGTTGATCGACTCCGTATAGCTGCTCCACATCTGCGCGTATTTTCCACCCTTCTTCAGCAACTCGTCATGGGTGCCAGATTCAATCAGGTGTCCTTTTTCCATGACAAGGATCTGGTCAGCGTTGCGAATCGTAGACAGACGATGGGCAATCATTACAACCGTTTTATTCTGGATTAGCTTTTCAAAGGCTTTTTGAATCAGGTACTCATTTTCCGGGTCGCTGAATGCGGTTGCCTCGTCCAGTACGATGATAGGGGCATCCTTTACGATAGCACTTGCAATGGCAATCCGTTGGCGTTCACCACCTGAGAGATGAACGCCGGTGCTTCCAATCACAGTCTGATAACCGTTTGGAAGTTGCTCGATAAATTCGTGGCATCTTGCCGCCTTTGCCGCCGCAATCACCTGTTCCTCCGTAGCATCTGGATTTCCCATGCGGATGTTATCCAGGATGCTCTGCTTAAAGAGGAATGTATCCTGAAATACAAAGCTGACCTTATCCATCAGCGCATCCAGCGGAATATCCCGAATGTCAACACCACCGATTTGAATACTTCCGTCCGTCACATCATAAAATCGGGAGATTAGGTTGGCTATGGTACTTTTACCGCCACCGGAAGGGCCGACAACGGCTGTTACCTTGCCATGAGGCGCAAGGAAAGAGACATGAGCCAGGGCCTTGACTTGGGAATCAGTTTCATAGGAAAAGCTGACATCCTGAAAAGCAATGTCATAGTTTTGTATAACAGCCTTTGTATTCTTTTCCGGCAGAACCGGGATACGCAAGATTTCATCCATGCGCTCTACATTGCCGTCAATCTGCGTAAAGGACTCCGAGATAAACATGATCTTATTCAGGATACCGGAAATCGCATGTACAATAATCAGGTAGAAAATGAATGTCAACGAATACTCTCTGAAATCCGTAGTATGCATCCCGATCAGAACACCTACCGGAATTAAAAACAGATAAATATTGTTGATGATTGTGGTAAATGCAGGCATACAGTTTTGCCAGCCCAATGCGTACTCCAGCACGAAAGAGGTATAGTCCTTAATAGATTTGCTCAACCGCTTAAAAGAATCTGCGGTCTGATTAAATGCTTTGATCTCCGGCATACCGCGCACATATTCCACAGAGGCGCTGTTCATGTTCTCCTGGGCGGTCTGAAAACGGTGCATTTTTTCCTTTGCTTCACCGTTGAATCCTGCAAACTGAACGATGAAGGCCAGAACAATACCAACCAGACAAACCACACCATACCGCCAGTCAATCCCAAGAAGAATAATGACCAGAACAAGCGGTGCGACCAAAGAGGCGACAAAATCCGGGAGCTGGTGAGCAATAAATTTCTCAACGCTTTCAATGTTTTCGTCCATGATTTTTCTCAGTTTGCCGCTGCCCAAGGTCAGATGATACCCAAGCGGAATATGCATAATGTGGTCGGCAAAGGCCACCTTCAATTCATAAAGCGTTCCAAACGCTGCAATGTGGGAACACAGTAAGGCAAAAAAGTAAAATACGATGTTCCCCAAAATACCAGCCAGGGCAAGCCAGCCCCAGGTTGAGATTGCAGAAACATTCAAGAGCGACATATCCGGGTAAACAAACAGGATTTCCCGAACGATGTAATAAATTGATAAACAAGGTGCAAAAGAACAAATTGCTGCCAGCGCAGCCAGAAACCCTGATAGAAACAAAAGCCATTTATGACCCGAAGCTAATTCCAGGCAACGCGCCAGTCCAGTCTTTGCCTTCGGCTGTTTCTCATTTTGCTGTGTCATTCCTAACCCTCCTTTTGGTCATACCCAATTTTTTTCAAAAGAAGCTCTGCTCCTCTGATTTGAAAATCATCAGTAATATATCCGTTTTCAAGGCGCATTGCCCGCTCGCAACAGGCAAGCGCACACTCTGCGTCATGGGTAATGACGATAATGGTGCGCCCCATCTTCGCCAGTTTGCGGATCATCCGGCTGACATTCCGCATATTCGTGCCGTCCAGCCCACTTGTAGGTTCGTCAAGTATGATAATAGGTGCTTCGTGTATCAGAGCTACGCCAAGAGCCAGCCTCTGCTTTTGCCCTCCTGACAGCGTAGAGGGATGCTGTTTGATGAACGGCGTCAGTTCCAGGGCTTCCAGAATTTCTTCTGCCGCTTGCTTCCGCTCCGGGCTGGCCTCTGAGCCAGTAGTCAGTTCGTCCAGCAAATCCTCACCGAATAGCTGGCTGTCTAAATCCTGGGGAATGTACCAGACCTTTCCCAAGCGGTCTTTGGGTCTGCAATGCTTTCCGAATAAAACGACTTCGCCGGATTTCTCTTTCAAAAGCCCTGCCAAGATTCGCCCTATGGTGCTTTTGCCCGTTCCGTTGGGGCCGATCAGGGCAATCACTTCTCCCTTACGGCATTGAAAGTCAATATCCTTAGCTACAATTGTTTCACCAAAAGAGTGGTTCAGTTTTTTCACTTTCAGGACAACCTCGCCGGTTGCCGCAGACGGGATTTCCGTCTGCTCAATCTGATGCAGGTCAGGAGTGCGAAGTCCCAATGCCTGGATTTCCTTATTAGTCAGAGCTTTCATTTGTTGTGCGGTAAATTCACGCACAATTTTTCCTTTCTGCACACACAGGAAGCGGTCTGCCAGATCCATCAGATAATAAAGCCGGTGTTCTGCTATGATAATGGTTTTTCCCTGCTGTTTCAAATCGCAGATAATGTCCGCAAAGCGATAAGTAGATGCAATATCCAGATTGGCAGACGGTTCATCCATTACATAGATTTCCGGGTCTATCGCCTCTGCCGATGCAATCGCAACCTTCTGGCGCATTCCATAGGACAGGCTGTGCAGGCTATGATCCAGAATGTTTTGAATCTTAATGTCCGCCGCCGCCCGGTGAACATGGTTCCGAATTTCCTCATGGGAATAACCGTAGTTTTCACAGCCGAAAGCAACCTCACCGGCAACCTCATTGGCAAAAAACTGGCTCCTGGGGTCTTGGAATACATTCCCTACGATTTTGCCGCGCTCCCAGGACGGAATTTCTTTCAGCGGTTTCCCGTCCACAAAAACATCCCCGCTTAATTCCCCCTCGTAAAAATAGGGGATCAGTCCGTTAATCACTCTTGTCAAAGAGCTTTTTCCACTTCCTGATGGGCCGGTCATAACAATGACTTCTCCGGCAGCAATGTCTAACGATATATGTTCCAGTTGATTTCCGTTCCCGCCATAGGAAAAGGTCAGGTCACGGATCATTATTTCTTTTCCCATTCCATTCCTCCTATAAAAGACAGCAGCACATAGTAGCTCCCACGCTGACAACAATCAAAAAGCAATCCAGCGCAGCAATCCGGCTGACATAGTAACTTTCTTTCTTGTAGGGGCTTTCAATTCCCCTGACTATGGCAGAAGCGGCTAACTCGTCCGCGATCTTTAAGGAGCGAAATACCATCGGGACAATGGCATATTCCAATGTATCCATTGGGTGTTTCAAAACATTGCCAACCGATTTTAAGAAACCACGAATTTTCATGGCCTCCCTGACTTCTCCAAATTCATGTAGCACAGTAGGAGCAAACCGGAGCATGACAATCAATACAAGCATGATACGGGTAGGAATCGGCATTTTTCGCAGGCTGGCTGTCAGTTTCCCGGACGGGATTTTAGCCAGAAGATAAGCTGGCATAGCGGGAAGCAACAGCTTGTAAATCATGCTGAGTAGTAGCGGAGAGGGGATGCTGATCTGATATTTTGTCTCGATCATCAGCCATACAATCGCCACTAAATAGACCGCAAAGCATCCCAGAGCCTGTTTATATAAGCCGAACCAGCAGAGGATTAAAAAGATCAAAAAGCTAAAACAACCATGCCCTAAAAAACTTGTTGTAAGAAAGGTCACGATGCAGGCGCACAGCGTAAGGAAAAGAACTGTGCGCCCATCGATCTGGTCAATGCGTTTTTGCTTTTTTTCTCCGACCATCATCCTACAATACCTGCTTTTTGGAAATGCTTTCTGAGCAACCGCTGGCCGAACAATGTACCAAGAATTGCAAGAACCGCAGTAATGACAACACCCAGAAGCATCAGCGCCGGAGAAGTCACCATAGAGAGCTGCATATTCAAGGTATTTGCATCAAAACCGCTGCTTGCTGCCATTTCCTGATAGCTGTCCCAAGACCACCACAGCGGTACGGCACAGCCTACAAAATTTCCGATTGAGTTGACCATCCAGCCAATTCGGTTGCGAACTGCGCTTCGGTATGTATTCTTGCCAACCATGCATAACTCGGCAATGAGGGCTACAATCAAGAAATAGGGAACCAAGAACATATAACCCATAACACCTTGGATTAGTCCATAAACTGCAGCCCAAGCAAACAACAATCCGTGTTTGTTAATGCGATTTGCCGCAACCAAATAAAAAGTTGCTCCGACAAATGCATCAATTCCAGCGGAACCGTACAAATATACTACCGGGAAAGGCAATGTAACCATACCAATCACCATTGCAATCGCGAAATTGATGACCATCATTGCGGCAATCGTCATAACATCGCGAACACCTATTTTTTTCTTTACCGTTTGTTCCATTCCAGAACCCTCCTTAAATATAATAGCGTCGCGGTTAGCTAAAACTAACCACGACGCTATTATACAGTAGTTCGCATCCGCTAACTACTCCAAATGAAAAGACAGTCGCCCAAAACAGCCCAAAAGTTAATTTGATTTTTTTACTTTACGATAATCCTTTGGAAGCATTCCAAACACTTCTTGAAAAGCCCTCGCAAACTTACTAATATTTGAATATCCAAGTTCACCAGCTATTTGCGTGATAGATTGATCTGTTTCCTGCAAATAAACAGCTGCAAGATTCATTTTGTAATTTTTGATATGCGCATAGGGGGGTTCGCCATAAATCTGTTTGAAAATAGCCTGAAATGTGACTTTGCTCATTGGCTCTCTTTGTAAGAGTTCTTCTATAGGTATTTTTTTGTCGAGGTTTTCTATAAGCTGTTGCCGGATTCGCTTGATAATTTCAATTTGTTCCTTGGCATAATATGTTGCTTCATACTGATCTTCAATCCGCAGTTGTTTGATATGATAAAAGAGTTCCAATAATTTAATACGGAAGTAATCTCTCCCTTCAATACCTTTTGCGGCGTACAATTCATCGAAGATATGCAACAATCGCTGTGGTGTTCGACATAAAAACCAATTTTTTTCTAATTCCAATTCTCGCCCAAGATTTAGAACATCAATGTTGTAGTAAGAAAAAAATTGTTGCGTTTGCACATCGACAGAATCTTTATCGATCACACAGCTTAGCCCCACACTATATCCAAAGGGGAAGGAATACGCCGCAGGAATATTTGCAAGAGCATTAATGCAAAATTCTCCTTCTTTCATGTGGAACACTTTGTTATTTCTTAGCTCAAACTCAACACGTCCTTTTTGGTAATGCCGGATTTCAATGATATTCTTATTAGGAATAGGCTCATGGAAAATATCTGAACAATTAAAATCCATAAAAATCAAGTCAATACCAGGGAAAAGGTCATAGTCATATAGGCTTCCTGTTCCATTGCATTTATACTCCACTTGAACATAATCATTATACTTATTTTTAATTACAGCATATTCCCCATACCATTCTGGTTTGTGGAGTTCACTCATGCTCATTTCCACCTCCCTATCAGTTGATATAAACTAATTATATAATAGTTTTTTTGGTAGTTTCATTACCAATTAGAAAAAATCACCCCGTGCTTAATTTTTATTTGAGTAATACATCCTCGCTCTAATTCATTGAAAAGCAAATCACTGTAGAGTTGATTGAGGTAACAATTATTATATGTCATAACAAGATTTCACCTCTTTTCTTTTCCGCGCAAAAGTATCTATAATTTCAACTGTATCATCTTCACCATCTTGAATTGATCAGAAACTGCCATACTGACCTTTGTGGATAGCTTTAAGTCGTTTTTAGGAATATAACGATAGTATGGTTCCTCCGCAATCACCTTCACATTACCCCCGATCTTTGCTGCCAGTTCTTCCGCTGAATCCACATAAAAGAACATCTGTGCATCGGCATGGCCGACCTGTTTCATATATTTTTTCTTCATCATGGTCATGCCTCTTTTGTTCACCGTATCAAAAACAACTTCCATATTTCCAAATTGCCCAATCATACGCAGAAGGGCAATGACCTTATGTTCCTCAAAATAATGAAATAACCCGCTTGCAGTAACGAGAATAGGAGCATCAAGTACATCATTGCGAACTTTTTTGATCCAGTCCTTCACAAAGGCATCCCCGGAAATATAAAATTCCCGCTTCGGTTCGGGAAGAAGATCTCGCCGGTATTCGATCACATGAGGCAGATCCACGGCATACCAGTGTGCCTTTCCGTTATCACATCGGTGATAGGTTGTTTCCAGACCACAGCCCAGCTGAACAATCACACCGTCCGGTCTGCGTTCCAGAAAAGACCGAATAATCCGATCCATATTGGCAGACCGGGAAGCAGAGGCCAAGAGGGTATACTGGTTCTGCATATTCTGTTCGATCAAGCCTGAAGGCAGCTTCTTTTTCAATTCCAATGCTTTTTTATCATATAAAATTTGCGGGCAATGCTCACTGGCATAGATTCTGCCCAGCATAGGGATAAACAAGGTATCCTCCAAAACGCCTAATTTTTGCATAACCAGTCCTCCTTTTTGCCTCTTCACGCAAGTTTCCAATTCTGGCTTTCTGTCTGCAGTTTTACCATATGGGCATATACACCATTCTTTTCTTCCAGATTCTTTGGTGATCCTTCTTCTGCCACGGTGCCATCAGAAAGGACAACAATTTTATCTGCTCCTGCTACGGTACGCATCCTGTGGGCGATGACCAGAACCGTTTTATCTGCGATCAGACGGGAAAGGGCTGTCTGTATCAGAGTTTCATTCTCCACATCCAGGGAAGCAGTGGCTTCATCTAAAAGAATGATCGGCGCATTTTTCAGAAATGCACGGGCAATAGAGATACGCTGGCGCTCTCCGCCGGAAAGTTCACAGCCATTTTCCCCGATATTGGTATGCCATCCATCCGGCAGTTTTTCCGCAAATTCATCCACATTGGCAAGTTTCGCAGCAGCAATGACCTGTTCATCTGTGGCGTCTTTGTTTCCGATTCGGATATTTTCCAGAATCGTATTGTCAAACAGTGTAACATCCTGGAATACGATGGAATACAGAGAAAGCAGTGTTTCCGGGTCAATTCGGGATACATCCATGCCTCCCACGGTAATCTTTCCTCTGTTAATATCCCAGAACCTTGCTGCCAGCCGGGATACGGTTGTTTTTCCGCCGCCAGATGGGCCGACCAAAGCCGTAACCTCTCCCTGTTTTGCCGTAAAGGAAACATCTTTCAATACGGTTTCTCCGGTATTGTAGGCAAACCTAACATGGTCAAAGACAATATCATACCCCTGATTGGAAAGCCTGTCGCTGCCCTGCTGGATCGGATGATCGAGAATTTCATTCATACGGGCAATGTTGGTTCGTGTACTGATGACTGCCGCAAGATTCTGGAGTGCGCCCTGCAGAGGGTCATATAAACGGGATACTACCAGAAGGAACATAAAGAATGTAAGCACGGAGAGGCTTCCTTGCATGAGCAAAACAGCTCCCACCAGCGCAACCGTTGCAATACCAAGCTTCAGCACCAGCGATGCGGAAACCACAAAAACAGCAAGACCGAATTCATTGAGGATGGAACGATGCTCCACGGCACGGATCTTCTTTTCCAGACCTTTTAAATATGCCTGCTCCGCATTGTTCGCTTTCAGGTCACGAACCGTTTCAATGCACTCCTGTATCCCGTCTGCGCAGGCCATCTTTACATCCATGGCTTTCTGATTCAGATTTTCCTGAATCTTTGCGGAAAATCCCACAATCGCAAAGGCAACTGGCAGAACCCATAAGGCAGCCAGTGCCATTCTCCAGTCCGTAAAGAGCAGACCAATGGAAATCAGAACTGTAGAAATGATCGAACCCGCAAGCTCAGGGATAAAATGCGAAAAACTCTGCTCCAGGAAGGTGCAATCCGCCATAATGGTACTGGTAAGATCGGCTAAATCCTTTTTCCCGAAAAAGGAAAGGGGGATTTTGCGCAGATGCTCTGCCAGGGTAATGCGGCGGATACCGCTTTCTTTGTAAGTGGCAAAATAGGTCGCATTGTATTGAAAGAAAGTGGTCAGCAGAATCAAGCCGATACACACCACGCAGCCTGCCACATAAAATGGAATTTTCTCGCCGGGAACACCCCCGTTCATCAGATCGCTGACCAGGTAATATAAAAGTCCCACCGGAAACATAAAAGACAGATTCTGAAGGACACAGGCCAGGCAGCCTTTGATCAGGTCTTTTGCTCCCTGTTCAGACAGGGCATATTTTTTCTGCAGTTTTTTGATCATATCACTGCACCTCCTTTGTTACCTTCCATTGCACGGAAGTCTGGTAATTTTTCCACATACGGCTGAATATACCGTCTTTTGCAAGCAATTCGCGACTGTTTCCGCACTCGGCAACCCGTCCGTCGCAAATGACAAAAATCTGATCCACATTTGTTACGGTAGAAAGCCTGTGGGCAATCATAATCACTGTCTTACCCTCGGAAAGTCTTGAGAAAGCAGCCTGTACGCGGCTTTCGTTATCCGGGTCAGCAAAGGCAGTGGCTTCATCCAGAATGATAATCGGAGCATTTTTCAGCATCACACGGGCAATGGCAATTCGTTGCTGCTCGCCGCCGGAAAGATAGACACCCTTTGTACCGATGACCGTATCCACACCCTGTGGGAGTTTTTCCAGAATATCATCGCATTGCGCGTGATGAAGGGCAGTCAGAACTTCCTCACGGGTAGCTTCCGGTTTTCCCATACGCACATTTTCCAGAATAGATGCCTTGATCAGACGGCTGTTCTGAAATACGAAAGACACCGTGTTCATGAGTTCCTCTTTCGGGATGTCTTTCACATTAACACCACCGATTTTTACCATTCCGCTCTGGGGATCAAAGAATCGGGAAATCAGGTTGGCAAGGGTTGTTTTTCCACCGCCGGATGGACCTACAAAAGCTACCGTCTGTCCTGCAGGAATGGTCAGTGAAATATCTTTTAATACTTCTTTTTCTCCATCATAGCTGAAATGAACCGATTTCAGTTCCACGGAAGCGTTTTGAGGATGCTTTGAATGTTTCGTTTCCTCCAGAGGCTTCAAATGCAAAACGCTGTCAATTCTCTGTAAAGCGTCGTCTACGATCATGGCGTTTTCACTTTGGAACATAATGCGTGTCAGTGTGACAGAAATAACCGGTGTAATGATGATATAGAAAATAAGATCCAGTAAGAAACCGGAAGTTACACCGTCTTGCGTAAGCAACAGTCCTCCGGCAATCAGTGTGGCAAAAACGCCGTTGATCGCAGCTGTATAGAACATCATCGGTGTCCGAAGCTGCCTGGTATAAGCAATCACCCATACTTTATACCGGTCAATGGAGTCTTTAAACTTCTTAAAGGAAAAGATCGTCTGGCCAAAGGTTTTTACCACCGGAATCCCACGGACATACTCTACCGCTTCATTGGACATATCATCCAGCGCATTCTGGTATTCTTTCATCTTTTCCTGCATCTGCTTTCCGGTCATTGCCATCATGATCAGAAACCCCAGCACAACCGGAACAAGACTCAATAGTCCCAGTCTCCAGTCAAACACGAACAACAGCACCAAAAGACCGCAGGGGGTTGCAATGGCATTGGCTCTGTCGGGAAGCTGATGGGCGAGATAGGTTTCGGTGGCTGCGCTGGATTCGTTGACAATCTTGCGCAGTTTTCCGCTGCCAAAACTCTCGGCAAACCCAAGAGGCAACTTAACAATATGCTCCATGGTCTGGATACGCAGGTTTGTGGCAATACGAAATGCTCCCAAATGGGAACACATCAGCCCTGCTATGTAGACAAGCACCGCTATAACCGCAAACAATACTGCCATCCAGCCATTACCGGTCAGGTTCTGTGCCTGGTCAAAATTCGGTGCCACCTCCAATACTTCCTTGATCATTTTCCAGATGTAATAGAATGGTACCAGAGCAATCAGGGCACTGATCGCAGAAAGCACCCAGGAAGCATAGGTCAGGTACTTATGGCTGCCTGCAATTTCCAGCAGGCGTGATAAATTGGATTGCTTTTTCAAAAAAATTCCTCCTTTTCTTTGTGTTTATGATAAAGAGAACACGTCTATGTTCTTACAATATCCGAATTTAGATTAGTTTCAGCTAACTATCAAGCAAAAATTATAAGGCATTACTGCCCCATAATTTTCATCCATCCCGCTGTATAAAAGGCGCGCATTTCTCTGACGTAGTTTTCGGCATCTTTGAGCGGCATTTCGTGGATGATCAATTCAAAAAAGGTATGAAACATTCCGGTGATCAGAATATGCTCCAGCGAAGGATCGATATGCGGAGAGGGCCTTCCAAGCTTCCTTAAAACCTCCTGATAGGCATGAGTCCCTTCCACTTCAATCTCCACCATTTCATCAATTAGCCCGGCAAATTTTGTTCCTTCCGAACAGCAGAGGATCAGTTTACATTCCTCTAAATGTTCGTACGCATAATGGAGCATATCGTACATACAAAGCCCCGAAATGTCACTCATGACTTCCGGCTGCTGGGCAGCTGGTAGTTCGGCGAACTCCTGCTGTGCCTTTATAAAACGTTTGAGAATATATTCGTAATGCTCACCAACGATGGCTTCAAAAAGTTCTTCTTTACTTTTATAATATCCGTAAAAGGCTCCGGTAGTCATTCCCACGGATTTCACAATATTCCGCAGGGAAGCGTCTTTATATCCTTTTTCTAAAAATTCTGCTTTCGCTGCCCGGTGGATATTTTCTAAAGTCGTTCCATTTCCGTTTATTTTGCACACCTCCTATATAACAGTGATATATAACACTGTTATAATTTTAGTCTCTAAAAATTATTTTGTCAAGAGCAACAAGAAATAGTTGCATAAAAATAGCAATCCAAACAGCATTCTGTACTTTATTACTGATAAAATTTTTAAATACTGGTTTTGACAAAAGTTTCATTTTTTCTAATAAATGATAAGCAGGGTGGAGTTTGTTCTCACACCCTGCTTTGTGATTATCATGAACTACTCGAAGATCTTCTTCACTTTTTCTTTCAGCCTGTCCATATGCCTGTAAACCGCCTTTTCGGTAATCTTCAGATACCTGGCTATTTCATGAGTGCTATACCCCTGGATCTTCATCAGAACGATCTGAAGGGTAAGCCTGTCCACGGTGATCAGCACATGTTACAATTCCTGATTTTCAATACGATCCAGGAAGTCCTGTACTGTTTTTGGTTCTGCCTGATCTGTGGATGCTGCAACAGTATCAAGGTATGTACCTGTTTCCTGCACACGCTCATAATAGCGTCTGTCTGTATTAAATGCCTGACGGTCATAGAGACGGATTGCTTCAATCATATCTTCAGAAGCACCGCTGTCTCTTAAAATCTTTTCTTCTTTCTCTTTCCAGAGCTTCCATTTGCGCTCTGCTCTTCCATGGTTATATGCCATTTTCCTTACCTCCAATCTGATTTGTTTGAAAACTCAGATTGGAAAGGGCGGAGAACGGCAGCCGATACCGGAAGAAGGCTTGTCCTTTTTTCCGACAAATATCGACAAACAAAAAACCGCAAAGGCTGTTAAACCTTTGCGGCAGTAAGAAAAATGAGAACTATGCTGTAGAGCTAAAACTTCTACATTAGGGGCGTGAGAGTACCACCAACAGCAGAAGATTTTTTTGAGAGGCTATCCTCATTCCTGTATGAAATTATGTAGGTAGTTGCTGCTTTGGATAAGCAGCGGGGCGGCTGAAGCAGACCAGCACATAAAAAATCCCTCCAAACCCAAAACGGGTTCAGAGGGAAGATGTGTAATCAGGCATGATGAAGCCGCCCACCGAAACACCGTTTTTTTATTCGGTGGGCTTATCCTTTATCGCTTTTGACAGGGCAGAAATCTCGCTTTCCTGATTTCTAAAGGCGGCCTTTTTCAACCAATGTCATTTAGTTAAGACATTGAGTCGGCAGCCTCTTGCAGAGCAAGGTATATAAAAATATATACCCTGCTCTTTTTTTGTAAAAAATCCTTGACAAATATAGAAAAATTTGCGACGAAGCCACTTGAATGTATTACATTTTGGAGGTAACGCCTATGATATTTGCGGAACATGTAAAAAACAAATTGTCATCTTTCATCCATGAAATGGCGACCGCCCCATGGTTGTTTTCAAAAAATCCAGAAGTTGATTTTTCACGGAACAGAAAACTTGATTTTGTATCTACAATTCAATTTCTTCTTTCTATGGAAAGTGGAAGCTTAAAAAAAGAATTGCTGGATTATTTCCAGTGCTCTGTCGATACCCCGTCTGCTTCAGCGTTCTGTCAACAGAGAAACAAACTACTTCTGGAGGCATTCCAGTTTTTGTTTTATGAATTTAATTCTTGTTTCTCATTCGAAAAAAAGTATAAGGATTATCAACTATTAGCTTGTGATGGCTCAGATTTGAACATTGCCCGTAATCCAAACGATGCAGGCACTTATTTTCAGTCTCAACCAACTGATCGGGGATTTAATCAGATTCATCTGAATGCTCTTTTCGACCTGTGCGAGAAGCGATGCACCTCCGTTTCTTCACCTTCATTATATGTATAAGTGACAAACAGCTCAAATGTGGAATTTTGTTTGTAAAAATAAGCGCATCACTATTTCTAATGATACGCTTATGATTTTAGATAACCTCAAAACACTTCAATGCATCTTTGATAGCTTCCACTTTCTCCGCTGTCGGATGTTTCCTCGGTTGTTTCAATTCTTCTACCGCATTAGGAGCGTCATACATCGGCAAGCCCAGACTTCTCTTTACCTCTGCTATATAAGCAGTATGTACCTTGAAACCATATTTAGCTTCTATGTATTCCTTTATCTTTTTGTATGTAACTCGCTCTTTCGGCTTGTACGCTTCGGCTCTCTTTACGATATTATCCAGCGGTACTTTTCCCTCACCCTCACCAAACTCAACTTTTACGTTGATATGTCCGTCTGGCTTTTTGTGGGAAAGCAGTACTACCGTCTCCACATGCACGGTCTGACAAAATTGATCCACCGCCGTGCACTTCTCCACCCGATATCCTCTTGCCTGTATCATCTCCAGATCCCTCGCAAGACTTGTCACTTTGCAGGAAATATACACAATCTTATCCACCCCATAGTCCAATATCTTCGGCAGTGCTTTTGGGTGTATCCCATCTCTCGGAGGGTCCAGCACGATCACATCCGGTTTTTCTTCAATTTCATCCAGCACCTTGAACACATCACCTGCAATAAATCTACAGTTGGAAAGTCCGTTGTGCTCTGCGTTTTCTTTCGCAGCCTCCACAGCCTCCTCGACAATCTCCACGCCGATTACCTGTTTTGCAACCGGAGCTAAAACTTGTGCGATCGTTCCTGTTCCACTGAACAAATCAAAGACCGTCATGTTGTGGATATCCCCGATATAATCCCTCACGGTTTTATAGAGAATCTCCGCACCCTTTGTATTTGGCTGGAAGAATGAAAACGGTGTGATTTTGAAGTCCATATCAAGCAATTTCTCGTAGAAAAAGTCCTGTCCGTATAAAATTCGAGTTTCATCACTCTGTACTACATCAGATAAGGAATCATTTAAAATATGAAGAATTCCAACGATTTTTCCTTCCAGCTGCAATGCCAAAAGTGCGTCCACAAGCAAAGATAAATCGTGTTCTTCCTGTGTTGTTGTCACAAGGTTTACGAGAATTTCTCCGGTCTGATCACCACGGCGTAAAAGCAGGTGGCGAAGATAACCCACATGTTGCATTTTTTTATAATATGCCACATTTTTCTCTTTAAAATATTCCAATACACACAAGAGAATCTTTGTCATATCTTCGTGCACTAATTTACAATCAGCTGCTGTCAGCACATCATATGTGCTTCCCTTTTTGTGCAGCCCAAGTGACAGCGGACCGTCTTTGTATTCATCTCCAAAGGAAAATTCCATCTTATTACGGTAAGCGAACTCTTTTGGGCTTGCTTTTACCCCCTCAAATTCATAATCTTCCAAAATGGCGGCATCCAATATTTCTTTTACCTGATCACCTTTCATTTTCATCTGTTCCTCGTAAGACATCGTCTGGTACATACAGCCTCCACAGGCAGGGAAAATGCTGCACACAGGTTCTCTTGTCTCCAAAGGTGATTTTTCAAGAACTTCCAAAAGCCTTCCTTCCGCTTTCCCTTTTCGTATTTTGTTTACACAGAATTTTACCTTCTGACCTGGAATACCATTTTTTACAATCACTGATTTTTCCTCGCCCTCGACAGTCACCAGTCCTTTGTTCGGAAATGCTACTTTTTGAATAATGCCTTCATATACTTCTCTCTTTTTCATCTATATAAAATCCTCTCTATACTTTTCATTTATTGTTTTATTCTATCAGTTTCCAACTTTTTTGCCAACCAAAAGTGAACAATCTTTCCAAAATGTATTGAGTTCTTGCCTTTTTCCATCTATAATTTTAGTAATACAGATTGAGGAGGGATTTCATGAATTGGAAAGAACAATGGATTGCCGCTTTAGACAAAGAACATCTATTCGAGAACTCAAGCCACCGGACACGTTTCAAAGAGCTTTTAGACTGTTTCGCCGATTATCCATTTTTCACCAAAGGGCTCTGTAAATGTATGTATCTGTCCGCCTGGGATGAAGAGCATTTCTGCATTATGCTCTCGATGCTGACTGAGATGAGTCTTGAGCATGAAAAAAATACAGATGAGATGCGTACTCAGGGGGATGTTCTGATTGCAGAACAACCTGAAGAAGAGGCATATATTTACCGGCTTTCAAATGCGTTTTTAGACGATATGCCATTTCAGCTTGACGATCCGCAAAAAGTGCAGCCTGATATTCTGCATATTATCCAAAAGGCATTGCACGCATCTGACATCATTGATCGGCTCTAATAAGCACTGCAGATCACATGAAAAAAAGAGTTCGATTTGCTTTCGCATACCGAACTCTTTTTTACATGAAATTATGCTTCGCTCAATATTTTTTTGTACACCGGAATATACAGTATAAATGACATCAAAAGCAGAAAACCGCTCAATACAATCAACATATTCGCAATTTGCTCCTGAATATTCGGCGCCAGAATCAAAATAAACATCACAACATAAAGCACTGCTGTCGATACTTTTCCGAACCACTTCGCACCGTTTAACATTTTCCCTTTTTTCAGAAGAATCACGCCCATAATTCCCATAACCCCTTCTTTGATGACAAACAGCACCACAACCGGAATCAGCCATTGGAAACGGAACGACAAAGAAAATACAATCGCTGCCTGTGTTAATTTATCTGCAACCGGGTCAACAATCTTTCCCAGGTTAGTAATCATATTGAATTTTCTTGCAATAAATCCATCTAAAAAATCGGTAATTCCTGAAATTCCAATAATAACTGCCGCCATATGGAACTCTGCAATCGAATCTGCTGTCACATATCTCCATACGATCAGCGGAAGTAACAATATCCGAAAATATCCAAGTATATTCGGGATAGAAAAAATCTGCTTTCTAAGCGGCATATCACTTGTTATCATATGTATCCTCCCCCTTATTGAATTGAGGACGGCAGTAATTGTCACATTACCACCGCCCTCAACTAATTAAACTTCATCATCATCACTGAAAAAATCGTCGTCGAAATCGTCTTCAAAGTCCTCTTCGAAGTCTTCCAAATAGTCTGGTGTAAAGAACTTATATACTGCGTAAGCGATTCCTGCAATTGCTGCCACTGCACCTACAATCGCCAAAACCCAAAGCAATGTGTTTTTCGCTTTTTCATCATCTTTTTTGTGCAGTAACTCATTTAATTTTGATGCTGCAATCATATCTTCTAATTTATTCATATGTCCACGTCCTTTCCGACTTTCCTCAGAAGTCACTGTTCTCTTTTTCACATTATAACACTTACATACTGATATTACCATATGTAGATTCTATCATTTTATGCAAATCCTTATACTTTTTGTAATTTTGCAAATGTAGCAAACATCTTTTTCACACCGGCTGTATCAAACTGTACCGTGACTTCATAGTCACGTCCGCCTTCTGTAATTCCAGTCACCAGTCCTTCTCCGAACTTCATATGTCTGACCCTGTCCCCCACATCATAAGACAGACCTTCCCCTTGCGTAACTGTAAACTGCTGCTTCGGTTTCTGCATAGCAAATGCCTGTGTGCGGAATGCTTGTTTTGCCTGCATATATGCATTCTGCTTTGGAACTTCTTTCTCATCTTTTTCGATGAGATTGCCTGTGCTTAAAAGATTCACCGGAATCTCCTTTAAAAATCGAGACATCTTATTGTACTGCGTCTCTCCGCGCACCATTCTTCTTCTCGCACAAGTCAGCGTCAGATTTTCTCTTGCTCTTGTAATTCCAACATAACAGAGTCTTCGCTCTTCCTCCACCTCAGTCGGATCATCGGATGTGATTGTCATATAGCTTGGGAAAAGACCATCTTCCATTCCTGCAAGATACACTTCCGGAAATTCAAGACCTTTTGCACTGTGCAGTGTCATCAGGACCACATAATCACTGTCTTCATCCAAACTGTCGATATCTGCGACAAGTGCAACTTCCTCTAAAAATCCGCTCAATGTCGGCATTTCATCTTCACAGGATTCCTCATAAGCTGCGATTTTATTCATCAATTCATCGATATTTTCGATTCTTGTCTCCGCTTCAATATCGCCCTCCGATTTCAGATCTTCGATATATCCTGTCATATCCAGAATTTTCTGCATAAGATCGCAGATAGACATGTTTTTTGCCTCACTTTTAAAATGTTCAATCAACGCCACAAATGACTCTAATTTACTCACACTTCTCCCAATATTTGGAATCAGATCCGCTGCTCGGAGTGTCTCGTAAAAACTTACTCCGCGCTCCAGTGCATTTTCCTGCACTCGGTTGATTGTCGTAAGCCCAATGCCACGTTTTGGCACATTGATAATTCTTCGGACCGCCAAATCATCTTTCCCATTGTCGATTGTTTTCAAATATGCAAGTAAATCTTTGATCTCTTTTCTTGCATAGAAATTAATGCCGCCCACAATTTTATACGGAATGTTGGCTGTTACAAATTTTTCTTCAAACATACGTGACTGCGCATTGGTGCGATACAAAACAGCATGATCATTGTATGTGCGTATTCCGTTATTCACATGCTCTTTGATATCTCCCACAATGTATTCTGCCTCATCATATCCACTGTCGAACTGACTAAATGCAATCTTATCCCCCTCACCATTTTCTGTCCAGAGTGATTTCTCCTTACGTCCAAAATTATTCTTGATCACCGCATTCGCCGCATTCAAAATATTACCTGTAGAACGATAATTCTGCTCCAGTTTGATCACTTTTGCATCTTCAAACACATGCTCAAAATTCAAAATATTTTTGATATTTGCCCCGCGGAATTTGTAAATAGACTGGTCATCATCTCCTACCACGCAGAGATTTCTATATTTCTTTGCCAAAATCCGAATCAGCTCAAACTGCACCGTATTCGTATCCTGATACTCATCTACCATAATATAGCGGAACCGCTCCTGATAATAATCGAGTACCTCCGGCTGTGTCTGAAACAGTTGTACTGTCTTCACGAGAAGATCATCAAAATCCAGTGCATTGTTTGCCCGCAGTTGTTTTTCATATTCTTTATATACCTTTGCGATCTTCTGCTTTCCGAAGTCCCCCGCCGCATTCAGTTCATATTCTTCCGGCGTGATCAGCTCATCCTTCGCCGAAGAAATCGCCGCCAAAAGGTTCCGCTCCTTATAGACTTTTGTATCAATCTGTAAATATTTGCAGACATCTTTCATAAGCGTCTTTTGATCATCCGCATCATAAATCGTAAAGCTAGTATCATATCCAAGTAAGTCAATATGTCTTCTCAATATCCGCACGCAGGTCGAATGAAACGTGCTCACCCAGATGCTCTCCGAGCCGAATCCGACAATCTGATCTACACGCTCACGCATCTCCCCTGCCGCTTTGTTCGTAAATGTAATCGCCAAAATGTTCCATGGATTGACTCCCTTTTCATCAATCAAATATGCGATGCGGTGTGTCAGCACTCTTGTCTTTCCCGAACCTGCTCCCGCGAGAATGAGAAGCGGCCCCTCTGTATGATAGACCGCTTCACGTTGTTCTTTATTCAATGTATCGTAAATGCTCATAAACTCTCCTTCTTTATGTTCTGAATTCCCATTCTTTTTTCCACTTCTCTTAAAAATTCATCTCTTTTTACCGGCGAAATCAACATGATTTCATGCCGTCCGTTTACCGTGTAATCAATCTGAATCCTGCGAAGTGACATTGCTGCCGAAGACAATGGATTCCACGTCTTCTTTATATTGGTAATGCTCTCATATGGAATCCGTTCCGTTCCAAAAATATAGCACTGCACAAGTATGTAATCATTATAGAGGGTATACCGCATAAAAACAAGAGGAATAAATATAAGCAATATCAAACTCAAAGTTCCGATGACCAGCCAGTTTGGCTTCCCTTCCATCACACTGTCTATTCCTATTTTTACCTCTATCGCTACCGGTATCAGAATCAATACCGCCAGCCAAAGATCGATTCTAGTCCGATAGGATACCGCCTCTTCTGCCTGCTCCTTTTCCTGTTTTGCATATGCCTTTTTCAGCTCTTTTTTTGGTGTTGTCTCTTTCCGGCTCTTGTAAATATACCAGATAAAAGGTGAAAATGTCAGAATCAAAGACACTGGCAGGAACCATTTTCCAAGAGCTCTGCATGTCACCGAGCAAAACACCATATAGGCAAACATTAACATTAAAAATAGATTCATCAATACAATAACCGGGTAAAGTCTTCCATAAGTTCTCTTCTCACTTTCACTGGCATTCTTTGAAATTCCGCTTGTACGGACAAAATAAGTAACAATGCTCATCATACCGAGCAAAAACAATATAACAAAGAACAATAAAATCAGAGATGTCTTGTCTGACCAAATATCCACGTTTCCCACTTCATTGTAATGTTGTGGAATTTTTTCCGGAATTTTCTTCCAAAATATCAATGGCAAAACAATTGATGCAAATGCAATTCCCACCGTCACATATTGAATCTTTTGAAATATTTTCATTTTTTCGCTCATACGTTCTTCCCTCCTGCCAAAAATGGAATGTACTCTCGCACATTCCATTTTAAACATTATTCAAATTACATTATGAAAGATGCTAACTGGAATAACCAGTTTGCTGCGATACCTGCCACAATACCACCGATTGTATGGCTGATGATTGCTTTTCCTGTAAGTTTGCTGCACTTCAAACTTGACATCATCGCAACATGAGTACTTAAGTATCCGCTCCAGCACATACACATTGCTGTAAATACTGCAACGTCATTCGCATGTGCTACACCGTCTGCTACCATCTTAGGTATCAATCCAACAGCTGCTCCGGCCGCTCCTAATGCTGTGATTGGAACAGAGATTGCTGATGGTGAAGAGAAACCAAATAATGGAGATAAGATAAACTGCAATTTTTCTCCAATCCATGGCAACAATGCAACTCCCTCATAAGCAGCACCTGTGTAAACACCGTCTGCGGAAGGTCCATTTGTAAGCATCATTACAACTGTACAAATCGCAAGTACACCAGGAATAATTGCAAGACCTACATCCACACCATTCTTACCGCCGTCCAACAGTGCTTCCAATGCTCTCGCTCCAATTCCGCCATCTCTTATTTCTCTCTGCTCAAAGACATCTTTTTCACTTCCTTCTTCAAGCGGAATACAATATTCTGTCGTACCATATTCTTTCTTCGTAAACCAAATCATCATTCTTACACTGACAACACTACCGATAATTGCACCGATATTACCGATCAGAGCTGCAAATCCAAGATTCTCACCTGTTGGAGATGTAATACCGATCATTGATGTTGTAACAATAAGACCCATACCGAATGCTGTACCTAAATTTGTCAGTGCCGGTAATTGATATTTTTTGAAATATTTTTTAAAGTTTGTGTCCTCTGCAAGTCCTAAAATTGCCGGGTTATCTGACAAGTACGTAGTCAAGACTCCCATTGAAGCTGCTCCAGGTAAATCATACACTGGTTTCATTAGGGGAGAAATTATTTTATTGATTAATGCAATCAAACCAAATTCTGAAAATAACCCAGATACGGCTCCTGCTATAACCGCAATCGCCATGATATAAAATACTGTTTCAAGAAGTAACTGATAGGCTGTGTTCATCATCGTCTGCATCATGTTTACACCGCCCATTTTCGCCCCTATCAATCCAAAGAATGCAATAATCACTGCAAGAAAGATAAAGACTTCAAGGCTTACTGCCTTTTTCGTTTTTGTCGCTTTACTCATATTTTATCCTCTCTTATTATATTATTTTTTCTATAGTTTTCTCCCTTACTATAGATGTAACCCTATAATAACATAGAGGTTATCTATAGTCAACAGGAACAATACGTTTTGTCAAAAAAATATCAATCCTTCCTTTTTTCTCCTTTTTTGCCAAAAGTTTTTTCAAAATACTTGTCATATAGTTTCTATTACTATATAATGCAATTATCGAGGTGATAAAATGACAATTGATACGAATGATTTATTAAACAGTATTTTGGAAAGTATTTCCAGAATTGATTATGTAAAATCTATTGATATTCCTAATATCGATTTATATATGGATCAGGTTACCACTTTTATGGATAAGCAGATGGCTTCTTCCAAGCGCTATGAGGATGACAAGGTTCTTACTAAGACAATGATCAACAATTATGCCAAGAACAATCTGCTTCCTTCTCCGGAAAAGAAAAAGTATACAAAAGAACATCTTCTCGTTCTTACTTTTATCTATTATTTTAAAAGTTTCTTATCTATCAAAGATATCGAGATGCTTTTGAGACCGGTTACCGATCGGTACTTCCATACCGACAGCAAGCTGAACCTGACGCATATTTACGATGAGGTCTGTTCATTTGAAAAAGATCGCATTGATACTTTAAAAGAAGAGCTCAAGGCAATGTATGCTTCCTCTTCTGAGACATTTTCAGAAGAGAACGAACAGGATCGTGAATTTTTACAATTGTTTTCTTTCATTTGCACACTCAGTTTCGATGTGTATGTCAAGAAACAAATTATTGAAAAACTCATTGATTCTCTTCCTGAAAAATTTCCTAACTATTATGAGAAAAAAAAGTAGAAGCTTCACACTTCTACTTTTTTTACTGCATAATTCTTTGATATCCAAGCATCAGATCTACTACTTTCCCATAGCTTTTTACGCCGTCAATTTGTCTGTTTGCCTTTAAGTAAATGTCATTTACTCTGTCAGCCACTTCTGCTGTTATGCCATCGTACTTATCCCAAAATGAATTATTCGCCTGTAAATCTTTCAGCGCATTTATATTCAGGCGTTCACACAGTTCCTCATATTTTTCTGTATTTTCCCCGTAAAGGGCGTTTATCACATACAGCCATCCTGACAAAAATCCACTATATCTGAACTCTTCTGACTCCGATTTGATACAACTTAAATATGCAATAAAGTTCGCCTCATCCTCTGACATAAACCCTCTCAGATGAGACAATTCATGACACATCGTAAACGGGATATTATAGTCTGTCATATCCGCATTATAATTTGCCTCAATTGTAAATGGTGAATACACTCCTGTCAGATGCTGATATGACAAAATTTCCGATATCCAGACAGGTTTGGGATTTGGATAATATCCTTCCAACACCGAATAGGTCTCTGCAAGATGTTCCATCGACCTTACCGCTTCTTTTTTCGTGTTCCCTTTCAACACAAAGATTCCCTCTTTCGTCCGCGGAACCGTATCTGCCAATTCATTGACTTCTTCCGTAAGATACTCAGCCAACTGAACCAATTCTTCCTGTGAGTATTCCGCATCCGTTATGCCCGCCTCCTCAGCAAAAGATGTTCTGTGATAATTGATCCCACAGGTCATTGTGTAGATAAAAAACAATCCTCCTACTAACAAGCATACCCACGAACTCCCTTTCAAAGCAATCGTGGATGCCTTTTCTGTTTTTCTGCAGATTCTGTAGATTCCCCTCATCACCCCAGCCGCCAGAACTACGAGCAGCACATAAAGCAAAATCTCAACAATCGAAAACGGAAACACAGAGCAGACTCTGCTGATAATTGTTACAAGTATTCTGTATATTGAAGTCGCATACCACTGCGCAAATCCATTCACATTTCTTGCCAAAAACTGAAAGAATACTGCAAGTATAAGCAATAACAGCCCTGCTTTTAACCTTTCCACTGTGGAAAAAAGTGCATCACTTGACCTGATGCACTTTTTCTTACTTCTCTTATTCTTCATCTTCATCCAGACTGATTCGTTCAAATACCATATCATATCCGTCATTTCCATAGTTTAAAGAACGATTCACACGGCTGATTGTGGCTGTCGATGCCCCTGTCTTTTCTGCAATCTCCAAATATGTCTTCTGTTCTCTGAGCATTTTGGCAACCTCAAACCGCTGTGACAACGACAACAGCTCATTGATGGTACATATATCTTCAAAAAAAGTATAACATTCTTCCTTATCTTTTAAGCTCAAAATTGCTTCAAACAGATAATCGACTGCTTCTGTTCTAATTTTTTTACTCATTTTAAGTCTCCTTTATAGTGTTGTACTATTTTTATATTTTAGCACAGTAAACTCTTAAAGTCTAGTTTTTTTTGTATCGATTCACATATGGTTTCAATTTTTCTAATGATGTTGTGACGATCAATTCTTCCGGAAAATGACATTCCGTCAAAATTTGTTCTGCTAAATTCAGTTTTCCCGCATCCAGATCCAAATGCGAATCACTTCCTGTTGTGATTGGAACCTCATATTTTTTACAATACTCCAACATAACTCGGATATTCTCATCCGCATTTTCTCTTTTATTATCTTCCCGCAGCGAGGAATTATTGACCTCTAGAAGTGTCCCTGTCTCCTTTGCAGTCTTGACAAGCACTTCATAGTCAATCGGAAAACGAGAATCATCCGGATGACCGATAATATTGATATACGGATTTTTCATCACATTTACATAGGCTCTCGTCACCGCTTCTTTTGTTCTTTCTCCACAAAAGCATGGCGTATGAATACTCGCAATGACAATATCAAGATGTTTTAAAAGCCCATCGCGCATATCTACTGTTCCCTCGCTGTCCATAATATTGAGCTCTGTTCCAAAAAGCATTTTGATCCCGTAACGCTCTCTTGGCACAATTTTCAAATTTTCAAAATAAAATATTCCGCAAGTTCCCGGCATCTTTGGCGCATGCTCCGTAAATGCAATCGCTTCCATCCCATGTTCTCTCGCCATCTTCGCCATCTCTTGTATTGTGCTATATGCATGTCCACTTACAAGTGTATGGGAATGTGTATCTACTTTTATATTCATCTCAATCTTCCTTCTTTCTGCATAGAATCTTTGTATTTACATATCCTAAGCTTATATCTTACCACATTTTTTATAAAAAGGAGACTTATTATGGCTGATAATAAAAAAAATCAAAAAATCATTGATTCTTACGACTATCTGGCAAACGCCGCTTCTACACAGGACTGTACCGGTCTTATTCCCGCAGCTCCGACAAGTAGAGCTGAGTTGGAATCCTATGAGGATATCTATCACTACGAACCGCCAAAGGTAAAAGTAAAGACACCGGATTCCGAACAGCCACCAAAATAGTCATTGTTCTCTGCTAATGGTACACATTCTGATTTTTCTCATATATTTATAGAAGAATCAGATTTGATCATCAGGAGGATATTATGAAAAAGCGTTTTCTTACTCTCGCATTAGTGACAGCAATATCTGTCACTTCTCTGCTTGCATGCTCTTCAAAAGAAGAAAGCAAACCTGCCAAACCACAAAAAGAAAAATCAACAGAAATTCTTCCGGACTCTACTAAAGTTGTTCTCAACGAAGTAGCTCACTCCATCTTTTATGCACCAATGTATGTAGCCATCGAAGAAGGATACTTTGAAGACGAGGGCATTAATCTCGAACTCGTCACTGGATTTGGAGCCGACAAAACAATGACCGCCGTGCTCTCCGGCGAGGCAGATATCGGATTCATGGGGTCAGAAGCATCTATTTATACCTATAATGAAGGTGCAAACGACTATGTTGTAAATTTTGCCCAGCTTACACAACGTGCCGGTAATTTTCTTGTAGCGCGAGAAGAAATGCCTGATTTTTCATGGACGGATCTAAAAGGGAAAACAGTGCTCGGCGGACGAAAAGGCGGCATGCCTGAAATGGTATTTGAGTATATCTTAAAACAAAAGGGAATCGACATCGAAAAAGATCTGACAATCAACCAAAATATTGACTTTGGCTCTACTGCCGCCGCTTTTTCAGAAGGTCAGGCGGATTTTACAGTTGAATTTGAGCCGGGAGCTACCACTTTGGAAAAAGGCGGAAAGGGATATGTTGTCGCTTCTCTCGGCGAGGATAGTGGATATGTCCCTTACACCGCATTTTCTGCAAAGAAAAGTTATATTGAAAAAAATAAAGACGTCATTCAGGGATTCACGGATGCGCTGCAAAAAGGAATGGACTACGTGCAGACACATACTCCGGAAGAAATTGCAAAAATCATTGCACCACAGTTCAAAGAGACAGACTTAGCCACTATCACAACGATTGTGACCCGTTACTATGAGCAGGAGACTTGGAAAGAAAATCTAATTTTTGAAAAAGAAAGCTTTGAACTTTTGCAAAATATTTTGGAATCTGCTGACGAACTCACTAAGCGGGCACCTTACGAAGAACTTGTAACAACTGATTTTGCCAAAAAGGCTGCAAAATAAAAATGCGTGAACGGGGAATCTTCCCCGTTCACACATTACATGTTCCATCTTCTGTTATTCTATATACACTATGATGTCGGCTCCGTCGCTGTCCCGTCAGAAGGTGTCGCTTGAGTATCCTGTGTCTTATCATCACTGCTTTCCGGTGTACTGCTTCCATTGTCCCCTTGTGTTTGATCTACCGGCTCAGTTTGATTCTGCGGTTCATCCGTTGTGTCTGAATCAGGCGTGGCAGTATTATTATTATCACCGGAATCTATGTTCAAATCCTCATTCTTTGAATCTTCCGGTTGATTTTCTTCTGTTTGATTCATATACTTGTCATACATCTGCTGTGCGAATTTTGCAATTGGATGCCGATAGGTATATGCTGCAAATCCAAGTACCGCAACAACGATCAGAAAGAGTAAGAACTTGAGCAATCCGCCGCCTCGTCTTTCTTTCCTCGTTTTCGTCTTTCCTCTTCCGCCTCGTCTTTTCGGAAACGAAACAGAAGGAAGCTTTTTCCCTCTCTTTTTCTTTCTCTTTGTTTTTGTCTCTACCACATCTTCTGCCGTCGCTTTTTTCTGCGTGTCTCTTTCTTTTTGCTTGTCCAGATTCACCTTTATCTTGCAGTCATAGCAAAATGCATATCGTGTAAAAACAGGCTCCCCACTTTCGTCCGTACCGGACTGCACCGGCTTAATCGTCATCTCTTTACCGCATCTTGTACATTTCATACTGCTTCCTCCTTACTAATCAAATGTGAAACTTTTTATTTAATTCCTCCCCTAATTCCCGTCTTCTAAAAATGACCTGCGCCATAAAGAACAGGAAACTAAATCCCACACAGATAACCGATGGAAATGTAACTCCAAGCACTCCCGTCAATAATAAAACCAATGGTATCACAAATCCATATCCCGCCGCCATCACAAAATAAATCATGTATTCATTCGCAGCCAATCTCTGCAGCTTTGTAATCATCAGCATGGATATCATTATTATAACACTAATTCCCGGAAAAACAAAATCAATTGACCATTTATGCCATCCGGTTCCAAGATCCCAGATGAGACATCCAACCGTGATCAGAATCAACTGCCACATTGCATTTTTCAAAAGATTATATCTCTTTACAAACCCGATTGCCAACGCTGTCCACATACTTAAGATTCCGCCTGATACGATGAGCGCCCAATATTTTCCCGGTGTCAGTGTAATATTCACCACTGCCGCAATCACCGCAAAAGCAATACAGACAAATGAGAACCACTCGAAAAATTTTACAGCCGCCGCACTCGCAAGTCTCTCCTCCGGATAGTCTGGTTCTTCCACTTTCGAATGTATTCCAAGCTCTGACAATATCTGAAAAAAATTCCTCTTAATATTCATGCTGTCATACCTCGATGTAAACCCAAGGGAAAGTTTGTCTTCAAATGAGCACATACAAAGTTCCGTCTTCGGTGTACTTGTATACACGCCAAACCGCTCTATATACGGGACATACGCTTCCGGCATTTTTACAACGCTCATATTAGAGAAAATTGCAGTCACATCACTTGCCGCCATCTTTGCTCCCGCCAAAATCCCCAAATTTTTCAACTCCAACGGCGCCACCCGCAGAATTGGGTTCATCTCCAGCGCGATCAGCTCATTCATGCGCATCGAAAGTCTTTCCTTCGTAAGCTCCTCCTGAAAATATGTTTTCACCTGTGCAAGTACCTGCTCAAAAGTGTCCCCTTCTCGAAAACGATACCCAGGTTCAATATATCCGAAGAAATTCAGCATCGAATCTGAAGGAAAAAAATTGCGAAGATTCACCGGGACCATCAGAACAACCGGATGCTTTTCCTGTCTTTTCGGCATCTCCCTGTGGATCGCACAAAGGAATACTGCCGTCAAAAAAACAGTCATCGACACCTGATATTCCCGCGCCTTTGCCAGCACTTCTTTTACCGACAGCACCGCTTCTGTCACCTGCAGCGGTCCTCTCGCCTTCCGAAGAGTCTTAATCTGATATGCTTTTACCTTTTCCTTCTTCTCTCGCCGTAAATCAGAATAATATTTTCGAAAACTGTCTGATTCCTGATCCTGAATTGTGATATGCTCCTTATCAAGTGGAATATCGGCTTCACCATATGCCAGCACAATATAGTGTTTGACAATCTCCTTTAAAAAACATGTCGCACCTGTTCCGTCCGTCAGCACATGAAATACTTCAAAATTAATCCGCCTTTTATAGTACGTGACTTCGAATAACAGGCTTTTCTTGTCACGCACATACAGATTGCTGCAAGGCTCTTTAAATTCCTCTGTGACAACCGGTTTTAAATTACTCTTTTCCAAATAATGCCAGAACAAGCCTTTTCGCATGACCGACAAAAAAAGCGGATATTTTTCAAGCGCTTTTTCCACTGCCTGCTGCAAAATCTCTTCTTTTACATCTTCTTTCATAATACAATAAAAACGAAAGACTCGAGTGTCCTTTTTGTTACTTGTCGCCGGAAATAATTTTGCGGCATTGTCAAGCTTTCTCCAATATGACCTTTTCGAATGAAACATCTCTTACACCTCCCCTAAAAAATGATTCATAATTTCAAAACTCTCCTGCACATGAAAATATTTGATCCCCAGTGCAAAAAATCCATGCAGCGCATCTTTGATACGATGAACCTCCACTTCATTTCCGGCTTCCTCAAGCGCCTTACCATAAGCCTCTCCTTCATCTCGAAGCGGGTCAAATTCCGCGGTGATAATCAGTGTCCTCGGCTGTCCTGTGAGATCTTTCTGCAAAATCGGAGCAAAATACGGACTCTGTTTGTCCGATTCATCTCTCGCATATAAATCAATATAATCCTGCATCTTTCCAGCCGTCAACAGGAAATCTTTTCCATTTTCATGGACGGACGGAAATCTAGAAGTCTCCGTATAGTCGTTATTCACCGCCGGATAGATCAAAATCTGCTGTCTTGGCATAAACTCTCCCCTCTCTTTTGCAAGAAGAGAGACTGCAGCCGCCAGATTACCGCCGGCACTGTCTCCGATGATCGTGATATCGTCCGGATGCACATTTAAAATAAATTCATTCGTATAGACCGCCTTCGCTGCGGCGTAGCAATCCTCCAATCCTGTCGGGAACGGATACTCGGGAGCGAGCCTGTATTCTACCGACACAACAATATGATTGGTCGCCGATGCCATCCTTGCACAGATCCTCTCATAATTATCTATGCTCTCTGTGACCCATCCCCCGCCGTGAAAGAATAAAAGAACCGGATATTTGTGTTCAATCTCTTCGCCAGGCAGATAAATTCTCACAGGAATCTCATGTGTTCCATTATATATTTTATAATCAATCGTCTTATGAAAAATTCGCATCGGATCCAACGCCTTTAAATTTGCCAAATGCCTGGACGCCTCCACCTCAATTCCATCAAACGAAAGTGCTTTCAATACTTTTCGCATTGCCTTATTAATTGCCATTCTTTTCTCCTATCTGCTGCTTTTGTATGAATTATAATACCATGTTTTTAGCTCTAAAAAAAGGGAAAGACTCTCATCTTTCCCTAAAAAACTATATTTTATAATAAGATATATTTTCCGATAAACAAAAGTGCTAACACAAACATCAATACGCTGATCTTTTTTTCCTTTGCTTTTCCTGTAAACAGATTAATTGCAACATAAGAGATCACACCCATTGCAATTCCTTCTGAAATACTGTAGAAAAATGGCATTGCTGCAATACAGATATAGCAAGGAATCGCTTCCCCAAAATCACTGAAATCAATACTCACTACATTTGTCAGCATATAGAACCCTACAACAATCAATGCCGGCGCCGTCGCAAAAGATGGAATCGCCAAAAAGATTGGTGACAACAACAACGACAATCCAAACAAAATCGCTGTTGTGACTGCTGTAAGACCTGTTCGTCCTCCTTCCGTCACACCCGAAGCGCTCTCAACAAATGTTGTAACTGTAGATGTTCCAAGCACTGCGCCTGCCGTTGTAGCAACCGCATCTGCCATCAGAGCACCTTTAATTCCTGGAAGTTTTCCGTTTTCATCTAACATATTTGCTTTTGTGGAAACACCGATCAATGTGCCGAGTGTATCAAAGATATCCACAAACAAAAACGCAAACACTACAACCATAAACTCTCCGATATGGATTCCTGAAAAACTCAGTTTTCCAAAGATCGGACTAAGACTCGGAATCGAAATACCGTTGCTGAAGTCCGGAAGTAAGCTGTACATTCCAAGTTCTGCATTTGGCACATACAATCCGGTCAGCTGACAGATAATTCCAAGAATCCATGTAATTAAAATTCCCCAAAGAATATTACCTTTAATGTTCTTTACTACAAGAATCGCTGTAATAATCACGCCGATCACCGCAAGTAATACCGTAATTCCAACATCATTCATCGTCGCCTTTGCAGCGCCTTCTGCCAAAGTACTGTTGTAACCTTCCAGCGAGAATAACTGCACTAATGTAGAACCACTGATAACAATTTTTGCATTCTGCAGACCGATAAACGCGATAAAAAGACCAATTCCGACACTTACTGCAGATTTCAAATTCATCGGGATTGCATTAAAGATTGCTTCACGCACATTCGTAACTGATAACAGAATAAAAATAATTCCTTCCACAAATACAGCCGCAAGCGCCACCTGCCATGTGTATCCCATGTTCAGTACAACCGTATATGCAAAGTATGCATTCAGTCCCATTCCCGGTGCAAGTGCAAACGGATAGTTTGCAAACAGAGCCATGAGCAAAGTACCAATACATGCCGCAATCGCCGTCGCCGTAAACACTGCTCCATGATCCATTCCGGCTGCCGACAGCACGCTTGGATTTACCGCCAGTATATACGCCATTGTCATAAATGTCGTAATACCTGCCACCACTTCCGTCCTGACATCTGTTTTGTTTTCTTTTAACTTAAACAATTTTTCCAGCATAAAATTTTCCTGCCTCTCATTTCCTTTTTTTACTTCACAAGTTTATCAGACAACTACTGGAAAGTAAATGAAAGTATTCATTACTTATTTTTATAAACATTTATTAGCACAATAAAAAAGAAAGTGCATTCCATCTCAAGAACACACTTTCTTTCTATACTATTCTGTCTCTCTGACTTTTTTTCGAACCGGAAGAATCATAGATGGTGATACAGAAAGTTCATCAATTCCCATCTTCAGGAATGTCTCTGTCAATTCCAAATCTGCTCCTAATTCTCCACAGATTCCAATCCATTTTCCTTCTGCATGTGCATTGTCTGCCGCCATCTGGATCATCGCAAGCACTGCCGGATGATGTGGATCATAGAATGTGTCAAGCTTTGGATTCTGCCTGTCAATCGCCAGTGTATACTGTGTGAGGTCATTGGTACCTACGCTGAAGAAATCAACTTCTTTTGCAAGTTCACGGCTCACCATAACAGCCGCAGGTGTCTCGATCATAATTCCAAGTTCCATATCCTCACGGAATGCGATTCCTTCTTTGCGAAGTTCTTCCTTTACTTCTTCTACAATCTCTTTAATTTTCTTCACTTCCCACACTGCTGTAATCATCGGGAACATGATCGCAATCTGACCAAATGCCGATGCACGATACAGTGCACGCAGCTGAGTTTTAAAAATCTCAGGCTTAGTCAGACAAATACGGATTGCACGATATCCAAGTGCCGGATTCTCTTCTTTATCTAAATTGAAATAATCTGCCTGCTTGTCCGCACCAATATCAAGTGTACGGATGATAACTTTCTTTCCAGCCATATTCTCAGCAACTGTCTTATAGACAGCGAACTGCTGCTCTTCTGTCGGGAATGTCTCATTCTCCAAATACAGGAATTCGCTTCTGAAAAGGCCGATTCCGCCTGCATCATTTTTCAAAACAGCTCCCACATCTGAGCTATTGCCGATGTTGGCATAGATATTGATGTGCTGACCGCTCAATGTGACATTCTCTTTGCCTTTTAACTGTTCCAACAGTTTCTTTCTTTCTATATCCTCAGCCTGCTTTTTCTTCATCGCAGCGAGTGTCTCTTCATCTGGATCGATATAAATCTTTCCGTCAAACCCGTCGATGACAGCAAATTTACCATCATATTCCGGTTTCAACTCTTCGCCCAAACCGATGATTGCCGGGATATTCATTGTTCTTGCCAAAATTGCTGTATGTGAGTTCGAAGAACCATACATCGTAGCAAAGCCCAATACTTTTTCTTTATCAAGCTGGACTGTCTCACTTGGAACAAGATCATCTGCCGCAACAATGACAGGTTCATCTGTCGCAAATGCAACTTTTTCTGCTCCGGACAAAATGTTCAAAATACGCTCAGAAACGTCTTTTACATCCGCAGCACGTCCCTGCATATATGCATCATCCATTGCGGAAAACATCGCTGCGAAATTGTCAGCTGTCGTTCCCACCGCATATTCTGCATTCACCTGTTGTGCAGTGATAATATTGATAATAGATTCAATGTAATCCAAATCTTCCAGCATCATCTGATGAATCTCAAAGATCATCGCATTCGTCTCACCGACGTCTGACATCGCCTTCTGATACAATTCCTGAAGTTCTGCAACCGCCTTTGCCTTTGCATCTTCAAAACGTTTTACTTCGCTTTCTGTATCATCCACATGCCATCTTTTGATCTGCTGTTCATTTCTTTTATAAAAGGCAATCTTACCGATTGATACACCGCCAAATACACTTTTGCCAGTTAATGTAATCATAGCTTAACCTTCCTCAACATTATTTTTCTTATAAGTTTTCTTTTAAAAATGTCTCGATTGCTGCGATTGCTTCTGCTTCGTCAGCACCCTCTGCTGTCATTACGATCTCTTCACCGCATTTTACAGCCAATCCCATTACACCAAAGATTCTTTTTGCATCTGCTTCTTTTTCTCCCTTTTTCAGTTTAATATCTGATTGGAATTTTGCAGCTTCTTTTACTAATAATCCTGCTGGTCTTGCGTGGATTCCTTCACTATCTGTAATTACATAACTAAATTCTTTCATGATTAATCTCCTTTTCTTTTCTGTAAATATTAGGATTTACCTTTCCCTATTATCTAATATTTTTCACTATTTTTCAATAGTAATTGGTTTTTTTAACAGAATAATTCCAAACATCGTCACGACAGCACCTATCGCTATTGCTGCGAGGAACATCGGTGCATTGTCCATAATACCAACTACAAAGATACCTCCATGCGGTGCTCTTGAACCACATCCAAACGCCATTGAGACCGCTCCGGCCACTGCCGAACCAACGATTGACGGTGGAATAATGCGCAGAGGATCAGATGCCGCAAATGGGATTGCTCCCTCTGTAATAAATGACAGTCCCATAATATAGTTGGTAACAGTCGTCTGTTTTTCACTCTCTGTAAATCTGTTTTTTGCAAATGTCGTGGCAAGTGCGATTCCGATTGGAGGAACCATTCCACCAGCCATAACCGCCGCCATAATATCAAACTGTCCGCTTGCGATTGCTGCTGTTCCAAATACATACGCAGCCTTGTTAAACGGTCCTCCAAAGTCGATTGCCATCATACCGCCGAGAACAGCTCCAAGCAGCACTTTGCTTCCCTCACCCATACTTGCAAGTCCGTCATACAACCATTGATTGAATGCTCCGACAGGTGGATTGATGATAAATACCATGATCGCACCGATCAATACAATTCCAAAGAACGGATAAATCAGCACCGGTTTTGTTCCCTCCAATGCCCTTGGGAGCTTTGCAAATGCTTTTTCGATAAGAAGCATCAGGTATCCTGCAATAAATCCGGCGAGCAGCGCTCCAAAAAATCCGGATGGGATCCAATCCGCCTCAGCCGCAAACACAGATGTTCCTGCTTTCGCAAGCAGACCACCAACGATACCAGGCATCAATGCCGGACGTTCTGCGATGCTCATCGCAATATATCCTGAGAGGATCGGGAACATCATGCCAAACGATACATTTCCCACCAAATTCAAGAATTTGGAAAGTGGATTTCCGGTACCGAAAACATCAGTTCCTGCGTTTGCGCCGTCAAACAAAAATGACAGTGCAATCAGGATTCCTCCTCCGATTACAAACGGCAGCATATGAGACACACCGTTCATCAGACTTTTATAGATCTTTCTTCCGATACTTTCCTGCTCTTCCTGAAATCCGGTCGCCTCTCCTTTTTCATTGCTGTGATAGATTTCAACCTTTCCGCTCTCTGCTTCTTCAATCAACTCTTTCGCTTTGTGAATTCCATTGGCAACCTTCGTGACAATGACTGGTTTTCCATCAAATCTCGCCATTTTTACATCTTTATCGGCTGCCACAATGATACAGTCACAATTTGCGATATCCTCTGCCGTCAATACATTTTTGTCTCCGCCGGAGCCGTTTGTCTCCACCTTGATCGTATATCCCATCTCTTTTGCCGTGTTTTCAAGACTTTCCGCCGCCATATAAGTATGTGCGATTCCGGTAGGACAGGCCGTAACTGCAAGAATCTGATATCCCTTTTTCTCTTCTTTCTCCTGTTTTTCCTCCGTCTCCTCTTCAAACTTTTCTTTTTCCGCCTGATCGATATATCCTAAAAATTCTTCTACTGTAGACGCTTTCATCAGGTTTGCCCGGAAGTTATCATCCATCAACAGCATCGAAAGACGACTCAATACCTCCAGATGAATATTGTCTTCTGTATTCGGCGCCGCAATCAAGAACACCATGTGTACCGGCTCACCGTCCAGCGAATCATAATCCACTCCGTCACGAATAATCATCGCCGCCAGTCCAGGACCACTCACCGCATCTGTCTTTGCATGTGGAATAGCGATTCCTTCCCCGATTCCGGTCGTTCCTTCTTCTTCTCTTGCGAATACGCCGGCTCTGTATTTTTCGAGGTCTTTGACATTCCCGCCTTTTCCATCAGCAACGTCATCTTTTCAATCGTCTCTTTTTTCGTAGTTACGACACCGTTTAAATCAATACTTTCTTTTTTCAATAAATCTGTGATTCTCACGTTACTTCCCTCCTACAATCCAAAGTTCTCTTTTGCTTCGTCTAACAACTTCACAACATCCTCTTTTTCTGCAAGCCATGCCAGAAATGCAGTCGCACTTCCGGTTGCAATTCCCAGTTTAAATGCCTTTTCATAGTCTCCTGTATTCAGATATCCTGTCAAAAATCCTGCAACCATCGAATCTCCTGCTCCGACCGAATTCACCACTTCTCCTTTTGGTGGAAGTCCTTTATGAATCTCCCCATCCTCAGTGATTAGAATTGCTCCGTCGCCCGCCATGGAAATCAGCACATTTCCCGCTCCTTTTTCCTGAAGCTTCTTCGCGTAGGTGATAATCTCCTCATCTGTCTTTAATGTGACACCGAACATCTCTCCAAGCTCATGATTATTCGGCTTGATCAAAAACGGATGGTACTTCAGAACATTCAACAGCAAATCCTTTGTCGCATCCACCACGATACGAACCCCTTTTGTCTGTAGTCTTTCCATGATGCTCTCATAGATATCCTCCGGCAATGTGTTCGGAATACTTCCCGCAAGTACTAAGATATCCCCATTTTGCAGGCAATCCAGCTTTTCAAATAATTCTGTAATCGCCCTGTCACCGATGTTTGGTCCCTGACCATTGATCTCGCTTTCCTCGTTCGAGTTCACCTTCACATTAATGCGGGTCAGCCCTTCCTTCAGCTCAATAAAATCTGTGTAACACCCAAAGTCTGTCAACATCTTTTCCAACTGCTTTCCGGTAAACCCTGCGATAAACCCAAGTGCTTTGCTCTTAATTCCCAGATTTGAGAGAATAACCGACACATTCACACCTTTTCCTCCAGGAAATATCGCCTCTTTGGTTGTTCTGTTGACTCTCCCAAGTGTCAGGTCATCCACCTGAATCACATAGTCCAAAGACGGGTTAAATGTTACCGTGTAAATCATGCTTCATCCACCTCCACAATGTTTTTGTACTTTTGATAGGTTCCCTGCTTCAGCTTAGTTGTGATTACCTCCGCCTCTTTCAGCTCCGCAAATTTAATAAGCGAAATCTGTCCGATTTTAGAAGAATCTGCAAGAATATATTTTTTCCTGCATTGTCTGAACGCTCTTTCTTTCACAGCAGCTTCATTGAGATCCGGCGTGGTGATTCCATATTCATTGTGAATCCCGTTCGCACCAAAAAATCCTTTTGTGAAATTATATTTTTCCAGGCTTTCCAGTGCTTCCGCTCCGATCAAAGCCTCTGTCTCTTTCTTCAGCTCTCCGCCGAGCAAAAATACTCTGCATCCCTTATGCAGCAATTTTCTTGCATGAGAAATGCCATTCGTCACATAAACTGCTTCCTTTTCTAAAATCTGCTCCACGAGATATTCTGTACTTGTTCCTGCATCGATATAGACAAAATCATCTTTTCTGATCAATCCGGCTGCGTACTTTCCAATCTTTATCTTCTCTTCTCTGTTCAAATCCTGTCTCACAGAAACCGAAGAGTCTTTTGTCATATATTCCATATCGACTGCCGTCGCGCCGCCATGCACCTTAATCAGTTTTTTTCGCTTATCCAGCGTTGTCAGATCCCTTCGTATCGTAGACTCGGAAGTATCCAAAAGCTCTGTCAATTCTGTCACTGTGACACTTTTCTTTTCTTCTACAATATTTAATATCCGGTTAAACCGTTCTTCCGCCAGCATATTTACACCTCTCTTCTAAATCTATTTTAAATTCATTTTCGTTCAAAGTCAATCAATTTCATTCAAAATAGTTCGCAATTTTTCCCTTTATTTTTTATGCATACTGCAAAATCTTTATTGCCGTAAAAAAGCCATTGCAAAGTATCATACTTTACAATGACTTTTTTCTTGAAAATTATACCTCAAATAATGGTGTCGACAAATATCGTTCTCCCGTATCCGGCAATATTGCCACAATTGTTTTTCCTGCATTCTCTTCTCTTTTTGCAAGCTCTATCGCCGTGTGAAGCGCTGCGCCGGATGTAATTCCTATCAGTACCCCTTCTTTGTGGGCAAGCATTCTGGAAGCTGCATATGCCTCGTCATTTTCCACCTGCACAATCTCATCATAAATCTCCGTATTCAAAATCTCCGGAATGAAACCTGCTCCAATCCCCTGCAGACCATGAGGTCCTGGTTTCCCTCCTGATAACACCGGTGATGCCGCCGGCTCCACTGCAATTACTTTCAGCGCCGGATTTTTCTCTTTTAAATACTCCCCGGTTCCTGTAATTGTTCCACCGGTACCGACTCCCGCAACGAAGATATCCACCTTACCTTCGGTATCTTCCCATATCTCCGGTCCGGTAGAAGCGGTATGCGCAGCCGGATTCGCTTTGTTTATAAACTGACCAAGAACAACTGCCCCATCAATCTCTTCTGCAAGTTCTCCAGCTTTCGCAATCGCTCCAGCCATTCCTTTTTTCCCGTCTGTCAGAACAATCTCTGCGCCATAACCTTGAAGAAGTTTCCGCCGTTCTACACTCATCGTCTCAGGCATTGTAAAGATTGCACGATACCCCTTTGATGCCGCAATGGACGCAAGTCCAATTCCGGTATTTCCACTTGTAGGTTCGATGATTGTCCCTCCACGCTTAAGGATTCCCTGGCGTTCAGCCTCCTCCACCATATTTTTCGCAACACGGTCTTTTACACTTCCCGCCGGATTAAACAGCTCTAATTTCACCAGGATCTTTGCTTTTAACCCAAGCTCTGATTCGATATTCTGCACTTCTAAAAGAGGTGTATGCCCAATTAATTCCGTTACATTTTGATATACTTTTCCCATAAGTAATTCCTCCTTCAAATAGACTTCTGCTTTCTGTTTTCATCGGCAAATGATGCCATCAACTGCTTCAATGTCTTCTCCTCCAGCAACTGGTTCACCCGTGTATTAATCTGATCCCAGACTAAAGTTTTAATCGCTTCTTGCACGTCATCTGTCCCCTTCTCTTGTGCATATTCATCTACAATCGAGAACTTTCCTTCCAGTACTTCCAAAACTTCTTTCACCGTGATATCATCAGCCTTTTTTGCCAAACGGTACCCTCCGTTCACCCCTTTCAGGCTTTTTACAATTCCAGCCTTCCTAAGCACACTAAAAACCTGTTCCAAATAATTCAATGACAGTTTTTGCCTTTGTGCAATACTTGCCAACGCAATTGGCTCTCCATTGTCATGACCTGCCAAGTCTACCAGCGCCCGCAGTCCATATCTTCCTTTTGTCGATATTTTCATAAGAATTTTCCTTTTCCTACCACTTTGCTAAGTATTACATGTTTTATGTTATACACCTATTCTCCTGCTCTGTCAACTACCTCTTTTGTAATATCTGCCACTGAGACATTCTCCGTAACACCCAAGATTTCTCTCCACATATCTGCCCAGACTCCTCGTGTCAAGCAATCCTCACACGCAATCCCGCAATTCGTCTCTTTTGTCAGACACTCCACCGGTGCAAGCTCTCCTTCCACAGAGCGAAGCACGTCCAAAACAGTAATATCTTCCGGTCTTCTCGCAAGACGATATCCTCCCATTGCTCCTCTTGTACTCAAAATCAGATTCTCATTCTTCATTGCTTTGACAATCCTCTCTAAATACTTTTCAGACAGACCTCTCCGTGCTGCAATATTTTTCAGCCGCTCTAAATGCTCTTCCGAAGAATGCATTGCAAGATCCACAATTATTTCCAATGCATATGTCCCTTTTGTCGAAATTCTCATATTCTATCTCCTTATTTTCATTGTTACGTCTTATTGTAACCTATATTTGTGCATTTTTCATTATATTTTTTCAAAAACATTGACATTTATATAGAATTATGCTAATCTAATTCAATATTACGCAAGTAATACAACTTTATTATTTATTTTTATGGAGGTATCAACATGAACAAAGGTACAGTAAAATGGTTTAACAACCAAAAAGGTTACGGATTCATTTCCGACGAAGCAGGAAACGATGTATTCGTTCACTATTCTGGACTTAACATGGAAGGTTTCAAATCTTTAGAAGAAGGTCAGGAAGTAGAATTCGAAGTAACTGAAGGTGCAAAAGGACCTCAGGCAGTCAATGTCGTAAAACTTTAATCAGAATCAAAATGTAGATGTGCCTTTTATTTATGTTTATGTATATAATATATATTTAATTAATATTTAAAAAGCAATTCTTATGCGAAATGATTAGAAAAGGAGCAGAAGCGGTTTTCCCGCCTCTGCTCTTTTTGATTTTACACTAAGCTTTTTTCTTTTTTACGACTACGCCAGCCATAAGAGCTGCTGCTGCAAAGATTCCCCACAGCATTACATCTGAAGAATCTCCTGTTTTTACACTTCCGTTTGAGCCTGAACCACCTGTAGATGGTTTCTGATTGTTATTTTGTGCACCTTGATTGTTTCCACTTCCATCAATTGGTGCTTTTTTCAATCCACTGACTGCTTTTTCTAATTGTGCAAGTGCTGCATCTACCTGCTCTGCCGTCGCATCTTCATACTCTAAAACTGCTTTCGCTGCATCAAGCGCATTCTTAAATGTTTTCCAGCTGTTTTCTGTATAACCATCATTTTTCAGATCTTTATACTTGTTATATGCTTCTTCCAACTTGCTCCTGTTAACAGGTTTTTCTGCTTCTTTCAGATCGTCTTTTGCTTTCTGCAACGCTTCTTTAGCTGCATCTACTTGTGTCTGATTGCTGTCACTGTTATCTGCAACAATTGCTTTTGCTGCATCAAGCGCATTCTCAAACACTTTCCATGTATCCGCTGTAAAGTCTTCTTCCTTCAGTTCCTCACATACTGTTACAAGCTCTTTAAGGCTGTCTGTATTGCCTCGTTCTTCCAACGCTTCTTTTGCCACTTCTAAAGCTGTTTTTGCTGCATCTACCTTTTCTTGGTCGCTATTGCTGTTATCTTTTATGATCGCTTTCGCTGCATCAAATGCTGTCTGGTAAACACTCCATGTAGAAGTTGTATATACTCCTTCATTCAGTTTCTCTTCTTCGTATGCTTTCACCAATTCTGAAAGTTCTTTTACATCGCCTCGTTTTACCAACGCTTCAATTGCCGCATTCAACGCTTCTGTCTTGGCATCAATTGTATCCTGATCCTGAGCTTCTTCTTTCAACAAGTCTTCCGCCTCATCAAGAACCGCTTTCATTGCATTGTAAGAATCTGTTGTATAAGACTCTTTGACAACCGCCTTTGCATCTGCAATTGCTTTTTCCAGTCTGCTTGTGTCAAGCTTTGGATTCTCCGGAGCCTCCTTCAATGCATTATAAGCATTTTCCAACGCCTCTTTTGCCGCATCCACCTGCGCCTGGGTGCTGTCGCTGTTGTCTGCCACAATTGCTTTTGCCGCATCAAACGCTTCTTTAAATACTACCCATGTGTCATGTGTATAATCTGCTTCTTTTAAATCCTTGTACTTTTCAACCAACGCTTTCAATGCATCTGTATCTCCGCGTTTTTCCAATGCTTTATGTGCATCCTCCAACGCTTTCTTCGCTGCATCTACCTGTGTCTGGTCACTGTCACTGTTGTCTTTAACAATAGCATTTGCCGTGTTCAAGGCTGTCTCATAAGCACTCCATGTAGAAGTTGTATAATCTGCCTCTTTCAATTCTTCTTTTTCATATGTGTCGATCAATGCTTTCAGTTCTTTCACATCACCTCTTGCAACAAGTGTCTTCATGGCATCTTCCAAAGCCTTGATCATCTGATTCATCGTTTCTGTTGTACCATTTTTCAAAAGTGCTTTTGCCTCTTCGATTTTTGCTAATGTCGCTGCTGCACTTGTCTTTGTACTTTCTGCCACTTTCTTTTCTGCATCTGCAATTGCTTTTTTCAGCGCGTTTGTATCTACCAGTTTGTTTTCTGCGCCTTCCAGTTTCTTCAACATAGCGTCTACTTCGCCCTGTGTCTTTGCTCCAGATGCAACAAGATCATATCCTTCTTTTACAAGTGCTTTAAATGCCGCCGCACTGTCTGTTGTTGCATTTGACGTATCCACTGCTGCTAACACAGTTAATCTCTCAATCAATTTTGTAAGATCAACTGCTGGCACTTCTTCTTTGTCAGGTCTTGTTCCGATCACTTCCATCTCTACGATATGGTTTGTGTCTCCGCCATTTTTCACACCATGCATATACACACGCACAAATCTTGCCTTTGTGTTTTCCGGTAAGTTCCACGACTTACCTTGTGCAGTTTCTTCATATGTTTCATCTTTAACTTCTGTATAATATTTGTCATTCAATCCATGAATTTTCTCTTTATCTGCATTGTATACAACTGTCGCTGTTCCGTCTTTAAAATCAGCTTCTTTCTCTGCAACTAAAATGACAGATGGATCATAAACACGATTCTGATTCCAGTAACGATATAAATTCAATGTATCTACATCGCACACTTCTCCTAAATCAATCTGCATATAAGAAGATTCTGCTTTGTCATCCGCACCAAATTCACCGTAGTTTCCGTTAGTATCTGCCTTGTTGCCATCCACAACCATAGACATCGGTCTGTCTCCGCCTTTGGCTGCATCTGTGTCATCTTTTGTCCATTTAGCTTCTACTTTCACCGAGCTATCTGTTGCAATGTTTTCTACTCCTGCCTTTTCTCCGTAGATTGCAAGATCTGCAACAGTAATCTGCTTATCTACATTCTGAGTTTGCCAATGATGTGATTTTGTACCGCTGATACGTACATATCTTGCCTCTTTTGCTTCAAATGTAATCTCTTCCGGGAAGAATGAGCTGTTATTCTCTTTCACTATTTTTTTCGAAAGATCACGACCACCATCTTCTGTTACTGCTGTCCATGTCTCTCCATCCACGCTTGTCTCCACAATCAGGTTTTTGATATTACCGGTACATTCCCAATAATTGTTCTGCACATTGTCAAAACGTGGTGTATAGTCAACTTGATCCAACTTGTATGTTGCACCCAAATCCACTTTCAGCCAAGCATTTTCATTGTTCACAGTACCCTCTGAAACTTTTTGACTTGTCCAAAACGTTGTATTATTCTTATCTAACACCGTATTCTTATCGCCTTCTTCTGTTCCTGACACTGTGATCATCTCATTTGTCAATTCTAATTTTGAGAACCCTTCTTGGAAGATTTCATCTACTTTATCATAGCCATATGCGGTATCATATACGCCGGCTTTTGAAACATCATTTCCAACTGTAATTGCAGCTTTTTCTACCTTATGGTATCTGTTGCCTTCCTTGTAATCCGAACCTTCCAGACTGCCATCCACATAAAGCTTCAGCATACCGTTATTTTCTTTCACACCGACAACTACATGTTGTTTGCCATCGTTGATCGTTTTACCGGAAACTGCTGTCGCACCATTCAGTGTAAAGGAAGCTTTTCCGTCTGCTGTAACTTTTAATTCATACTGATCATTTTGTTTTACAAGTGTCTGATCCTTGCCTGTTGTATTTACAGATGCAGCCACACTAAATCCGTTATTAGAATTCAATGACTTATCTGCCGCTGCAATTTCTCCGGCTTCTGCAATTTCCTTATTCTCGACAACTACATTGCCCTTGTGATATACAACTGATGCAGATGCTGTCGTCGCATTTCCTGACATATCCTTGATATCTTTTGGCGTCACCGTGATTGTCTTTCCGTCTTCCGGCGCTTTTGTCAAAGTGATATGATATGTTGTGTCGTCCGCGCTCTTTTCAATTGAAGCAATTCCGGAACCATCCACTGCAAAGAGATTTCCAGATACTTTTTCATTGAATTTTACCGTAACTTCACAATTACCGTCTGTCATAATCCGGTCAATCTCAGGTGCTTTTGTATCTTTTTGTGCAGAAACTCGTAAAATACGTACTTCATTTGGTTTCAAATTCACTGTATATTCTTGTCCGTATGTCAATGTTCCCGTCTGAGCAGACTCGTCGGAAAGCTTATAACTATGCTCCAAATAATAATCTAATGTGCCTGCACCTTCAGCAACACCTATAGTTCGGTCAAATGTAAATTTAATTTCTTTATCAGCGGAAGCAGATGGGTTACGAAGTGAAATGATTCCTTCTTTTCCATCAAAGCATGAAAATCCGTACGCTTCTGCTGATGCTTCACTTGAAGAAGCACTTCCCAAAGTTGTATTGTCCGGTCGTCCACCAATCATTTTAGAATTCTTCAGCATATGATAATTTTCTTCCGCCCACTCTAAAAATTCTCCGGTAATCTCATACTTGCCATCTGTCATGATACTGTCAGAATAGTATAGTTCCCAGAAAGCTGTTCCACGTGTAGAAAGCATATATAAGTAGTTCTGGAAATCTTCATCTGTAGCCGTATTCACATTCATTCCGGTTCCTTCTTTTCCATATACCGGATCATGGTTGTAAATGTTCTGCAATGGGAACTGGAACTCATGATTCTTCAGGAAATCATAGTAACATGCATCACGGTAAGTGATCTGCTTGTTCATTTTTGTTGTACCAAAACCAGCATCCTTTTGGTCATGTGTACATTGAATCCATACAGAGTTTGCCCATTGTAAATACCAAGGACTTGGGTTTACATAGCATGTCAATGAAATCCACAGATTATTAATGCCATCCTCTTTTTCACTTTGGCGTACTGCTTCCATAAGATCAATCCATGCTTCCCACAAATCCGTCACATGGTACATCTGATGGTAACCACCCGTCATATGGTGATTCGTCTCGCTATATACCGGAACACCGTCCGCACCACCTGAATTATTAAAGTGATTATACTGTCCTGTATCCGCAAATCCATCCCATTTCCAGTAATTTACCTTGAATCGCTTCTGCCAGTCAATTGCCATATCTTTAAATTTTTCTACGTACACCCGGTCTGCAACATCAATGGAACCGCCGGCTTTGCTTCCATTTCCAGCTTTTTCTATGATATTTGCCAATGTTCCATAGAAGTTATAGCCACCTCTTGGTCCAACCCACACACCGAAATTACTTCCAAACTTCTGCACTAACTCGCTGGATGGTGTCAGTTCATCTGGGAATTTTTCATTGAATGTCCAGAACCCTTCTTTATTAATCTCTGATCCCGATTGCGGATAAGAGCCAGCCCCTAGCGTTCCATCGTTGTAAGCATTCCACCCATCATCCACAACGTAAGAATCCAGCGGACGTACTTCCGCATTGTTCAACTCACGATCAATTTCAATGAAAGATTCCAAAATATTTTCATCGTCAATCTTCATCATGTTGTCGAACCATGAATTATATTGAATTCGAAATTCTGATGGAGTTGCAATCGAATCAATGTAATCATAGAAATCTGCCTGAATAACTTCGTTTTCCGTACTTCTTGCAGCGCCGGCAACTGTCTGCCATGTCACATATTTTCCATCTGTTGTCAGTTGATTATCCTCTTTCATTCTTTCGAATGTTTTTCCGGTATAGTAACGCATATATCCTGTCTCGTCTACAATCTCCGTATCTGCCGCCGGGAATTCACATCCGAAAAACATGCCCTGAATATAGATTGGCTGTCCAAGATTCGCCTTAAACTCTTCCATCTGAACAATTCCACCTTTTCCTCTCGGAATTGTCCACTGTTTATCAGACTCTTCTACTTTCAGAGATTCCAGATCGATATAGTCAATTTCCGCTTTTCCCATATCTTCATCCGGAACTTCAATTTCCAAATATTTACGCATGAAGTGATCCCCTTCATACATAACAACTACTTCGTCGATTGTATACTCTACACCTTTATGTGTATACGGTTCAAAGGAAAACGTCACCTTCTTACCTGTCTTCTTCTCCCCGTTGATAGTTGCTGTTGTATCTTCAACCTTCACGGCATCCTTGCCATCTTCCAGTTGTAAGTCACTTGTCTTAAACGCTCTGTCGTCCGCAACAACCGGCACTTTATCTTTATGTAAATTAAATTCTGCGCCACCCGCAAACTTCTCGCCGTTATTTGACGATGTTGCCACAAACTTAATCTGTGTTGCTGTACATGTTTCCTTTAAGTTCACATAGATCGGGTTGGTGCCATCATACTCAAATTCGCCTTCCGCAATCGGTTCTCCCCATTTATCTGAATTAAAATCAAGTTTTTCCGCCTCTGTAGATGCATACAATTTATAGCCTTTGATGTTTCCGTTTGTCGTCTCACTTTCTTTTCTAGGCGTATATGAAAATGACTGAAACGTCTCAGAATCATCAAATTTGATCACAACATTGTGTGGGTAATCCTGATCGCCCGCACCATTTGTTCCACCACCATAATTACTGTGCCAAATTGTATCAATCTTCCCATCTAACAGATTTGATGCCGGTCCATCAGAAGCGCCTGCCGCGCCATTCTGATAACTGTCCGCCTCTGCTGTCCATCCTTTTCTGTCAATCGGCTCCAAACTAATCGGGTCTTTCTTTTCTTTTGTCGTCTTGACAATAAATTCTTCACTACCTTCTTCCGGTGTAAAGTTAGTCTCTCCACCATCCGTTCTCTTGTTCACAATTTCAGTAGTAGATAACTTTGAATCTGCTGTTGAAAATGTTCTTTCAATGGCATCGTTTCCAATTGTTACGGAATTATCTTTCATCGTAACCTCAACTTTGCCATTTGAGGCATCTGGTTCCTTCGCCTCAGAGACTGATGTTGTGGAGAACGTACTCGTCACGACTACTGCCGCCGCGAGCATGGAACTTAAAAGTTTTCTTTTCATAACCTTCTCCTTTTCCTCTGCAATTCAAACTCCTTTCCAAGTCTTTTGGCAGATTAGATAAATTTGCAGGATTGTTTGTTTTGTAGCAATCATGCACTCTTTTAGTTTAGCACAATTTCATATTTATAGGTATAATATATAAATTTTTCATCATTTTGTATATTTCTCATGTCAAAAACAACTGTTTTAAATTCTCTAATTTTATATTTTTAGTTATTTTTAATAATTTTGTTTAAAAAAGGTTCCAAATTTGGTTTTCACCAAATCCAGAACCTTTTATTGCTTAACTACATTTCATCCTTTTCTTTCTTCTTTTTCGTGCCAAATACAACTGCACCAACTGCCGCCATCAAGCCGATATACCACGCTGTCGACTGCGTATCCCCTGTTTTCACAGGCTCTTTCTTATTTTCTTTTCCTTCATCTTTTGATGATTCCGGATTCGAAACAGTATCCTTTGAAACAACTGTAATTTCTACTCGTCCGGTTTTTCCATTCGAAGAAGTTGCAATTACATATGCTTTTCCTTCTTTTTTCGCAGTCACCGTTCCATCTGGACTCACAGACAAAATATTCTCATCTGATACAGACCATGTCACAGCCTTATCTTTGGCATCTTCCGGCATGATTGTCGCAGATACCTTTGTGGCGGCTCCAACTTTCAATGTGGTTTGTTCCGCTTTCACCACAACCATATCTACCTCTGGCTTTTCTGGTTTTACCGGATCTTTTTCTTCCAGCTTTCCTTGTTCCTCAGTCAATTTCAAAATTGCTTCTGTCACATCTTTTTGTAATATTCTTTCTTCTTTTTTGTATTCTGCCAGCAGTTTCTCAGAAGCAGACAGTGCTTTTTCAAATTCTTTTGTGTTTTTGTACTGATCTAAATCAATATTTCGTGCAGCCTCTACCGCTTCTTCCAACAATTTAATATCTGATTTTGCAGCCAGCGCCTCAAGTGCATCCAAAGCCTTTTGCAATTGTTCTGTGAGCGCATCAATTTTTGCCTGTTCCGTCATAAAATCTTTCAGCAACTCTTCTGCCTCTTCGCATAACTGATCGATGTTGGAGTAATATACTTCTAAATATTTTGTACGCTCCAACTTCTCCGCTTCATCCATCGCTTCCTGCAATTTTGAAAAATCAGAAGCTTTCTGATAAACCGCAAGTTCTGCTGCTGTCGCAAAGTTACCAAATCCCTGCGTCACTTCAAATTTGACATACTGTGCTTCCACTTCATCAAATGTCACTTTTTGAAGTTCTTGTTTATCCGCAAATGTTCCATCCGTTACAATTTTCTTCCATTTATCTGCCTGATTCGACTTGACATACAGATTGTATTTCTGTACTTTTCCATTATTTCCTCCAGCAGGGCGCTGCAAATATGAAAACTGATTAATCGTATATGATTTTCCCATATCAATTGTAATCTCTGCCGGATTGTCTGCCGATACCGTAAACATCGGATTATAACTGCTGTGCCAGATCGTATTTGGATTTTTGTCAAATGCATATTTGACAGGCCCTTCATTATGAGCCGTATTATCTGCCTGTTCTGTGTTTGCTGAAATCTTGAAGTTCTTTGAATCAATTTCCACCGCAGACGGCACCACCGGTCTGCTCAATTTATGTTCCAGCGCAGCCTCCAGACGATCTAATACTTCAAAGTAATCTTTTACCAAAACACCTGTCTGATTTTTCATCTTTTCAAGCGCCGCTTTTGCCTCCTGAATTTCCTTCCAGTCCTTTTCCAGAAAATAGTTTACATCTTCATCCGCCTTTTCAAGCGCTGTGCTTACAAGTTGATTTTTAGAATCTTCTTTTAAAACAATTGCATTATATGCATCTGTTAATTTCTGCGTCGCCTGCAAAATCTCCGTTTCTGTCACTCCCGGTTTTAAGTCAGTTGTTTTTGCTTCACTGTAAGCGCTTAAGAATGTCTGTAATTCTTTTCCATCTACAACAGAATTATTATCTACTCTCTCTGCTTTTGCCATGATTGCCTTTAATGCTGTTCTGTCTACTAATGGATTCAACCTTTCTTTTGCTTCCCGCAAATCGCGAATCATCCAAGCAACCTCTTTCTGGGTCGCCTTGTCTGAATCATATAAAGACTCCGCTTCTTTGAGCGCAGATTGGAACGCCAGCCACTTTTCATCCTGCTTGTAGTCGCTCGCAAGAATACTCTTCATCTCACGAATTACTTTCGAGAGCTGTTCCTTATCCTCAGCTGTTGCATAGGCATCCAGATTTTCCATCGCAGTCTCTAAATCTGTATACGCCTTTTCTATCTCTTCTTTCGAAGCATTTTGATTTTTATGCACTTTCTCAGCTTCTTTCAACGCAGCCTGCATGTTTTCAAAAGACTCTTTTGTATATGCCTTTTCATCTAACGCCTTCGCCTCTTCAATCAGCGCCTCCAGTGTTTCCTGGTTCATAGCGCGAGCCTGTTCCACATAGAAATTGTCTACATAATATTCTGTCGCTGCATTTTTTGTAATATCTACATAGTAATCATCATAATCTCCGGTTGTAAACTTCAATACCAGCTTTCCTTCTTGATCTTTTACCACTTCACTCGCAACCACAGCATGTTGCGCATCATTTTCCTTACTTGCTTTGTCTGATTTCACTGCGAATGTAAACGCATTCGAAGACGGAGATTTATAATCGATTCCTACTGTATACTCTGTATTTGGCTCCAGTCTTACTGTCGAAGGAATCGTTCTCATGTAATCTCCCGCACGTACCTTCAATGAATAGTTGCCATCGATTACATCCGGCGTATATTGCGGATCTACTGCATTCTTCTGTGACAAATGCGACTGGTCAGACTCCGTTGACACAAACACACCATATCCCTGGTCTACATTTTCAAAATCTTCCCAATATGTGTATTTTGCAGGTTCAGGATTTGTCGACGGATTTACTTTCATGACACGTACATCATCAAAATCCACTACCGATTCATCTGTCTTTCCTTCCTCCGCAGCCAAAGTCAACACCGCCTTGTCAGATGTTGCCGTAAAACGAACCTGCATACGTTGTGCATATGTCTGGTATTTGTCATTGTGATGAACACCATATTTTACATTGCTGCTGTCCATATAATTCGCTACAACTTCGTCCCCATTCTCGACTTTGATAGATGCTTTTCTGTCATCATCTGTAATACACCATACCGATGCCGAATAGGTTTGTCCTTTCTCAAGTCCTGTCAGAACCTGCTCCACTTGCCCATCTTTTTTCCCTTTAATGTAAAGATGCGCATTTCCAAGCGAATTATCTTCAATCGTAATATGTTCCACACTTTTTGCCGAAGAAGATTGCTTCCACTCATCAAAATTATAAGAATCAAATCCCATATCTTTTACCGGAGAGCCTGTTGACCATTCCATCGTATCCGATGTTTCAATCTTTTTCGCTTCTTCTTTGTAAAGCACATATCCTGTTTTTGCATCTGCTTTTAACGTCACTTTTCCATCTGTCACAGACACTGTTTGTTTATCGCTTTTTCCATTTTCAGAAAGCTTGTATACCGTAACCTGCGATGCATCTTTCCACGAATTCGGAAGTGACCATGTACTCTCTCCCCCATCGCCATTGTAATGATAAATCTTTCCTTCTGTATCATCGTCTTTTCCCCACGGAATAAATATTTTATTTCCTCTTGCAACTTCTTTTCCGTCTTTCGTGATGACATTGACACCATTTTCCATCTTTGTCACAACTTCATTATTTTCACCAAGCACCGCCTGCTCATTGCTTGTATACTGCATAACCGGATACTGTGCAAGGAACTTGTTCGGAAGTATCTGCTCATAAAAAATCTGCAGTGCATTGTTCATATTTTTCGCCGTCTGCCATCCATTGATCCCAGCTGTATCTGAGTTACGATCCTTCACACCACGGAACAGATCATGCTGCTGAAAAATATCAGACTGATTATTTTCCACAAAACGAACCAGATTTCCTGCCGCTTTCAGATTCGATGCCACTGGCTCCACCTGAATTCCATGTGCGAACACACTGTGCGATGCCATCTCATCCGCATATTCCGTTCCAAGAACGATGTCACGACCCGCAATATTTTCAATCAATTTATACATCGGCCATCTTGTACCAAAGAATACATCCACATAGGTCGAATCTATTTGTCCATTGGTATCTTTGTCATACAACTGTCCGAACCGTCCATCCAGACCATTTTCACTCTTATCCAAATCATCATTTTCACGTATAATCTGTTTTGAAGAATCATACCAGCTCCACGCTGCCTGATCTGTGAACAATCTTCCAAACTGCGGCGATTCCGGATAAATATCCGTATGATTGACATGGATTCCTATCTTGGCATTATATTTTTCAGAGTTTTCAAGTAATGTCTGAAAATCTTCCAAACCTCCGGCACGTTTATTGTAATTTGCAAAATCCGGATGTGATGAGTCGTGCCCTTCACTTTGATATCCTTTGATAATTATATTCTGACCAAATCCATCCATCGCAAGTGACATCTTCTTTACATTGTCTAAAATACGAAGAAACGGATACTGTGCCTCAGACCCCACATTCATTGCAACCATCGTCCATGTATCTGTCACAACATCTGCGCCTGTTTTTCTGGTCATACAGTCATCACGCAGTGCAATTGCACCATCTTGATAATCCACCTTACCGTCTTTGTTGCGATCCGCTGTAATAGCCACTTTCACAGCCGGCTCATACATTACTTCTCCATCCAGACCTCTGTATGTAAACTCATTCACCCAAAGTCCCGTGGAAGTGTGATCCCCCGCATCAAATGTCTGATACGCCACCTCATGCCGATTCTTATAGGATTCTCCTGTCAGAGTTGCCGCCACATTCTGATTACTCAGCACGGCAAGCGTTGTCTCACTGTAAGCATTTGCGACATTTGCTTTTGAAAGTTCTACCTTTGATTCCGAACGATAATCATTTACCGTGAGCATGCCGCCTGCATCCTTGCTCGACATAGAGATCAGACTGTGTTCTGGGAAATTCAAAGTATATAGCTTTGTCTTATCATCTTTGATATTTTTCACATGCATAGACAGTACATTTTCTTTTACTTCCATGATGACATCAAACGAAATCCCTGTTGATTCTTCCGAAACATGATAGGTCGCCTTCGCACCGGAAATATCTGATGTAACCTTCGGTGTGTACAGTTTATTATTCAATTCCACCTGATGTAATGCAAGTTCTTGCCCCTTGACAGTCTGCCCTCCCTCTTTCAAGGTATACTCGACCACTCTTGGGAAATTTGCATCCAGCGTCACTGTCATTTGCTCAGAAGCAATCTCAGCTTCCGACGTGTTTTCCACCACTTCTGGCGCACTTGCTGTCTCCTGTGTAAATCCTTGAATTGTCATGCCTGTACTTTCTGTTGTTCGAAAACCAACTTTTCCGGCATTCGTTGTAAGTCCACCTATCTCTCCATTGTAAATCTCTTCGTTATCCAAAAAGATTGTCACTACATTTTCAACAACTCTTACTTTTACTTTATACGGAACGTCACGTCCGGAAAGTACAAAACCGCTGTCCTCAATCTCTGCAAGTCTTCCGTTCTGATTATAAATCCCCCATTTTGTATAATGTTGGTTATTTTGAGCAGAAGGTCCCACATAAATATAGTCTGTCGGAGATGTATAGCGCAGTACCACGCCATAATTACAGCTATTATTTAGCGGATCATATGTAAATTCCACTTCTTGATTCTTAAGCTCCTTAGAATTTTGATCAATGAACACACCATCTTTCTGAACAGTCACACCATCTTTCCCTGCTTCCAGCACTCCGCTGTCTCCAGAAACTTTTTCAAACCCCTCTGTCCCTTTTGTGAAATCACGATTATAAGAAACTTGTTCTTCTTCCTTTTTGATTTGTATACTGCACGTTTTCTGTTGTCCATCTTCAAATACAAATGTCAAATTTGTGGATGCCGCATCTTTGATCTGTGCAATATATTCTTTTTTTATCGTAACTGTATTGGCATGAAATGTGTAATCTTTGTCCTTTTCTAATGCCACATTCCCACTTTTAATTTCTGTCAGTTGCAAAGACTCCTCAGCAATTGTTACTTTGAAATCTTCTTTTCCGGCTTCCTCATAATCAACTGTAAAATGATCCGGTGTAAGAACAACTTCTTTTGCGATTTCCCCTGTCTTTACATTGTCGATTTTAAAAGCACAATCATAGTTTTCAGACACCTTTCCCCAGAGGCGCATACCGACATTCCCCGCTTTTTCGTTGCTGAACTTGTCGATTTCCTGATTTATGATCTCCACACCATCCTGCAGAACTTTCACGTTGTTTCCGCGGTATTCCACTCGAATTCTATGAGTTTCTCCTACTTTTGTAAAACTTTTAGCCGCAGATGTTACGCTTCCCCACTCACCTGCTCCGTTGAACCAATTCCAGCTTCCACTGTCAATACCGATTCCCTGCCAGTCGTTTTCATTGTTATACCGAAAAATAATTCCCATGCGGCCACCATTGTCTGCTTTCGTCAGAGTCATATCCATCTCCACATAACCGTCTGCACGTTTTTCTGACTGGTTTTCCGAAAAAATCGTATTATCATCTGAGCTTAACACCATATATCCTTTTTCGTTCTCTCCGTCTGTAAACTCGATTTTCCCGTTTCCACTCGCCTTTGACCATCCACCTCTGTTTTGTTCATTTGTAAATTCAACAAATTCCTGCTTTAACGCTGCCTGTACTGTAAAATTCGATAATGGAACTGAATTTGCAAGCATACATGCTGATAATGTCACTACCATACCTTTTTTGACTGTTTTCTTCATTTCTGCCTCCGATTTTTGCTCTTTTAATTTTACTTTTTAATTAATCTCTTTTCTTTTTTCTTCCAATGACAGTTACTCCGGCTGCCGCCATTGCCCCAAGGCACAGTGCGATAGACTGTGGGTCTCCCGTCTTGACAGGATCTTTCTTTTTATCCTCTTCCGGCTTCGTATTCTGAGTCTGATTCTGATTATCTTTTCCATCGTCTCCATTATCCGGTTTTGGATCCGTTTTCTCTTCAACAACCGTAATTTCTACTTTGTCAGTTTTTCCATTGGATGCAGTTGCAATCACATTTGCCTTTCCGATCTTCTTTGCTGTGATCTGTCCGTCTTTATCCACTGTTATCACTGACTCATCAGAAGTTGTCCATGAGACTGTCTGATCTGTTGCATTATCCGGTGTAATCACTGCTTTTGCCGTTGTCGTCTCTCCGACTTTCAATTCCGTCTTATTTACAGTCACTTTGACTGATTCCACTTCTACTTCCCCTGGCTCCGGATTCTCTGGAAGGTCTTTCAGCGTTTCTTCCAATGTCTTCGTTGCAAGATCCACATCATTTTGTTCTGCCAGTGTGTTTTCGTACATTGCCTCTGCTTTCATATATGCATCCATAAAAGCATCATATCCCTTTGCATCTGCAAATGTCAGACCGAACTCTTCGCATTTTTCTTCCGCTGCTTTCACTTGCTCTTTCAGCGCTGTCTTGTCCACTGCCTCATACGCTTCGAATTCCCTCAATTTGAACGTATTGTTTCCATTCAGACTTACTCCCTGCATTTTAATGTAACGTGTGTGAATCGGTTGTGCAAACGTGATTGTATTGACACTTTCTCCATCTACAGTCTGTAAATCTTTCCACACACTTCCATCTTCTGAAATCTGAATCTTAAAACTTTTTGGCGCTCGATCCCATTGCAGTACCAGCTTACTGATATCTTGCTCTTCCAGCATATCTACCGCAAATGCGCTGTCCGCATATGCACCCTCAAAATACGAATCTTTTTCACTCACATCTGTGCCATGCTTTCCATCCAGAGCATTGCCGTCACCATCAATTGCTTTCCAGCCGACACGAAGTTTTTTCCAGTCCACATCCTGATTGCCGTCACCTTTTCGCTGCGCTGTCCCTGCTGCTGCTGTCCCCTGAGACACATTGACTTCTGTCACTTCTTTTTTCTCTGAAACTTCTTTGATTTTTTCCGGTGACAATGCTTTGTTATATACTTTCAAATTTGCAAGTTCACCCTCTATCCCTTTTCCTATAGAAGAAAGCGGAAATACAAATGTCGATAACAGATGCTCATAATCCGTCTCTGAATTCGTAGTTCGCAAAAGTGTCTTTTCTAATTTTCCATCAATGTACAACTTTGTCACCTGCTGCGTCCCGACAATTGTCATCTGCACCGGTTTGTCTGTTGGAATCTGGTAACCAAAGTCCTGTGTAAAGTAAGAACGATTAATCTGCAAGTTCCCTTTGTCATTGATTGACAATCTTCCATCGCGTCCGTCAAAAATATATGTCTCTCCATCACCATTGCCCTCTTTTGCAAGTCGAAGTTCAAATTGTACCGTGTATGGATAATCCATAGATCGAAGCTCCGTTTGCACCTCTGTATCTCCGTTCAGCTGAAGCCACGCTGTCCCAGCTTCTTCTTTTATCTTTGCATCCGAAATATTTCCGTTATATCCATTTCCGCTGGCATCATATACTTTTCCCTCCTTAACATTTGCAAAATCATAATCCAGCACAAGCCCGGTCTCACTGTCTACATCTGCCCCCAAAGACACGCCCGGTCCCTGCTGTAATCTGTCATACTTGAAACTGTACTCTTCAAATGTCTGTGTCTCATCTGTTCCGCCCCATGTCTTTTCACTCAACACTGCTGCCTGACGCATGATACGTTCAAAATTATCTCTTTCTGTCACACCCATATCTGCAATGTCTGCCCAAAGCGCCGTCTTTGCTCCAAGAAGATTCGGCTCTGACTTGCTTACTTTGCTTCCTGTCATCACTGTCGGATCCCAGTTATTGAACACATGCTCCACATTGACAACATCTCGTTTGTCGCGCCCAGGATTTCCATACAGATGGAACGAATCTACATTGACTACTTTATATCCCTGTTCAATTCTATTCGCTGCATTTTCCCATGAATTTGACCAGAAATCAATTTCAATATCGTTATATGCTTTTGCCTGATCTTGATTTTTGAAAAACTGGCTTGTCGATCCCCACATACGAACCTTTTTGTCGTGATCCTTTACATTGTCTGCCATTTTACGGATATACTCCTGTACACCCGGTCGTTCCTGATCATTGATATTCCAGTACTCGTCTGCTCCGATGTTGACCGTGTCACCTAAAAATACATCCTCTTCCAGATACTCATCAAACAATGCATCCATAAACGCAAACGCAGAATCTTTTTTCTCCCCGGTCATCGCAAGCAATTCCCAGTCTTTATCTGCATTGATATTTCCCTTAATTTCCGGAACCGCCTTCTGTGCCTCATCCAAATGATTTCTCACATATTTTGTAAACAGAAGCGAATGTCCCGGAGCATCAATCTCTGAAATCGGATTAATTCCGTAATCCATCGCCAAATTCTGTAAATTCTTGTATTCTTCTTTTGTATATTGCGGCGAGCCGCCAAACACTTCGTTGTAATAGTCGTTCTTTTTCTCCGTCGTCTTAAGGCTTGGGAAGGTATCACTTTCCAGACGGAACATACCTTCTACGTTTTCCCAATGTTCATATTTATCACGGTCTGCATTTCCCGGCACATGTCGGTTATCATTCAGATGAAATTGTACTTCATTAATCTTATAGAACGCCAGCGCTTTCACAATATCTTCCAACGCATCCATTCGGTATGGTGTTCTTGCAATATCAATCATCACTCCACGGACTGCATATTTGGAAAAATCACGGGCAATTCCCTTCGGGAATTTAAATTCATCTTTCTGTGTATAAAATACCTGCTCTAAAGTCATCGCACCGTAAAGACATCCGTTGTATCCATTTCCAATGATGTGGATTCCATCGTCATCTGCCTGCAGAAGATATCCCTCGTCTCCAAGTGTGTATGTATCTTCCACCTCAGACTCAATCAAAATGTCATCTGCATCTGATTCCTGTCCGCTTACAATTGCAAGTTCCATTCCGGTAATCTCTTTCATATCTTCCTGAAACTGTTTTGCAATTTTGTCTGCGCCAAGATTCGCCCCATCTTTCACAATGATGCGTGAATTTTTCGTAAGCTTAAATTCTCCATCATAGCCGTACCATTCCTGAATACTCGGAATCACTTTTGGCTCCGCATTTTGATTTTCTACTTCCGGGAATAAATCAACATGTTTCTGTGTCTTTTTCGGAACTGCTACCTGGAAAGCTTTCTTTGCGACATCCGTCTCATCTTCTTTATTCACAACTTGAAGCATAATCTCCATACTCTTGTAATCGTACATATTGTATGCGCTGATTTTTCCGTCATCTGTGATGACTTGAGGATACTCGCTTCCGATCACATGAATCTCATATCCTTCCGGTACCTGCGGAAGCGGCACTTCTGTCATGTCTGTTGTAATTGTATCCAGACCTTTCACCGTGTCAAGCACTTCTTTTGCACTTTCCGGCTCATACGGTATCGGAACCTGCGTTCCGTTGATTTCAATTTCACGCACAGAGACACTGTTTCCGCCTGCCTGTGTGTTTACCTTGTTAAACTCAAAACGGACATATTTATCCAATTCTTTTACTGTTTTGATAGAATCTACCTTATTCTGTTCTGCACTTGGCTCATGTGTAATATGTGCGACTTCTCTCCAATTATCTGTTTCGCTTGCTCTCGTCTTAATTGTATAGTCTGTAGAAAATACTAATTTAGAGAAAGAAATATCAATGCTTGTGATATCTGTCACATTATTTCCAAGATTTAATTCCAGCCATTGCATATTCTGTTTCTGATTCGCATCTGTTCCTGTTTTCATCTGAGGTGCAGACCATCTTGTCTCTTTATCGCCATCGACTGCTAAATTCGGTGTGCAGGACTCCATTCCAACTTCCACTCCGGATGCCGTGGCACGTTTTCCTTTCGCAATATTTCCGGTAACTGCATCCGGATTTTCTGGTTTTTCCGGCTTGTCCGGCTCACTCAAATCTCCGTACACCTCAAACTCATACACGCCGATTCCACGGCTTGCAGCCTGCGTGTTTCCTGATGTGAAACGCAGACGCAGATAACGGGATACTTCCACCGGTTCCCCATCCTTTGTTACATCTACTTCTTTTATGATATTCGCATCATTGCCGGATGGCATCTCCACAGATTTAATTTCCGTCCATTTCGCATCTTCCGCCTGACTGTCCGATGTCTCAATAACAAAGTTTCCATATAATTTTGCAAAGAATTTCACAGTCACCTTTGAAATTTTTGCTGAGTTTCCGAGGTCGACTTCCAGCCATTCCTCCCGAAACTCCTGAACATCACTGCTCTGCCAGCGGCTGTTGATATTGTCTGTTGTGTTGTCCCCTTTTCCGTCAAACGCCAGTTCCGGTGTTCTTGCAGGATGCTCAGCAGATGCTCCTAATGAGTTTGATGCTCTTGCAGTTCTATTCAGAGCAATATTCGTCTGCTCATTTTCTTTTTCCATCGCCTGTTCTGTCTGAGTATTTTCTGCCGCAACTGATAACATACCAAGACCCGAAAGATTTCCTGCCGAAAGTGCCGCCGCCAATAAGATTGCAATTACCTTTTTCCTTTTCAATTTCTTTTTCCTCTCTTTCCTGACCGCCTCAAGCCATTTCGTTTAGTATAACATATTTTTTCTGTTATAACCATTTATAATTGTAAACTTTCACCTGTATATTTTGTTTTCACTTTATTAGTATGTATATTTTGTATATTTTTCAGTCTTTTCACCAAAAAATAAGGAGCATATCACAATGATACACTCCTTGTTCTTAACAATTTGCCTTGTACGCTTCATCCGCACTCCACACATCGAATCCATTTTCCCGTAAAACATCAACTGCTTTTTCCGGTTCATCTGATTTCAGCACCGCCGAGGCGTCTGCTCCATTGGCAAATGCATACATATATTCCACATTCACTTTTGCTTCCACCAATGCATGCATTGCTTTGCTAAGCGAACCGGTCGCATGTGGCACACGAATTGCAACCACATCTGTCAGCATCGCTGTAATCCCCGCTTCCTTTAAGACCATTCTTCCTTTCATCGGATCTGATACAATCATGCGCAGCATCCCATAGTCTGCAGTGTCCGCAAGACTTAACGCCACAATATTGACATCATTTTTCCCTAATACTGTCAAAACCTCATCAAGACGCCCTTCTCGATTCTCCAAAAATACGGATAATTGTTGAATTCTCATATTTTCCCTCCTCTTAAGATAGATTTCTCTTATCAATGACACGTTTCGCTTTTCCTTCGCTCCGCTCAATTGTCTTCGGCTCAACCAGCTTTACTTTCACTGCCACTCCAAGCGCCTGTTTTAACACTGCACCGATTTTATTTTTCAAACCATCCAACGCACGGATCTCATCCGAGAAGAAACGTTCATCTACTTCCACCATGACAGTCAGCGTATCCATATTGTTCTCGCGGTCAACAATCATCAGATAGTGTGGTGCGACATCTCCACCCATACTTAAAAGTGCAGTTTCCACCTGAGTTGGGAACACATTGACACCACGAATGACTTTCATGTCGTCTGTACGTCCTTTGAATTTTGAAATTCGAGGGAGTGTTCTTCCACATGCACATGTGCTGTGGTCAATGCTCGTCAAATCTTTTGTCCGGTAGCGCAGAAGAGGCATCGCCTCTTTCGTGAGAGTTGTAAAGATCAACTCCCCTGTCTCTCCATCCGCACATGCTTTTCCCGTTGCCGGATCTAGGATTTCCGGATAGAAATGGTCTTCAAAAATATGCAATCCGTTATGATGGATACATTCAAACGCAACACCCGGTCCCATGATCTCACAAAGTCCATAAATGTCAAAGCAATTGATTCCAAGTATGTTTTCAATCTTTTGACGCATCTCCACAGTCCATGGCTCGGCTCCAAGTATTCCCGCCTTTAATTTCAATTTTTCTACAAGTCCGGCTTCCTGAAGTGATTCTGCCAAATGAAGTGCATAGGACGGCGTACATGCGATTGCTGTCGCTCCAAAATCTTCCATACACATCATCTGTCTCTTTGTGTTTCCAGCAGACATCGGAATCGCCATCGCACCTAATTTTCTTGTGCCAAAATCAAGTCCCATTCCTCCGGTAAAGAGACCATATCCATAACAGACATGAATGATATCCTCCTCGGTAAGTCCTGCCATCGTAAGACATCTTGCCACACACTCTCCCCAGAGATCCACATCACTCTGTGTGTAGGATGCAAGTGTCAGTTTTCCCGTCGTTCCGGAAGTTCCCTGTACTCTCGCTACCTGAGATTTCGGAACTGCCAAAAGTCCAAACGGATAGTTTTCTCTCAAATCCTCTTTCGTTGTAAATGGAAGTTTATCGATATCTTCCACTCCTTTGATATCTCCCGGTTCTACTCCAAGCGCTTTCATCTTCTCGTGGTAAAACGTAACATTTTTATATACCCGTTCCACCAGTTTTACCAATCGTTCACTTTGCAGAGCCGTCATCTCATCCCTGCTCATACATTCCACTTTCGGATCTCTGATCCTTTCCTTCCACTCCATCGCACTTCATCTCCTCTATAACTCGTTTTCGTCTACAATCTTCACGTTTGCCTTTTTCAGACTTTCAATCGCTTTGTCAAAATCATCTGTATGGAACACCATGACAGGCGCCAGTCCATCCCGGATAATAAACGAATAAATATAATTGATGTTAATCTTTCCTTCCGCAAGAATCGTCAGCATATTGTTGAGCGTCCCCTTCTTATCTTCCAACTCTGCGCCAAGCACTTCACTGACACGGACAACAAATCCTTTTGATGTCAGATATTCTTTTGCCTCCATCGGTTTGTCAACGATGAGACGCAAAATACCAAACTCCGGTGCATCAAACGAAGACACCGCCCGGATATTGATATGTGCTTCCGTCAACTGACTCGTCACATCCATAAGGCTTCCCGGCCTGTTTTCCACAAATACGGATAACTGCTTAATCATAAGACACCTCCTACAATGTATAGCCGACATCAAATGCCTGCTTGTTTAGTTCCACAGTCTTTGGCGGCACCGTATGCTCGATCACGTCATACCACTGCTCTTTTGTAAAATCCATGTGCTGTGCAGCAATTCCAAGCACGATCATATTAAACACTCTCGGATTGCCAAGCTTTTTTGCTTCCTCTGTCGCATTCACTGTATACACTTTATGTTCTTTCGCCAAATCTTCTAAAATGTGTTCCGGATACTGAGCCGCCCCGATCACAACAGGCATCGGATCAATTCTCCAATCATTGGCAATCAACACACCGTCTTTTTTCAAGAAATGTGCATACCGGAGTGCTTCCAATCGTTCAAATGCGATAATGACATCTGCCTGCCCTTCTTCCACGATCGGCTCCGCAACTTTCTCTCCATAACGCACATATGTCACAACACTTCCGCCTCGCTGCGCCATGCCGTGCACCTCAGAAAGCTTCACATCATATCCGCCCGCAATCGCAAGCCCACCTAAAATCCTGCTCGTGAGAAGTGTTCCCTGACCTCCCACACCTACAATCATAATATTTTTTGTCGTCATTATCTGTCACCTGCCTCCACTAGTTCAATCGCCTCAAATTTACATAATGTCTCACAAAGTCCACATCCGGTGCACATCGTATCGTCGATATGAATCGTTCCGTCCGCATTTCTTGTCATTGCCGGACATCCCGGTTTCATACACATACCGCATTTTTTACACTTGTCTTCATGTGCAATATAAACCGGTTTCTTTGATTTATCCAAAAGAACACATGGTGATTTTGTGATGATGACAGACACCTCGTCTTTTGCCACTTCTTCTTTTACCACTTTTTCTAACTTTTCAATATCAAACGCATTTACTTCCACTACGTTTTTCACACCAATTGCCCTGCAAAGCGCCGGAATATCGATTGCATATGTCGGCTCGCCGAGAAGTGTCTTGCCGGTCGCCGCATGGTCCTGATGCCCGGTCATTCCGGTTGTGGAATTATCAAGAATCATCACGGTTCCTGTCGCTCTATTGTACATCATATTCATAAGTGAATTCACGCCGGTATGTAAAAATGTAGAATCCCCGATCACAGCTACCCAGTTCTTGATATAGTCTTTTCCTTTTGCCTTTTCCATTCCATGAAGACTTGAAATACTTGCTCCCATACAGATTGTTGTGTCCACAACACTAAGTGGTGCAACTGCCCCCAAAGTATAGCAGCCGATGTCTCCTGCCGCATGGATCTTCAACTTATTCAGCACATGGTAAACGCTTCTGTGTGGACATCCTGGACATAAAATCGGAGGTCTTCCCGGGACCTGTGCAGGTGCTTTCACATCTGCCTTTTCTCCGAGAATCGCCTCACGGATCATATTGGCGCTATATTCACCCTGCACTGTAAAAATTTCTTTCCCGATTGCTTTCACCCCCCATGATTTCACCTGTTCTTCAATAACAGGATCCAATTCTTCCACAATGTAGAGTGTCTCCACTTTCTGTGCAAACTCCTCAATCAATTTTTTCGGAAGTGGATTCACCATGCCAAGTTTTAACACAGACACATTTGGAATCGCTTCTTTTACATATTGATACGGAATTCCACTTGTGATAACACCAATTTTTGTATCATTCATCTCCACTTTATTGATCGCCATTGTGTTTGCCGCCTCTGCAAGCTCCAGATTTCGCTTCTCAATCTCAATATGGCGAAGCTTTGCATTGCCCGGCATCATAACATTTTTACGAATATCTTTTTCATACGGCTTATCCTCCGGCTCCACGCGGTCACATAATTCCACCAGCCCCTGCGAATGCGCCAATCTTGTCGTTGTGCGGAAAATAACCGGACGGTCGAAGTTTTCACTGATCTCATATGCAAACTTCATAAACTCTTTTGCTTCCATACTGTCTGATGGCTCCAGCACCGGCACCTGAGCTGCTCTTGCGACCATACGTGTATCCTGTTCATTTTGAGAACTGTAAAGCCCAGGATCATCTGCCACAATCACAACAAGACCGCCGTTGACTCCCATGTAAGAAACTGTATAGAGCGGATCTGCCGCCACATTCAGTCCCACATGTTTCATACATGCCATAGAACGTACCCCTGACACACTTGCTCCAATCGCAACTTCTGTTGCCACCTTTTCATTCGGTGACCACTCCGCATAAATATCATCTTTATATTTTACAAGATTCTCACTGATCTCTGTACTTGGCGTTCCCGGATACGCAGCAGACACTTTTACGCCCGCCTCATATGCTCCACGGGCAATTGCCTCATTGCCGAGCATAATTACTTTTTGATTCATATTTGCCATTTTATAATCCATCCTTTCGTAAATCAGTCACACGCTTTGCTTTCCCTTCAAAACGCTGTAATGTATGTGGTGCTACCAGCTTGATATTCGATGCAAGACCAAGCGCAGATTTTAATTTGCTTTTGATTCTCTGCTCCAACTCACTCAATTTTGCATAACTGTCAAGTAATCTGTCATCGATCAATTCCACGGAAATCGTCATCACATCGAGTCTGTTCTTTCTCTCCACAAGAATCTCATAATGTGGTCCGATCTCCTCAATCTGAAGAAGCACTTCCTCAATCTGTGTCGGAAATACATTGACACCACGAATGACAAGCATATCATCAGAACGTCCAGATAAGTTATCCATCCTGCATGTCGTTCTTCCACATTTGCAAGGTTCATAATGTAATCTCGTCAAATCTTTCGTGCGATAACGAATCATCGGAAGCGCTTCCTTCCCAAGACAAGTGACAACCAGTTCGCCAAGTTCACCCTCCGGCAGCACTTCCCCGGTCTCCGGATCAATGATCTCCGGAATGAACCAATCTTCATTGATATGTAATCCATTCAACTCCGTGCATTCTCCTGACACACCAGGTCCACACAGCTCACTCATTCCATAATTTTGTGTACAGACAAATTGGTCTCCCCACACTTTACGCATCTCTTCTCTCATCGGCTCGGTCATCCCTTCGCCTCCAAACAAACCGATCCGAACTTTCAGATCTTTTGCCGGATCAAGTCCTCTTCTTCGAATCTCTTCTCCAAGGTGCAATGCATACGATGGTGTCGCCACCAAAAGTGTCACACCCATATCCTGTAAAAACATAATCTGTTTATTTGTATTTCCCGAGGACATCGGGATCACAGCTGCACCAAGTGTCTCCAAACCTCCGTGCAATCCGAGCGCTCCTGTAAATGTTCCATACCCAAACGCAATCTGACAGACATCATCCTCCGTCGCGCCGCCCATACACGCCACTCGCGCTACATTGTTCAGCCAGATTTCCAAGTCTTTTTTCGTATATCCTACAACAGTCGGTTTCCCAGTCGTCCCGGAACTGGCATGAAATCGAACAAGTTCCTTTTTATCTACCGCAAACAATCCCATCGGATAATGCTCCCGAAAATCTGATTTATTTGTAAATGGCAATTTCTGTAAATCCTTTAATGTCTGAATATCTTCCGGCTTCACGCCCGCTGCATCCATTTTTTCACGATAAGGCGCTACTCTCTCATAAATATATGCAACACTTTCCTTTAATCGCTCTAACTGAATCTTCTCAATCTCGGCTCTTGGCAGTGTCTCTTCCTTCGCCCAAATCATTCCCTCATCCTCCTTTTTCACTGCATTCCTTTAGCAAATCGCTTAATGTTTTTATTATAGCACAATGCTTTTTCAAATTAAAGCATTAATTTATTGCATCGCAAAATTCAAAAAAAGATGCAAATCCTCACGACCTGCATCTTTCTCTATTATGAAAAATCAAACAATGACAATTGATTCGTCTCCGGCAAATCTCCAAACATCCCTAAATCCGCCATGAAATCAATGACGGTCTTACTTACTTTCGTCCGCTGCCTGAAGTCATCTTTTGACAGATATGGACCGTCTGCTGCAGCCATCTCAACCGCATCCGCCGCTTTGTCTCCCATACCCTCAATGCTTGAAAGTGGCGGCATAAGTTTTCCATCGATAATCTGAAATTTCGTTGCCTTTGCTCGATAGATATCAAGTGGCAGGAACTCAAATCCTCTTGCATACATTTCCTGCACGATTTTCATATCCTTCAATGTATCCTGCTCCTTTTTGCTCAGAGAATCACTGCGGCGTTTGTAATCGTTCATATAGAACTCCAGCTTTTCTTTTCCCTGACACATCAGCTCATAAGAAAATGCGCTGGCGCGGATACTGAAATATGCCGCATAGTAGGCAAGTGGATAGTAAACTTTGCAGTAGGCAATGCGAAATGCCATCATGACATAAGCGGCCGCATGCGCTTTCGGGAACATGTACTTAATCTTTTCACATGACCAGATATACCAGTCCGGGATTCCATGCTCAATCATGTCCTTTTTAAACTCCGGCCAGTCTTTACACTTCCCTTTTGCCACAAGACCTTTACGGACACGCTCCATAATCGTAAACGACTCCTCACTGTCCATTCCTTTGTTGATCAGATACGTCATAATATCATCACGGGTACAGATTGCGGTGGAAATCGTCGCCTTACCGCTTTTGATCAATTCCTGCGCATTGTTGAGCCATACGTCCGTTCCATGCGACAGACCGGAAATACGAATCAAATCTGAAAGTGTCTTTGGTTTCGTATCCACCACCATCTGAATAACAAAGTCTGTTCCAAACTCCGGAATTCCGAGACACCCCACCGGACATCCACCGATATCATCCGGCGTAATCCCAAGAGAGCTTGTATCCTGAAACAGTTTCATCACACCCTGATCGTCAAGCGGAATGTCTGTTGCCTTAAACGGTTTTCCCGTGAGTTGTTCCACCAACTCTTCCAGCATCTTGATGATCGTCGGATCATCATGGCCGAGAATATCAAGTTTCAGCAGGTTGTGGTCGATGGAGTGATAATCAAAATGCGTTGTGATAATATCTGTTGTCATATCATTTGCCGGATGCTGCACAGGTGTAAAAGAGTTGATATCCTGACCAAGTGGGAGAACGATAATTCCTCCCGGATGCTGTCCGGTACTTCTTCGGATTCCGGTACATCCCTGTAAAATACGCTCGATCTCGCATTTTCGTTTTCCCTGTCCGTGTTCCTCATAATAATTTTTCACAAATCCATATGCCGTCTTATCTGCCAGTGTACCGATCGTTCCCGCACGGTACGTCTGACCTTCCCCGAAAATAACCTCCGTATATTTGTGAGCATTACTCTGATAATCTCCGGAGAAGTTCAAGTCAATATCAGGTTCTTTATTTCCCTTGAATCCAAGGAAGGTCTCAAACGGAATATCGAACCCATCTTTAACAAGCGGTTTCCCACAGTTCGGACAAAGCTTATCCGGCATATCGTAACCACAGCCCCCCGCATAAGCGCGGACTTCCTCAGACTCAAAATCACTGTAAAAACAATTCGGACAATAATAGTGAGGACTCAACGGATTTACTTCCGTAATTCCTGCCATCGTCGCAGCAAACGACGAACCAACTGAACCACGTGATCCTACGAGGTAACCGTCCTCAACGGATTTCCATACCAGTTTCTGCGCGATGATATACATCACGGCAAATCCATTGGAAATAATCGAGTTCAACTCTCTCTCCAGACGCTCCACTACAATCTCCGGCAGGGGATCGCCATACATGCTGTGCGCTTTGCTGTAACAGATATCCCTTAACATCTGATCCGAATCCTCAATGACCGGCGGACATTTATCCGGACGAACCGGAGAAATCTTTTCAATCATATCTGAGATCTTCACCGTATTTTCAATGACCACCTCATGCGCCTTTTTCGATCCAAGATATGCGAATTCTTCCATCATCTCCTCTGTTGTGCGAAGATAAAGCGGCGGCTGGCTGTCAGCATCGCCGAATCCTTTTCCGGTCATGATGATTCTTCGATAAACCTCATCTTCCGCATCTAAGAAATGCACATCACAGGTTGCCACAACCGGTTTGTGAAACTCCTCCCCCAATTTTACAATTTTGCGGTTAATATCTTTTAAGTCTTCATCGCTTCGAATCTGGCTGTATTTCGGGCTGTCCACCATAAACTGGTTATTGCCGAGCGGCTGGATTTCCAGATAATCATAAAACTCTACCAATCTTGCAATTGTTTCATCCGACTTGTTATTGAGTACCGCCTGATAAAGTTCTCCCGCCTCACAGGCGCTTCCGATCAGCAAACCTTCCCGATAGCGGTTGAACTCACTTTTGGGAATACGCGGTCGTCTTGCATAATATGTCAAATGCGACAATGAAATCAATCGGTATAGGTTTACCCTTCCCACATCATTTTTCGCTAAAATGATTGCATGATACGTCGGCATCTTTTTCACCGCATCCGGATTCGTCGCACCAAATGCATTCACTCCTTTTAATGTCGTGATTTCCCGCTCTTTTAACATCTCGACAAATTTCACAAAAATCTCTGCGGTCGCCCCGGCATCGTCCACAGCACGATGATGATTCTCAAGTGAAATGTTCAATGCTTTCGCCACGATATTCAATTTATATTTGGACAGCGTTGGAAGAAGCACTCTCGCAAGTGCAACCGTATCCACCGACACAAATTCCTGCTCAATATTCAAATTTTTACAGTTCTGCTCAATAAATCCGACATCAAACCCTGCATTGTGCGCCACAAGAGAGGCGTCTCCGACAAATTCCAAAAACTGCGGCAGAATGACATCGATCTTCGAGGCATCCATCACCATAGAGTCATCGATACTTGTAAGCTGCGTGATCTCGAACGGAATCGGAACTTCCGGATTTACAAATGTACTGTACTTATCCGTAATCTTTCCATTCTCCACCTTCACCGCGCCAATCTCAATGATGTGATCTTCCACAGCACTGAATCCGGTCGTCTCGATATCAAACACCACATATGTATCATCGAGTGTCTGATTTCCTGCATGCACTGCGATATCTGTCAGATCATCTACCAGATATGCTTCCACCCCGTAAATCACTTTGAACGGATCATCTTTATCAAGTCCTTCGATAAAATGATTTGCATCCGGGAATGCCTGCACAACACCGTGATCCGTGATTGCAATCGCAGGATGTCCCCAGTCGTGTGCTCGTTTTACAATCTTATTCACATCAGAGACACCATCCATATCACTCATCTTCGTGTGGCAGTGAAGTTCCACCCTTTTCTCTGCACTTGTATCCTTTTTGGTCGTTCGAAAATCCGGAATTTTTTTTATTCCGGCAACAGAACCAATCGTCAGTTCACTGTCGAATTTGTCGATGGTTGTGACACCTTTGATTTTCAAAAACGCTCCCGCTTTCACCTCTCCAAGCAACTCCGGAAGCTGATCATTTCGCACAAACAGTTTTACCATGATCGTATCTGTAAAATCGGTCACTGCAAACATGACAATGGTCTTTTCGTTTCGAATCTCACGTGTATCAAAGCTTGTCACCTGTCCGCGGAATGTGATCTCTCCCATCTCTCCGACCACCTGTGACAGTTCAATCGTCTCATCCTCAAAATCACGTCCATAGATTAGATTCGGATCGTCCGATCTCTTAAGCGGGCGATAAAACTCTTTCTTCTTTGGCATCTCTTTTGCCGGAGCTTTTGCAGATGTTTTCGCTGTCTCCTTGTGTTCTTTCTTTTCTTGTTTTACCTCTTCCTTCGTTTCTTTTGTCTCAAGTTTTGCTGCATTCTCTTCCACAATCGCATTGATCGCCTGCTGAAGCATACGGGCATTGTGCTCCTGCATCTTGCTTGTCTTTGCCTGCTGATATTCCACATGAATTTGAATCGGAACATGGCACCGTTCCTCGAACACTTCATTCAACAAACCTACAATCGAGTCCTGCTTTCCCTGCGCCACAATTGTGTCATCCAGCTTAAGATACAGATGGTTTTCGTTTTCAAAATGATACTTCGCATTCAGGAACATATTGTGCTCGACAACACTTCGTTCTTTCAATTCCAGCAAAATACTTTCCCTGTACTCATTCATCAGATTTTCCGGTGTATACTGACCGGACAACTGATAATCCTCATAAATCCTGATCCGAATCCGGTTTCGCCCAAATAACTGTTCTTTAATCATTGTTTCCATCTTATAAATCCAGCTCTTCGCAAGCAGATGCGTACTGAATAAATGGACGTGCAGGTAGTCTCTGTCTGAATTTGTCGTAACTTTCGTCACTTCCACATTTTCAAACAGTACTTTACAATCACTATTTACTTTTAAAGTCGGAAACACATCAAAGAATTGCTTTGTCATCATATTTCTCCATCTCTATTTTTCCCAGTTTAATAATTCATTCCGAAGAGTATCTAAAAGTTCCTCTTCCTTTACTTTTTTCACAATTTCACCTTTCTTGATCAAAAGTCCTTCCCCGATTCCACCGGCGATTCCGATATCTGCCTCTTTTGCTTCTCCCGGTCCGTTCACAACGCATCCCATCACCGCTACCTTGATGTCAAGCGGGATATCTGCGACCATATTCTCCACCTGATTCGCAAGTCCGATAAGGTCAATCTTTGTTCTTCCGCAAGTCGGGCAGGACACTACTTCTATTCCACCTTTGCGAAGCCCCAGTGTCTTTAAGATGAGTTTTGCTGATTTGATCTCTTCGAGCGGATCTCCTGTCAGAGATACGCGGATCGTATCTCCAATTCTTTCATACAGGATAATGCCAAGCCCGACTGAGGATTTGATATTTCCAGATAAAATTGTTCCGGATTCCGTAATTCCAACATGAAGCGGATATGGGCACTGCTCTGCAATCAATTCATGTGCTTTTACACACATCATCACATCAGAAGATTTGATACTGACCACTAAATTGTCATACCCCATCTCCTCGATCATACGCACCTTATCCAACGCACTCTCCACAATGCCCTCGGCCGTCACACCACCGTATTTTTCCACGAGATGTTTCTCCAATGATCCACTGTTCACCCCCACACGGATAGGCACATTGTATTCTTTTGCTTTTTCCACAACCTCACGCACTCTCGACACATCTCCGATATTTCCCGGATTAATACGGATCTTATCTGCTCCATGTTCGATTGCTGCGATTGCCAAACGATAATCAAAATGAATATCTGCAACAAGCGGAATATGAATTCTTTTTTTTATCTCTGTGAGTGCTTCCGCCGCCTCCATCGTAGGCACAGCGCAGCGGATAATGTCGCATCCTGCTGCCTCCAATGCCAATATCTGGGCAACTGTCGCCTCCACATCCTCTGTCTTTGTATTTGTCATAGACTGAATGGCAATCGGATTTCCTCCGCCAATCTTGCAATTCCCAATCTGAACTACCTTTGTCTCTTCTCGTCTCATATTTTCTCCTTTCATACTCAGGGAGAACATAAACTCTCCCCAATTCCACTAATAAGCAAAGAGTCTGACATGTCAGACTCTTTGCTTATTCTTGCCTCTATCTTCTGCTACTGTCTTGTAAATACAAGCTGATCCCCATATTCACGCTCTGCAAGTACCAGCACATTCTGTTCAATGCTATAATCAAACGTAGATAAAATCTCGCCAAGCGATGCTTTCAAACCTTCTGCAGTCACCTGACCATCCGATTTGTCCGCCGCCTTCTGCAGAGCTGCCTCATCTACCTTGATCGTAATCGTCTTTGCATCTTTGTCAAGCACATAATCCATCTTTACTTTTATGCCTGTTCCTTCATCGGCAGAATCTAAATTTACGGTCAAATCATTATTTCCCTGAAAAATCAGCGTCATGCTGTTCTCTTCTGATTCCCATCTCCCGTCTAATGGATTGCCCGTAAAAAGTCTTGTAATAAAAAAGACAACAACCAATACAATAACTACGGATGCGATGCCTGTCACAAAACGCCACATTTTACTTCTTTTTTCTTCATCGTTTTTTGCTATCATCATGTCTATCATTCCCCTCAACTTTATTGCATACCTAAATTATACGGAGTTTGTGTTTTTATGTCAACGCCCTATTTTTTGTTCCGTTTTTTAACTGTTTTCCTTTGTCTTGTTGAGAATCAGCACTTTTTCACTTTTTACAGAATAGTACTGATAAAATAGAAAAACAAAGACAAGGAGGACGATATATGAATTTCGGGAATAACTTAAAAGACTTGCGCGAAACACGGAATGTTACCCAAGGTCAGCTGGCTGAATACTTACAAGTATCTCGTCCTACTATTGCAGGTTATGAAACAAAAAGTCGTCAACCTGATTTTGAAAAACTAGAGAAACTTGCAAATTACTTTCATGTATCCATCGACTATCTGGTCTCCGGCTCAGAGACCACGAGCACAGATATCCCTCTAAAAAAAGAGCCGAACGAAAAATCACTGGATCGTGATGTGGCTATGGCTTATCAGAAACTATCACTCGAATCCAAACAGGATGTCCTAAAATATATCGAATTGCTTCAGTTGCGTGATGATGTTCAAAATGTAGAATAAGGAATGTGCGAAAGCACATTCCTTATTCTACATTTCTGCTCTCATCTGCAAGATATTCAAAAAAATCAAAATCTGCATAATGCTTATGCAATACCCTGTCAGCACAAGTCATTCCGACGAATGTCCCTGTAAATTCCCCATATTTGCAATACTCATCCGAATATTTTGTCGTGTCAAAAACCCTGCCTATTCGCTCATACTGTTCTCCATCATAGCTCCACTCAAACCAAGATTCTCTTCCCTGTACATAGAGCCGCAAGTAAATCGGTCTGTCTTCCACCGGAATCCTGGTGTTTAAAAATTCTGTCTTTTCTCCATTTTCCAGTTGAATAATAGAAAGCGCACTCTGTCCAAGTGTCTCACTGTAATATTTTCTCAGATTTACATAGTTCATATTGTCATAATACATGATCAGTCCGGCGCTATGCTGATGAATCTCTGGAGTAAATTCCATCTTGGTCGTTACCCTCGCATACACACTTGTCAACTTTCTTGCCAAGATACTTACTTTATTCAGAGACGTGCGCGATTCCTGTCCCCTGATTCTCACATACCCTTTCCGTGCCGTCACATCTGCAAAACGCTGCGGCATAATGCGCGGGGCATAATAAAAATTGCCCAATTCTTCTCCATCAAAATCATCAAACGCAGGAATTGCCGGAAGTTCTTGCTCAGGCAGTGTGCTCTCTTCCACCTCAATCTTGGCAAGATTGGTTCCATCTGCCATGCGAAGCCATCCATCTTTCGTCCATTTCATTTTCTGGATTGCAGTCTCACGTCCAAGTGTACAGCGAAGTTCCGGCACAAACGGTCTCGCACAAAGATGTACCAGATACACTTCCCCTGTCGGCAATTCCACATAACTTCCATGCCCTGATTTTTGCAAAACAGAATCCGGATTGAAATATTTTGGCTTTAAATGATCCGGGTCTTTTCTCTCATTGGATTCTCCCGGCACACTTGTCACAATCGGGTTCATCGGATCTTTTTCATACGGTCCCCATACATTTTTAGCACGTCCCATCGTCACACAGTGATTATACCCCGTACCGCCCTCGGCACACATAATATAATAGTATTCTCCTCTCTTTGTCAGATGCGGCGCCTCAATACATCCCCTGTCTGTTCCGCCTCGCCAAAGTGGTTTTGGATATCCAACAATCTCTTCTTTTTCTGGATCATACTCAACAATACAGATAAATCCTGGTTTTTCATACCCTTCTCTTGTCTCCCATTCCAAAGAGACAATATATTTCTTTCCGTCATCATCATGCAGGATTGAAGCATCAAATCCTGATGAATGCAGATATACAGGCTTGCTCCACGGTCCTTTGATGTCTTTTGATTTCACCAAAAAATTATCTACATCAAAGTATCTCGCATTCATAGAATTCATCACACCGTATACAACATAGAACATATCTTCCTCTTCACAATAAGTCAGACACGGCGCCCATATTCCTTTTGCACTCGGCAATTTTTTCAAGTCAACCGCCTCATCATCAGTCAAAATATGTGTATATAATTCCCAGTGTTTCAAATCTTTTGAATGATAAACCGGAATTCCCGGGAACCATTCAAACGTAGACACTGCCAGATAGTAATCATCCCCTTTTCTGCAAATACATGGATCGGGATTGAATCCCGGAAGTATCGGATTTAAAATCATAGTTTTTTCCCCCTTTTTTGTTAATTCTTCTTTTGCGTCGGAAACCATTTAAAATCGACACACCGCCCTAAATCCCAGCTATCCCAGCCAAGCCATCCGTTTTCATTTACCGTGTCCGTCAAAAGCTTATAACTCCAGTAAAAGTATCCGCTTCCCTTTTGCCATGCCTGAAGCTGTGCATCAGCGACAGCCCGATAGATTTCGTTCTTTTCATCTAAAGTCAATCGTTCCTCTTTTGCACCGTCCACGCCGTTTAACACACTCTGACCGCCTTTTGTGTCACATCCGCATGCAAGAGAATTGAACAGACACCACTCTCCACAGATAACCGGGAAATATTTCTCCATCTCCTCAATTTCTTTTTCATAATGTTCTTTCACAAAGCATGTGTATCCTTCTATCGTCTGTTCGCATCCAGCTGCCTCTGCCATCATCAGATACTGATGTGTATCCAGCACAACATCTACATATTTTTCTTCCCGCATAAAATCTTTCCACGCTGTAAGCACAAATCCGTCGTGAATGACAACATATTTTTCTTTTGGCATATATTTTCGTATGCGGTCATACGCTTCCTGATAAAATATCCTTAAAAACGCAAGTGTATTCGGTCCGGAGCCGGCCGCCATCTCCTTGTCGACTGCCGGATAACGGTTTGGGACATCAAACAGCTCCCACACACTTTCTGTGATTGGTTCATTCAGCACTTCAATACCCCACAGCCCCTTTCTTTTGCCGTAACGCTTTGCCAGCCGTTCAAGCACTGTCAGCACAAATTCTACTTCTTCCGGATTTTTAGACCATTTGCACACTCCGCAAATACCTCCGTTGTCAAAGCCATTTTGTCCCTCCGGTGCAGTGTGCAGATCTATCAATATCTGCAATCCATACTTTTCTGCCCAGTTAAATGCCTTATCCAGTTCTTCTACGCACCCGATAAACGGTTCTCTGTCTCCAAATATAAAGTATGGCACCGGAATTCGCACAGCCTCCATTCCCATTGCTTTGATTGCCACAAAATCACGCTCCGAAATATATTCTGCACGATGCACCTTGATTCGTGCCTCATATACCTCTTTTGAGAGTTGTCTTGGAAGGTAATACTCATCCTCTGCTGTTGTTCCTGCAAACAGCGCCGGACTCATCCATTTCTCCAGCACAAGCCAGTTTCCTAAATTTACACCTTTGATATACATTTCCATTCCTCCTATTTTTCCGCGCGTTTTTTCAAGTCCGCAATAATTCCGTCAAATTCCCTGTCTAAGTGATAAAATTTCATGATAATCAGCCCCAGTATATAGACAACAATCGGAATCCACACAAAGCAGATTTCAATGGAAAACAGCGCTGATGCAGACTGTACCGCTTTTTCTCCCGCATAGCCTCCGACTTCCAGGATCAATCCAAGCAACGCCGAACCAACACCATTTCCAATCTTATATCCAAAACTACATGCACTGTTCACAAGCCCTTCTGTTCGGTATCCTGTCTTCCACTCGCCATAATCAATCGTGTCAGATACCATCGCCCACATGGTTGCTCCTCCACATGCATTTCCAATACCACGGATCACACTGGAGACGATGATAATCGCAAGCGAGCCGCCTGAAAAATTCAGCACGAGCATCCCGATAATGTCAAACACAAGGCCGATTGCAAATACATTTCTCTTTCCAAACCGTTTTACAAGCATCGCGATAAAGAACATTCCGCAAATTTGTACAATATTGAAAATTCCGTTGATTGTCCCAACCAGATTTTTGTCCCCTAAAATATCTTTCGCATAGTAAACCGTAGAACCTCCATTTACAGAATACATAAGGAAAAATAATGCAAGCATTCCAGTCATCATCATCCAGTATTTGTTCTTGAACAACGCCTTTACGCCTTCTTTAAACGGAACCTCATCCACAGCTGACTCCGCAGCTCCCACACGCTCTTTTGTTCCAAAGAACGTAAATAAAAATGCTATGATCGCAATCACACCGAACACACAGAATGTTTTTGTCCATGCTGACGCATTATTTCCAAAATATTCTACAAGCCGTAATGTAAATGTGTTGATCAGCAACGTTCCTGCTGTTGCAAGCAGATTTCGGAAAATACTCAACACTGACCGTTCATACGGATCCTGTGTCATCAGCGCATTGAGCGCAGAGTACGGAACATTGATCGCAGTGTAAATAATCGTTGACACAAGATTATACGTGATAAATACATAAACCAGTTTTGGTGTAGATGTCCACGATGTCGGCACAGAAAACAGCAATACTCCAGATATCGCAAACGGAATACACATACGCAGTATCCAGGATCTCGCCTTCCCAAACCGGGATTTTGTCCGGTCTACAACGACACCCATGATGATATCACTGATACCATCAAAAATTCTTGACACCATCATAATCGTTCCCACTGCCAATGCATTTACTCCTGCATAATCGGTATAATAAAATACAAGAAATGCTGACATTGCCGTATAGATGATATTGCATCCAAAATCTCCACATCCATAGGAAAAACGTTCGACGATTTTTCCCATACTTAACTTTGCCTTCTTATTCATCTTTTGATTCCTCACCTTTCTTCTTTTCAGGTATATTTTTACTTTTTAAAAACATTATTTTTGAATCAAACGTTTGTGCACATCTGTTTTTCTTCATTTTTTCTACCTTCTATGCTTATATAGTATCACATTTCTCCCTTGTTCAGTAGGTCTTAAAAAATCTAAAAAAGCGGTCGATATTCTCTTTTTTATATTGTATAATGAGATAAATAAGAAAGAGGTGCATATGACATGAAGGATAACAATTTGGAAAACACTCAGAAAATTTCACATTTATACGAGATTATCGACGTCCCGCAGGCAACCGGTGTAATGTTCCGCACTTCCGTGGACGAGGGAAGCTACATCCCGACGCACTGGCACCGTGCTGTCGAGATCATCTATCTTCTTGAAGGAAAATTGGAAGTAACAATCGAATCTCAGACATTTTTGATGCAGGCCGACGATTGTACACTTATCAATGCAAATATTATGCATTCGACAAAGTGCACACAGCCCAACACTGCTATTTTGTTGCAGATTCCGGTAGAATTTATGGAAATCTACATTTCAAATATTCAACAGTTATTTTTCCTATTGGATGAAAACAGCTCTGATCTGGTGCGTCAGACAAAAATGGCACGGTTTAAAGAGACTCTGACACAGATGCAGATTGCAAATGACATCCGGCCAGAGGGATTTATTCTGCGTTTTAACAGTCTGCTGTTTGAGTTGCTGTTCCAGCTGTTACACAATTTCAGCATCCAGCTTTTTCCATCAGATCTCAGTCAGAAGAACAAAGACCGTGACCGGCTGGATTTGATCTTAAACTATGTGTCCAAGCACTATGCTCAACCGATCTCACTGAAAGAAATCGCGTGTATAGCCTGTTTACAGACCGGGTATTTTTGCCGATTTTTCAAAAAACATATGGGAATTACTTTCTTAGAATATCAAAATGAGCTGCGCCTTTCTCACATTTACCGTGACCTGATCACAACAGACGACGCGATTCATTTGATTTTAGAACGACACGGATTTACAAATTATAAATTATTCCGCAGAATGTTTCACGAACATTTTGGAGATACGCCGCTGCGGATTCGTAACAAGCACAAATCGCAGCAAAATTAACCTTTTAAAGCAGCAAAAGAAGAGCTTTTTTCAGCTCTTCTCTTTTTCCTATTTCGCTAATTCCTGAAATAATCCTTTCATTGCCGGATAAATTTTTCTAAAATTCTGATAGCGCTCTTCATATTTTGCGACAAGCTCCTGAGACGGTTCCACTGTATCAACTACTTTGACCAATTTTTCTGTCGCTGCCTCTACGCTTTCATACGCTCCACAGCCGACTGCCGCAAGTATTGCCGCTCCATATCCTGGTCCTTCCTCGCTTTCAATAACATCCACTTTCAGATTCATTACATTTGCAATAATCTTTTTCCAAAGTGGGCTCTTTGCCCCGCCTCCGCAAATTTTTGTACGTTCAATCTGAATTCCAAGGCTTCTCGCCACCTCTAATGAGTCGCGAAGTCCAAATGCCACACCTTCTAAAACAGCCTGTGTCATCTCTTCACGTGTCGTGTCCATTGTCATTCCTACAAATGCAGCCCTCGCCAGCGGATCATTATGCGGTGAACGTTCTCCCATCAGATATGGTAGATAGAACACCTGATTTTCACCTAATTTTGTAATATTTTCCTGCTCTTTTTCATATTCTTTTGTCTGCAGAATCTCATCCATCCACCACTTATTGCAGGATGCTGCACTGAGCATGCAGCCCATCAAATGATAATAGCCATCTGCGTGGTCAAACGAATGTAAAGCATTATTTTCATCTACTCCAAACTGTTTACTGGAAATAAAAATTGTTCCGGATGTGCCAAGTGAAAGATTACATCTTCCATCTCCAACTGTTCCTGTTCCGACAGCCGCAGCAGCATTATCCCCTGCTCCCGCAATAACTTTTACTGTCTTAGAAAGTCCTAACTCTTCTGCAATTTCTTGCTTTAAACTTCCGACCACCTCATAGCTTTCGAACAGTTTTGGAAGCTGCTCCTCTCTGATTCCGCAGATGTCTATCATTTCTTGTGACCAACATTTATTTTGGACATCTAACAGTAACATGCCGGAAGCATCTGAATAATCCGTACAAAATGTTCCAGATAATTTGTATGCCAAATAATCTTTCGGAAGCATAATTTTATTTATTTTTGCAAATAGTTCCGGCTCATTTTCCTTCATCCAAAGAATCTTCGGCGCTGTAAATCCTGCAAACGCAATGTTCGCTGTGTATTTCGAAAGCGTTTCCTTCCCAATCACCGTATTCAGGTAATCTGTCTCTTTTGTTGTTCTCCCGTCATTCCATAGAATCGCCGGACGAATGACCTCATCCTCATCATCAAGCACCACAAGCCCATGCATCTGTCCACCAAAGCTGATTCCCTGCACCTGACTTTTGTCACAGTCCTTTGTCAATTCCCTGATTCCTTCCATTGACTTTTCAAACCAGTCTTTTGGGTTTTGTTCCGACCATCCTGGATTCGGAAACGAAAGCGGATACTCCTTTGATACGATGTTTTTTATCTTTCCATTTTCATCCATTAAAAGCAATTTTACTGCTGAAGTTCCTAAATCTACACCTATGTATAACATACACTTACTCCTCTATATATTGTGTTTTATTCAAAAAGGGACAGGGCATTTTTCAATTGGGGACGTAGTAAAATTCAATTTTACTACGTCCCCAATTCATTAGCGCCACGGATTTTCTGTTGGATAACGAACCTCTTTCGGCTGATTATATCCGATCTCATCCACTGGCACTCCAATGTATTTAAACACTTCAAACAATGCCTTTCCAAAGTTTCCAAATGCAACTGCTCCGTGATGTGGGAAATTCTTTTCAATCAATACATGGCGGTAAAATCTTCCCATCTCAGGAATTGCAAAAATACCGATTGCACCGAAGGAACGTGTTGCCACCGGAAGCACTTCTCCCTGTGCAATATAAGCACGTAGTTTGTTGTCAGATGTGCTCTGCAATCTGAAGAATGTAATATCTCCAGGCATGATATCTCCTTCCAATGTTCCCTGTGTCACTTCTTCCGGAAGTGCTCTTGCCATAATAAGCTGATGTTTCATCTCGCAGAATGACAATTTAGATGCCGCTGTATTTCCGCAGTGGAATCCCATAAATGTATCTTTCTGTGTATAATTGAATTTTCCTTCAATATCTTCTTTATATAAATCTGTCGGAACATTATTGTTGATATCAAGTAATGTCACTGTGTCTTCACTTACAACCGTTCCGATAAATTCACTCAGCGCTCCATAAATATCCACTTCGCAGGATACCGGAATTCCCTGTGCTGTCAGACGGCTATTGACATAACATGGCACAAATCCAAACTGTGTCTGGAATGCCGGCCAGCATTTTCCGGCGATTGCCACATATTCTCTATAGCCTCGGTGTTCTTCCACCCAATCTTTCAATGTCAATTCATACTGTGCTAATTTTGCAAGAATCTCAGGCTTTTTGTTTCCTGCTCCTAATTCTTCTTCCATCTCTTTTACAATTGCCGGAATTCTTTCGTCTCCTGCATGTTTATGGAATGCTTCAAACAAATCCAGCTCTGAGTTTTCCTCAATCTCAACACCTAAATTGTAAAGTTGTTGAATTGGTGCATTACAAGCAAGGAAGTTCAATGGACGTGGTCCAAAGCTGATAATTTTTAAGCTGTTTAGTCCAATGATTGCTTTTGCGATCGGACGGAATTCGTAAATCATATCCGCACACTCTTCGGCTGTTTCAACCGGATATTCCGGAATATATGCTTTTACGTTGCGAAGCTTTAAGTTATAGCTTGCATTTAACATACCGCAATACGCATCTCCACGCCCTTGAATCAGATTGTCTCCTGTCTCCTCCGCTGCTGCGATAAACATTTTTGGTCCGTCAAAATGTTTTGCAAGCAATGTTTCTGCAATCTCTGGTCCAAAGTTTCCAAGATATACAACTAACGCATTACATCCTGCTTTTTTGATATCTTCTAATGCCTGTACCATATGAATTTCACTTTCTACAATACAAATCGGACATTCATAAATTTCTGCATCTCCATATTTTTCTGTATAAGCTTTCATAAGAGCTGCTCTTCTGTTTACTGATAAACTTTCTGGAAAACAGTCTCTGCTGACTGCCACCACACCGATTTTTAATTTTGGCATATTGTTCATGATTCTTCCTCCATTTTCTTATGACAATGTAATATTTTCACCTTTTAATCCGTTAAATGCACCTGCAATTTTTGCCTCTTCATGTGCGATCAGCCACTTGTTCTTCGCAGTCATCAGGCGATCTTCGCCTTTTTCTTTCAATGCAAATGTAATCTCTGTGTTTGTATCTTTCGGAAGTACAACTACACATCGAAAACCTTTTTCTCCTACGCTGCACGGCGCATAGTGAAGCGTCGTCGCATATACTTCAATCGCAGTCCCTGCCGGAACAAGAAAAGCTTCTACTAAAGAAGTATCGTAAGTGTCATCTTCTTTGATGTCCTGCTGAGCACCCAGCAGTAAAATCAAATCCGTAACCGCCACATTTACCTCAGAACTTCTATGATATTCCAGTGCATTTAATGTATGGTTGTGACCGTTGCAATATCCGATTTGGATCGGGAGTCCCCCATACATACTATTTTGAAAATCTCTCGCCACACTAAGTACTTCCAGTTCCTCTACAGACGGCACATAAATGACATCTTCCGGAAGAGGTGTATGCTCCATCTCTCTGATAAGTTCTGCACAATCATACTGAGCAAGCACTTTTCCATATTTCTTAAAAGCTTCATCTGTTATCTTCTGAATTTTCATCCCGCTTCCTCCTGAATTGCTTTATTTCTACTTGCATTTTAGCACCGTTTTTTTGTCGCTTCTTCCAAAAACTTATCCATGTGATGGCAATTTCTTGTCATTTTTCAAAAATAGAATCTAACAATCTTGCTTAATTTACTCTCTTACAATATACGAGATATCGTTTTGCATTCGATCCGTATGGATGACATGTCAAAAGAGTAACCATATCTTCTCCTTGACGAATCAATAATTTGTCTGTCTGCGACGGCTCAATAATTTCGATATCAGAAACCTCATATTTCAACACTTCTCGAAAATTTTCAATTACTACCGGATCTCCCACCTGAAGCTTTTGAATATTCCGGAACATTGCCGTCTTTCGAAATCCCCGATGGGCGGCAATCACACAATTTGTATTCTCGCCTCCTACCGGATACGAAGTTTCCGCCAAATGAGCCGCCCCCATAGACATATTCTTTTCGCTGGCGCCAAGATAAATTGGCAGCTCCACATTCAGTTTATCAATTTTCACGAATCCAACGACACCGTCCTCAATTCCATAACTACTCAAATCAATTGTGTTCTGCTCATACAAAAAAGGATCTCGCACTCCGGTTCGTCTGGATGCATACAAAGCTTCATTTCTCTTTACCAGCTCATGATACAACTCTTCTACTTTTATTTTCGAATTTCGTTTTTCTTTCTCAAATTCTTCCTTTTTCTCTTTTGCTTCCTGTCGAAAAAGAAAATCTGTAAGCTTTGGATACTGGGAAATCAAAATTCCTGCCACAATTAAAATAACACCTAGAATATAAGCCTTTTTCATAATTTCCTTTTTCTCCTTCTCTTTTTTCCGTACTTACGATACCGAAGAATTGTCATCGTAATTTTACCAGTCCCAAATACACCTATTACAATCGACACGCCGATAATGTAGTACCGCCACGGCATCAATTTTCGAATCAACGATGGAGTCTGCTCTTTTTCTTCTTTTTTTACATACTCAGTACGCTCTCCTGTGACCAAAAGTCTATGTGTATTTACCCCGTACGGAGTGCATGTCACAAGCGTCACAAGATCCTCACCATCTGGGGTGATTGTCAGATTCTGCAATTCTTCCGGCTCCACTGTCTTAATCTCTTTCACTTTATAGGCATGTGTTTCATCTAGTATATGAATGTAAATTTCATCCCCAAGTTTCATCTCATCCAGCCTGGTAAACAGTTCCGCTCTCGGAAGTCCTCTATGTCCTGTCAAAACCGTTCTTCGATTCTTGCCTCCAATTGGAAGTGCCGTCATCTCCAAATGTCCAACTCCTTTTCTCAGAACTTCCTCGCTCGTTCCGTGATATACCGGAAGGTTCAGATCAAGCTTGGGAATCTCCAGATAACACATAACACCCTCCTCATCCAAATTCAAAACTTCATCATAATTGTCCGGAACCGCATATCCGCTCCCAACGATAAACGGGTCATGTACAGGATCTCCGGAAAGATTTTCATTATAGATTTTTGCCTCTTCCCACTCCGCTTCAATCTCTTCCTTTGAAGTATCTTCCACATTTGCCTTATAGATATCGATCACTTTATTTTGACTGAGTTCTGCAAAAAAATTGCTGATAAACGGATACAAAAAGATTCCCACACCAAGAAGGATAGATAAAATTGCAACTCCCCATATAATTACTCCGCTTCCCCTTTTTTCCGTATTTTCTGTCTTCATCTATCATCCTTTCCAGAAATGACAAAATCCGGAGCAGAACGTATCGCTCCACCCCGGTATTCATTTCTATCTATGCACGTCTTCTTCTCTGATAACCTGTAATCAGCATAATACCGCCTGCTACAAGAACAATACCTACGATTGAGAAGATAACAGTTCCCATACCACCTGTGATTGGCATGATTGGAGGTTTTCTGTTGACTACAGTTTTGTAAACAATATTTGTTACATTTCCATCAAAATCTCCTGCATCATCAACTTTTCCATCTTCATCATCATCTTTGATCACAACTTTAATCAACTCGTCCAACAATTCATATCCATCCGGAGCTTTTGTCTCTTTCAGATAGTATGTTTCTGTTGCCAAACCTTCTAAATCTAATTTTCCTTCACTGTCAACTACTAAAGTTGTTGTTGTATTTGTATCTTCCTCTTTTGCCAAATGATACTTTCCATCTGACATTTTCACAAACGTCATTTCTGTCTTTTGATCATCTCTTAATAACTGGAATTCCGCACCTGCTAATGGTGTTTTTCCATCTTCTTCTACCTTTGTCACATCAATTGCATAAGTATATACTTTTTCTTTATCTTCGGATGGTGTATAAGAATCCCAATCATATGGATCATTATTCTGTCCTACGTACGCCTTGTTTTCCAACGGATCTGCATCTTCCGGATATCCTGGATCTCCCGGACGTAAAATCGCATTTTCATTGATTGTACCTTGGTATGTCACCTCGATGGCTTTCAGTGCAAATGTGCTTCCATTTTTTTCATATGTTGCATATTTTCCCATTAAAGCATCATAATCGAAGTCTAAAATAAAATCTGCTAATTCTTGTCCTTCTGCTGCTTCCAGATTTCCTTTCACTCCATCTTTTCCATTGTCTTTTGCATCATAATATAATTCAAAAGCTTCTACATCTTCTTCTGATGTACCAATTTGTTTTTTATCTCCATTCTCATAAACAGCATTTACAGTAAGATTGTTTTCCTTATATGTATGTCCAAATGTAATACCAATCGGAAGGTAGTCTCCAATACGGAAAATTTTTGCTGTCGCATCTTCCGGATAATATGGAACAGGTACATTTACCGTATAATTCACTTTTTGACCAATCTCTACGGTGTGATCATCAACTTCTTTTTCAATCGCTGCCGGACTTCCTTTAATTGTCACTTCTGCATCATATGCGAACCATTCTTTTTTGGTTTCATCATAGACTGGTACAATATTAGCTGTAGCTGGTGCATATTCATAAGTACTATGTTCTCCACTTTCATCTGGAGTTGTCAAAATCAAATATTGACCCATTTCCATACCGTCAAATATTAACGTAGGTTTTTGTCCTCTCATTGTTGCAGAGGCAGCCTTATTTAACTTAATTTCTCCACTTATGATTGCATCTTCAAGTTTTCTCATAAGATTACTCAGCTCAGCGCCTGTCACTTCTTCAAAAGATTTTGGAACTTCATTGTTATTTTCCACATAACTTTCAAATCCTTTTTGACTGGTCAACCAACTTGCTACTCCATCTGCCCATACATAAGTAGGATTGATTGGTTGTTGATTGTCATAATCAAATTTTACATCCACGATTTTATAGACATTCACATTCGCTCCTGCATCCGTCTCTTTTCCATTTACTGTAATCGTATGTTTCTCATTCTTTTCAATGCTTGCTTGAACCGGCACCCCCATTGAAATTGTAAGTACCAACGCAATACAGGCTGCCACTATTTTTGATAATAATTTCATCCCTTTGTTTCTCATAAATGTTCTCCCTTTGTTCTTATTTCACACTTAAATTTTTATAATTTACCTCGTTTTCTCTGTAAAACTAAATGCACTGTAATCATCAATCCACTTATTGTGACTGCTGCTCCTAAAATAAGGAAACGATCAATTCCACGTCCCCCTGTAATTGGTGGATTGATTGGTTTGTAATTTATAATAGAAAATCTATTTTCTGCTTCTTTTATTGCTGTAGGTTTTTCCCCATATTCCCCTGGTATCTCTTTAAAAATAACTCTTTTATCTCCTCCTGGAACAACAATCATATTCCATTGACCAACAGATCTCATATACCCTTCTGGTGCTTTTGTCTCTATCAATCGGTAAGTAGCTTTTGTAAATTTTACGGTTTTGTTTTCATCGTTTACAAAATTCAAATATCCGCTCCATCTATCAGAAGTCGCTTTTCCAATCCATTCCCAGCATTCTTGTCGTTCCCCATTTTTGATAACTTTATTATGGATTTCATCATTATGCTCTTTGGGATTTACACATTTTAATCGATAAAGTTCAAATGTAGCCCCCTCTAATGCATGATCTGAATCGTCAATTTTATATAATCTGATTACCTCGGAAGGTGGATTATAATTATTCACTACATCTACAGAGGTCTTTGATTGTGTTCTGATTCCAATACTCTCCACTTTTTTGGTTGTAACAGGCTCTGCTGTCTGTCCATTTTGTGTAACTTTCATGATTGTGTCATATGTTTTTTCATTTCCAACAATTTCTTCCACTGAAACAACCTTTCCCGCTGGAAGCCAAAATTCTATATTTTCTTTTGATTTTAAATTAAACTTGAGAATCCCATCTTCAACTGCACAAGCAATTTGCTCTGTCGCTTTCTCACCGCCGACTGCCGTTTTTTCTCCAATAATTGAAGCAGGTATTTTTTCCTCTTCTGATGGATCTAAATTAATTTGAAAATTAAATTCCGTCTCTTCATTGTCTCCTTCAAAAAATTCATCTACAGTCTTTGAAACTGCAATTTTACCTTGTTTGACAACCGTTTTCCCGTTATTCCCAAGAAATACAACAACCGAACCATTCTCTGAAATCTTGTCCTCACCACTTATTTCATATATATCCGAATTTTCTTCAAGCATTGATTTGTAAACATATCCAGTTGTTCCTGTTGCATTTCCATTAGTGCCTTTGTCTTTCTCACCCAATGTTTCTTGTCGGAAAGTTCCCTGCGGAATAGCCCATCCTGCATTTTCATCTATAGCCGTCACCAAATTCAATGATGCTTTATCCATCCGAGTAAATTCCTGCATTCCTCCATCCAATTCATAGACTATCTTTTGATAGTAATACTCATTTCCATCATCTGCATTTGGCTTTTCCCCAGTGTAGAGTTTGTAGTCATTTTCACCGCTCTTAATATAAATCGAAGTATTCTCTGTATAGTAATAATATTCATTCTTTTCCGATACAGTAAAGTGAACCGAAGTCTTTGCCTCTGGAACTTCTGCTTTATCTTCCCATGCATTTGAATAAAATGTTCCTGTCTTTGATATATCACCCTTCTCTAAATATCTATATCCAGAATCTACTTCACTCAAATCATATTCATTGATTCCATCTCTCAGACCCACCTCATAAAAAAGATTTACCGGATACGCTATTGTTTTCTCAGTATGGCTATCCTCGCCATTTGATGCATTTCTCAACACGTTATATTTCACAAGCGGAATCAAAGATGACGGAACGAAAAATCTCACTGTCTGTACATGTGTTGTAAGATTGTTTTCAACTCTTACACCGAGATACATCAACTTTTCACCAGATATTGTTCCAGACGAACTTCCATAATAAAAATAAGACTTATTTATAAAGGCAGCATTCTCAGGTTTTACTTCCTCATATGCACAAGGTGCCAAATATGTTCCATCTTCTTTCGCATACCAGGCAATATAATTACTGGCATTCCCACTCGATGCATCATAACAAATTTGCCCTGTATCTTGTGCATTTTTTAAAAGTTTCTCTGCCTCTTCTTCAGTGATAGTTAAGCGCTCTATTAACGATTTTAGGAATTCTGTCTTTTCTTCTGCAGTGGCATTTCCATCTTTTTTCATTTTTTCTGCAAATGTGCTTCCTGTATGTAGTTTTCCACCATACATTACTCCTGTTATATCACCTACGCTCATATATTCTCCAAGCGTATCTTCAAATGCAAGATATCCTGAATAATTGGAAGCGCCTTCTTCCGTTGGCAATTCTGCTGATTGAATTTTTATCCTCTCTACAAGTTCTTCAAACTTTGCGATTAAGTCGTCCGCACTGCTTGCATTAAAAAACTCATCTACATAATATCGGTCTGTACATTCTCCTGATTCCGCTTTTTGTAATTGATTATCCACCTTTGGAACATCTATTGATTTTCCAACCGCTTCTAAATGTACTGTTTCTCCCTCCGCTGCCTCTAAAAATGTATTCCACCAACTGTCTAATTCAACTTCTGTATTCTCCGAAGGATTTAAAACCATGCGGGCATACTTGTTATCATCACCAGTAAGCTGTGCTAACAACCCTACTGTATAAAATAATGGGGTCTTAGAATATGATTCCGACAACATTTTTTTTACCCATGCCCCTGTCAGCTGTGTAAGAAACGCCATACGAATATCTGTCTCTCTGCCGTATCCTACCGTAGAATCTCCTCGCTCCGCATAATGCACACTTGCCGCTGTCGGTGCACCATCACTCATAAGTGTGATAACAGGAATTCTTCCTTCACTATTTCCATTCGAATCAGGAATTAATTTTTGGAAGGCTTCCATCAAACCATTTTGAATATAAGTGTTCCCTTGCACTGCATAAGACAACTCTTCATTATACATCGGATTTCCAGCAGAATTTTTAACATTCTTTCCGAGTTCAATCCTGGAACTACCAGGGTAATTTATTACTGAAAAAAATATTCCATCATTAGTTGTATATCTGTCTAACGGCAACGGACAGCTTGCAGTATCTTCTTTGGAATCTTCATCATAGTTAAGTGCACCCGAATACAGAACAACCCCTACCCTGTTTTTTTTATTCATATCTAAAATTTCCTGAATTGTACTATTTACCGCCTTTACCAGCATGCTAATTTTTTGGTCATCCTCATTTTCCGCCATACTTCCAGAAATATCCAATACAAGCATAACATCCACCGGAATTGCCGCCTCTAGTGTAACCGATTTCGTTGAGCTAAGTGCTGACAATCCCACCAAAAAATTATCCGTTTCTTTTCTGGATATTGTAGTACTATTGTTATCGCCTTCAATTGACTGCAATGTGATATCTCCATCTACAACCGTCTTATCCGTCCATATCTTACCGGCATTAGACGTATCCGTCTCACTTCCGAAATACTCCTGCCAACTGTTTATCGTACTCACATCAGCAACTCTTGTAACTGCCTGCTCCGGCTCCTCTTTCTCCCCTTCCGGTGCCGAGAACAACGTTACTTGAAAAATCATTCCCATCAGCATTGCGACGCAAAGAGCTGCCGCAATCATTCGATGCATCCTATTGGTTTTCAAACCAAATTTGTTCATCATTTCCCTCCTTTCTTTCTAGAATATCCAATAAAAACTGCAACGAAGTCATTGGAATGTATCTTATTTCTACTGAAGATGCTTTTGAGAGATTCTTATAAAATACATCAACTATTTCTTTTTACACAAAAAAACAGCAGACCTCTCAACAAAGATAGGTTCTGCCGCCTCCATAGGAGCAGGATCGTATACCATCCTGCTAACTGGGAAATATCCGCCTATGAGGCATCGTACCCACTATGTTTAAATTTATATGCATTTTCTCAATTTTAATAAAGCAATATTAAGTTATCAATCCAAAAAATTATACGCCTTCGTTACGGTAGTATTTTATCCTACTTTATAGCATATTGCAACATAAAATTGCATATAATGATATATTATCATAAAAAAGGAAATGTTATGAAGCCATTAAAAAACAAAGTAAGTATCACACTAGATGAGACTGTAATTGAAAAAATCAAAGACTTGGCAGAAGAGGACGACCGGAATTTCAGTCAATATGTTAATATGGTTTTAAAGGACTGGATAAAGCGTCATGAACAATATCTCTAGTCAAGTCCCAATGTTCTTCTTTCTTACAAGAAAGACTTTTCTATGACGAAAATGGAGCAGCCGACACTCCTCAAAGTGTCCTCTGCTCCATTTTTTTACACTTCCTCATTCACTACCTGAATCAGTTTCACTATGTTATCTCGTATCTTTGGCGGCACATATTGTGGTTTTGAAAACAAATATCCCTGAAGATAATCTACCCTTAACCTGATAACCTGTTTCAGTTCTTCAATTGTTTCGATTCCCTCGGCAATCACTTTCATCTCACGCTCGTGCGCATAGCCCACAATATTTTCCACGATTTTGCATTTATCCGGATTACTGTCAATATTTCGAATAATGTCCATGTCGATTTTAATAAACTTCGGCGAGATGGATAACAACATTTTCTCGCTGTTATATCCGCTTCCATAGTCGTCCAAAGCCAGCTCTGCATGCCATTTTTTCATAAGCTTTGCTTTTTGATTTTGATGATTTTCATCAACACATTCTCCCTCTGTGACTTCCAACACTACATTTCCCAGATATTCAGCATATTTTTCCTCTAACTCCTTCACCTTTTTGTCACTTAAGATTTGATTGGCAATAGAGTTGATAAATATTTTTGAATGTTTATCAATCAAATTATTATTTACGTGGGTCGCAAACGTATCAAGCGCAAGTTCCCACGTAAGTTCTTCTATCGCATTCAGACAGTTTTCTTCTTTGGCAACTTTTAAAATGTCCAGCGGAGACTTTAGTGATGGCGTAAATGATCTCATCAAAGACTCATACGCAAAGACGGATCCATCTTTACTGCTTATGATTGGCTGGAAATAAAACTGCAGTGTTTTATTTGTGATAATCGTCTTCAATTCATCTTTCACTTCTCTTTTGAACGAATCTCTCAGATACTCATCCCGATCAAAATCTGTCATATCCCCTTTACTGCTATGCTTGATCTTATACATTGCATAGTCCGCAAAATGCTGCAGTTTTTCGAATGACTCACTGTCTTTTGGATACCAAGCCAGTCCTCCCGACACTTCCATCTGGAAAGATTTTTCTCCAATCGGAATTGTTGTCTTTCGAATTGCTGATTTTAAATGTGCAATCAACTCTGTAATCACCGCTTCATTCTCATACCCATAGAAGAATATATAGAATTCATCCCCTGAAATACGAGAAATAACCGTGTTTTCAGGGCTGTTGCGGACAAATATCTCTGCTGCTTTTGCAATATAGTTATCTCCGTTTTCATGACCGTAATTGTCATTTATATATTTCAAATTATCTAAATCGAGCATCAATAATGCTGCTGTTTTCAGCTCAGCTCTATGGTTTTCAAACAAGTCATTCATAATCCTAATGAATGCACCGCGATTTAAAAGCCCTGTCAATGTATCGTGGTCACGTTCATATTCAATTACCTGTTTTTCAATCACAGTATTTGTCACATCTTCAATGATTCCGGTATAAATGTTCCCCTTCTCCAACAAGCGAAGATTCACATACACCACATTATTTTTATCCGGAATCTGAAACAAGTACTGTTTCTGACTATAGTCGGAAGACACAATATATTGCTTATATGGATCAAATGCTTTTTTAAACTGCTCTAGTGTCAGAGAGGCGGCATTGATTTCATCATTGAGGAAAATCTCGAAAAAATTATCTGATAAAAACAGTTCCTGAGTATCGTCATTATATTCAAACCCAGCCAGCTTTACACTTGCCATCTGAAGCAAATTTGTAAACTTAGAGGAAGTATCTCTCACATTTTGATTCAATTTTTCCATCGTGCGCGCGAAGCGGTCAATTTCCGCAATATTTGTCCTCTTGAATCGAATCTCATCTTTTACATTTGCCCGGTCAACCTCTTCTGTCAGCTTTTTAATCGGTCTTGAAATGATATAGCTAAAGATAAGGCTTCCAACAATTCCCACTGCTACTGTCAGAACAATTGCAAAAAGCAAAATAGATTTTATCTTGCCAGTAAACGCAAACAGCGATTCTGTATCCGCAATCCCCACCAGCATCCACTGCTGGTTGCCATATGGCGTATTATCATTATAAATATTGAGGCGCTGCCTTGACGTGTATAATTTTCTGCCCTCACTGCATACATAATAGTCATTATCCAACTTAGTGAGATTCACTTTCGAGGTGTTCTTTTCACATGCACTTCCACTCACAGCAAATCCTTCCATCGACAGCTCACCATCTTGGTTGAGCGCAATCATATAACAGCTGTTTTCATCATCTAACAACTCTGTGCTTGGCAAAATCTTACTTAAATAGTCTAATGTGATATCGATTCCCACAACTCCATAGACAACTCCTTTGGCATTGATCAGCGGAAGAGAATATGTAATCGCATCGTATTTAGTTCCATTCAGTCTGTACTTTCCGCCCCAATATCCCATCTCCTCAGCACTGTACTCTCCATTACTTTTGAGTGCCTGCTGATATGGTGTATAGAAAAAATCATAATACGTGACATTTTCTTTTTGGAATTCAAAACGAGGACGCCACGCAGAGTCCGTCGCAATATTTAGCGATTTCACCACTTCCGCCGGCGCACGCTCGATTAATATATCGCCATTTTCACTTGAGCTCTTAGACATCGGATCAAAATCTCTTAAATATACTCCCGGTTTATCTTCAATCCCATCATCTAAATTATGGTTATTTAGAACGATATAGGCTCCCGTCACACGCTGTGAGCACATCGTCGAAATCAGCTGGTCTACTGCTTTTAGAATAAGTGGTTCCGCAGAGTCCGAACTTTCGTCCAGTGTTTCAAATTCAATACTTCCCTCTCTGTCCAGTTCTTCCGCAATCTTATTAATATTGTCAGCTAGTTTTGACAGGTTCGACCAGTTGTTCACCATTTCGTTTTGCAGAGAGGCACTTCGGTTAATTACTTTTTGATCCACAATATCTTTTGCATTCTGATTTAGTTTTTCATAGATTCCGCCCACTCGGAGACTTTCTGATAAAATTGCTGTCTCAGCCAAAATAAGCATACACATCCCAAGCAGCAAATAGGAGAAAATAGACTTGTTTTTTCTAAACTTTCGAAACATAATTCCTCCTTTACTGCTGCACCAGCAATTCCTACTGAGTTTTTGTATCTTCATACCATTTGTGGAAATAATCGTCATTGTCAAATTGGCTGACTGCTTGCTGAAGCGTCATCCCACTTTCCAGATTCTGTTCCACAATCTCTCTGTCCTGTTTTGCCAGATCTCGCATTCCCTTTTCCAAAAACACTCTGGCAGTTGTTCCATTTTTAAACGGAATCGATGTGTACATCTGATTATCCCCAATCATTTCAAAGCTGGTACGCAGAACTTTTTTTACCGATTGCTCCACTTTCGTCACTTCTGTCACTTTATCAAGATTATTCGCAGATTTTGTGACTGGCAAATAACCGCTGGCCGTCGAGAATGCGATATTCTGTTCATCGCTTGTGAACCACTTTAAGAACTCGGCGCATGCCCGCTGTTCCTTTTCACTGCTTTTTAACACCAGCATTCCGGCTCCCTGCTGTATCTGATAGTCTTTTCCGCCTTGAAATTTGGGACATTCCAGCACTTTCAACTCAATCGGGTAGCTTTCTTCGTCATTTAATATCACCCGATCAGGAAAATATGTAACACTGGAAGACGAAGAGACACATGCAAGAATATTCCCCACTTTTATATCGTCACTTCGGAATTTTCCGGATGAATCAAAGTATCCGCTAATATAGGGTACATAATAATTGTCCCACAGTTTTCTCACCACATCTTCCTCAAAATGAAGTACAATTTTATTATTCTCTTTACTAAACATATCAGTTGACAATTGTCGATATCCTGCCAGCATATAATTTGCAAATGCATCCCTTCCAAAGAACGCTTTCCCATCATTTTGTTCCTCAGTCAAACTGTCTGTCCACTCGTAATATTTTTTTGCAGTTTCTGTAATGCCCTCTATCGTACTCAATTCTTCTGTTGTCACACCGACTGAAGAGGAAAATTTCTCCCAATCCGTCTTATTTAACATTAGTAATTCTACCGACTTCGCCACCGGAAAAATCTTTAGTGAGTCTTCTCCCGAAAAATTTCCCTCTGTAATATATCCCTCTACATATTTGCTCAGTTCCTCTTCTGTAAAATAAGGTTTCAGATCAACTGCATATCCCAATTGATCGACTTCATACGCTGCATCCCCATAGGCTGCAAACATATTCGGCATCTGATCCGCCCCTGCTTTTCCCTGAATCGCATCTAATACATTTGCTTCCAATTCACTGATGGTTCCCTGCCCGGATCCCTCAACGACAATCCCCTTTTCTTTTCCAACTGTCTTGTTGAATTCTCTAACCAGCCTGTTGAATTCATCTTGCTGTGCTCCATTATAATAATGCCAGACCTCAATCGTGACCGGATCGTCTTTGTTAAGCAAATCCTGTTCTTTCTCTTTGCACCCTGTCACTATCAGCATCGCTGACAGTACTAAAAATGCTAACTTTGTTCTCTTCATATCCCTTCTCCTCATATAATAATATTCGATTGATCATCGTATATTCTTTCGATATTCACTTGGCAGCATTCCATATTTCTTCTGAAACTCTTTTGCAAATGCCTTTTGATTCGAAAATCCATGTTTTGCCGCAATCTCACTGATTGTCTTGTCCGTTTTGACAAGCTCCTGATAAGCATACTCTACACGCACACTTTGTAAATACGCTTTATAATTGATCTTTGCATACTTCTGAAACATTTTTGATAAATACGTCGGCGAATACCCAAATATCTCTGCAATATACTCCAACGATAATTCTTTTTGATAATTATCTCGGATATAGGAAGTAATCGATGAAAGCCGATTCAACTTCCTGTGATTTTTCACCATATCCTCACTCACTTCATTAATGCGATACTGTGTGATCATGAGGTACATAAGCATGTAGAACTGACTTTGTACTTGAAACTCATATCCGCATGCTCTCTTGACGTAATTCTCATACATATTCTGAATTAATTCCATCATCTGACTGTCGTCCACACCAGGTTCATGGGAAAACAATACAAATCGTTCCTCAGAATAGTAATTTTCAAACGTTGCCATTGGAATCTGCAGTACTATCGTCAGATTCGGTTTCGGTGAAAAAACAGAGTGAACCTCATTCGAGTTCGCGATAATAAATTCTCCCGCTTTGAGCGGCACTTTTTTCTCATCTAAAATAAATGTAAGACTCCCTTCAAACACGGCAAAAATTTCAATTGAACGATGCCAGTGTCTGTCCCTCACATAATTTCCTTCTTTGCCCTCAAACACAAACAATTTGAATGGCAGATCTTCATTTGGTACGACAAGCTCATGTTTATACGCTGTCTCTTTTTCCATATTTTCTCACCTTCCCCCTTTCCTACTTTCTTTTCATACTGCGAATCATCTGTTTCGTCTCTTTTGATATCTTTAAAGATTCGGTAATCTTTTGCAGCGCTTTATTGTATGTAAAATCATCCAGGTTGTTTTTCTTCAAATATGCCATCGTCTCATCGGGAAGCTTAATATAATAAATAGAAACTGCCCATGCGACTGCCATTTTTACATAATAGTCTTCATTCCGTATCTGGTCAAGCAGAGCGAGGCCTTCTTTTACATGCTCTCGATCAGTATAATAATCGAGCAGCATGACAACACCAAACCGAATATAATACGGTCTTGCATCTTTCAGATACGGTACGATAAATTCCCACATCTCCTGCGGATATTGTTTCGGCAGCTTCAGTCCCGCACAAAAACTGTCACATACCGCCCAATTATCAATCTTTGGGAGAAACTGTTCCACTTGAATAAGTATCTCTGAAAGTTCTGCTTTTATATATCCGATTACCAGTCCCTGCAGCATAATCTCTTCAAAGCTGTCATCTTTTGCCTCTTCCAAATAAGTTCGCCAATCTGTTTTTGCAAGCTCTTTTGCAAGTTTTCGAAGCTTTGGGATTCTCACTCCAAGCATATTTTCTTTCGGAACATTCGGTGTCAATTTTGCCATAAACGCACGAAAGTCTGGCTCTGCCAGACTTTCTAATCTCATTCGGATATTCATCTTACTCACCGCCAAGCTTGCTTGCCGCAAACCATCCTGCCGCAAATGTAACTACGCTTATCACAATTATAATCACAGAAACACCGCTCCAGTCTGTCTTTAACAGAATTGCAATTGGAGATGCAAGAATCAGACCGATGATCGCATAATATGCATGAATCTCTGCCTTCGAGAAAATAAACTCAATGATTTTCGCAATCAGGAATATTCCTATTACTACACCAATTCCAAACGGTGCAAGAATACCGACACCTGTTAAAAGTCCATTCATGTCAAATGCCATAAGTGCATCAATAAAATTATTAATTGCTTTCAAAATCGTATCATAATATCCAAGCAGCATCAGCATCATGGAACCACTGACTCCCGGTACTACCATCGTCGCTGCTGCAATGACACCGACTCCAAACAGCTTCACTACATTAATTACATTGAAACTTACATCTGCTGCATTCCCACTTGTCTCTCCCATCACTGCCATCAAGATTACAATTCCAAAAAATGCCAAAAACGGAATGATCTTTCCGACTGTCACCGCATGTCCCTTCACTTTTTTAAAGATAAACGGAAGACTTCCTGCAATCAGACCGCAAAACGCAAAATTCGTCGGAATCGGATATGTCTCCAGCAGGAACTCAAACAATCTTGACAATGCGACAATCGCAATTCCCGCTCCGATAAAAATTGGGATTAAAAGTTTCATACTTTCCTTGAATTCTTTTTTCAGATGTGTAATGGCATGGATCAGCCGGTCGTAAAGTCCCATGGCAACCATCATCGTCCCACCGCTCACACCAGGAATAATGTTAGCAATCCCCACTACCATTCCCTGTAATACTTGCTTTAACATGTTTTAATCTCCTTACGCTCTTCTATGTATGTTTTCAGAAACGAAATCAACATTTCCATCTCTTGTCTTGTTCCAATCGAAATCCTTAAATAATCTTTGATTCTGGAACCTCCTAAAAATCTAACATAGATGTCCTCTTTTTTCAAGGCTTCAAACAATTCTTTTGCGTCGAATTCAGGATGCTTTGCAAAGATAAAGTTAGATCTGGAATCCGGAAATACAAATCCAAGCGCAGAAAGTTCCTTTTTTGACCACTCTCTAGTCTCTATGATCTTTGCTGTCTGCTCTTCAAAGTATATTCTGTCTTTCACTGCCTCCACGCCACAGACCAGCGACGTCTGATTCATCGTATAAGAATTGAAAGAATATTTCGCATCATTGAGATATTTGATCAAGGTCGGATTGCTGATGGCATAACCAATACGCATTCCTGCCATAGAACGAGCTTTCGAAAATGTCTGCACGACAATCAGATTGTCATATCGGTCAATCAGCTCCATCGCCGATTTCCCCGCAAAATCAATATACGCCTCATCCACAATCACGATCACATCCTGATTGTGCTGCAGAATATCCTCCACAAAATCCAACTCTTCATAGATTGAAGTCGGAGCATTCGGATTCGGGAAAATAACACCGCCATTTTCTTTGTAGTAATCTTCTTTTACAATACGGAACTGTGAATCAACCTGTGGACACTCATATGGAATCCGGTAAAGCTCTGCCCACACTTTGTAAAAAGAATAGGTAATATCCGGAAACAAAATTGGTTTTTGGGAATTGAAAAATGTGAGAAAACACATTGCCAGCACATCATCCGAGCCAACCCCCACAAATACCTGTTCATCCTTCACACCATAATATTCCGCCAATGTATGTACGAGTTCTCCTGCCGTTGGATCCGGATAACGGCGCATCAGGTCTGTATCCATATTCTGAAGCGCCGTGCGCACTCCCGGCGCCGGCGGATACGGATTTTCATTTGTATTCAATTTGATCACATTTCCCTGTGGCTGTTCTCCCGGAACATACGGCTCTACTTTTCTGATATTGTTTTCAAATACTCTCATCTTTTTATCCTTCCTTTAGAAGTACTCTTTTGCAAGTTCTTTAAATTTCGGCAGTGAATTTACAATGGTCTCATGCGATACGCAATATGCGATACGCACATATCCAGGACATGCAAAAGAACTTCCCGGAACGATCAGTATATTATATTTTTTCGCCGCCTGACAGAACGCCTTCTCATCTGCCATCGGTGATTTCACAAACAGATAAAAAGCTCCTTCCGGCTTAATGCATTCAAATCCAAGCTCTGACAAACCGTTGTAAAGTGTCTCTCTGTTTCTGTCATAGTAAGAAATATCTGTCTTTTCATTCAAACATTTTTTTACGACCTTCTGCTGCAAAGTCGGTGCGTTGACAAACCCTAAAATACGTGTTGCCACACTCGCTGCTGAAATCAAGTCTTCACTGTCTGCCACCTCATCCGGAATCACAAGATATCCAATTCGTTCGCCCGGCAGCGAAAGCGATTTGCTATAAGAATAACCGACGATTGTATTGTTATAGTATTTTGTCAGATATGGTACCTCCACACCATCATATGCCAGTTCACGATACGGTTCATCGGAAATCAGATAGATATCTGTTCCAAATTCTTTTTGTTTTGTTTCCATGATAGCAGCCAGCTTTTGAATCGTCTCCTCTGAATACACAACTCCGGTCGGATTATTCGGTGTATTTACGATAACCGCCTTCGTCTTTGCCGTAATCTTCTGCTCAAACTCATCAAGTTTCGGCTGGAAATTTTCTGTATTAGGAGAAACCTCGACAAGCACACCATCAAAATTTGCTGTGTAACTTCTGTATTCTCCAAAATATGGTGCAAACGCGATCACTTCGTCTCCCGGATTCAGCAAAATCTTCAACGCTACATTAAGTCCACCTGCCGCTCCAACTGTCATGACAATGTTATTTCCGGAAAATGCTGTCTCAAACCGCTCATTTAATGAATCTGCCACTGCCTGTCTCACATCTGCATAGCCTGCATTGCTGTTCGTATAGCCGTGAAGCGCCACCGGATCTTCTTCATTCAAAATCTCAATCATTGCCTGTTTTACAGCCTCCGGAGCCGGGACATTCGGGTTCCCAAGACTAAAATCAAACACATTCTCCGCTCCATAAATCTGTGCCAGACGATTCCCCTCCTCGAACATCGCACGGATTGCGGAGCTGTTTGCCACCATATTTTTCATCTTTTCTGCTATCATCGTATCGTTCTCCTTTATGATTCTGATTTTTTTGTAACAACGCCTTTTTCTACAAGGAATACCGGGCGGTAAGACAATTTCGCCTTGCGAAGTCCCTCAGCTCCTGTATCTTCCTCGCGGTTCACATATTTGTAATTCATACATTCATGCTCTACAAATTGCTGATTGATCATTGGATACGCTCCCTGCACATCCGCAAATGCCTTCTCAATATGAACCACAAACGTATCTTCACTGATCGGCTCTCCCATGGTAAATGCCACAATCTCTCCATTTACCCGAAGAAGTCCTCCTTTCAATTCCAGTTCTTCAAACAAACGCAGCGAATTGAGTGTCACGCACATCTCTGCATTCTTTTCCACATCTTCCTCACATCCGCTTTCATTTCTCCACTTCAACGCCATCTGGAAACATTCTTCTACATTCTCCTTTGTGATCGGCTCATAACACCAGTCATCAAATGTCGCCTTAAATTTGTTGATATGATTTCGTTTCGCATGAAGTTTTTTGCCGGACAATGTCGCAAGTTTTTCCGATTCATACACATAATCAGCAATATCTCTGTTGTACTCAATCTGGTACTGTCCCGGATACCACTCCTCCAGTTGTCTGAAGTTATCCTCCGTTACATTATATAACACAAATGGCGCCTCTTTTTTTGCACTATATTCCATCAAAAATTCAAGCACCCGTTTCACATCCTCCGCGGCTCCTACCGGATAGGCAAACGCCAGACCGTGATCCTCTGATTTGAATACAATCGTATGTTCTATCTCTGCAAATGTCACTTTATAGTGTCTTGACCATAAAAATACATTGACAAATGTTCTCTCACAGCTGCGGCTCGGATATTTCCGAAAATAGGACTCTATAAGTTCGCGGTCTTCTATTTCCGGTCGTTTAAACTGAATTTCTTCCATAAAATTACCCTTCTCCTTTGCTATTTTTTCATACTTTAAAAGTATACCATATTTTTCCCACTTTTTTAGTCGGACTTGAAAAAATTTACATTTCTTTTATATACTAAGAACGGAACTGCATTTTGTAAAGTGATTCATATACACCTTTTTTTGACATCAATTCTTCATGTGTTCCTTCTTCTTCAATTCCATTTTCTGTCAGCACAAGAATCCGCTTTGCATTGCGAATTGTTGACAGACGGTGTGCAATCACAAACGTCGTCCGGTCTTTTGCAAGTTCTTCTAACGACTTTTGTACTACCTGTTCACTCTCATTGTCAAGCGCCGATGTCGCCTCATCAAAAATAAGAATCGGTGGATTCTTCAAGAACACACGGGCAATCGAAAGTCTCTGTTTCTGCCCTCCTGACAATTTCACTCCGCGCTGTCCGATATCGGTATCATATCCTTCCGGAAAACTCATGATAAATTCATGTGCATTTGCCCGCTTTGCCGCGCGAATAACTTCCTCGTCTGTCGCATTTGGATTGCCATAGCGGATATTGTCCATGATCGTTCCTGCAAACAGATACACATCCTGCTGTACAATTCCGATATTGTTTCGCAAATCCGCCAATTTTATATGCCTGATATCCATTCCATCAATCTGAATGCTTCCCTCAGACACATCATAAAATCTCGGTATCAAACTGCAAAGCGTTGTCTTGCCGACTCCTGACGGTCCCACTAATGCCATATAATCTCCCGCATCTACTTTTAACTGAATATTATTTAATACTTTCTCTGCACTTTCTTCATAGTAGAAAGAAACGTTTTCAAATGTAATATCTCCCTTTAGATGATCTACAGCTATCGCATCCTTTTCATCTTTGATATCCGGTGCAATTGCCATAATTTCCTGAAATCGCTCAAATCCAGAATATCCATTTTGGAACATCTCTGTAAAGTTCATCAGTTTTTTTACAGGTTCTACGAAATTATTGATATACAGCAAAAATGTAACCAAATCTGTCACGATGATCGTACCCGATGTCAAAAAGCTTACTCCAGCCAAAAGCACTGCAACAGTCACAAGCGTTGTCAATGCACTTAATCCCGAATTATATCCTGCCATATACCGGTAGCTTACTTTTTTTGCATTCACAAAATTCTTATTTCCCTGATTGAATTTCTTCATCTCAATCTCTTCGTTTGCAAACGACTTTACCACACGGATACCGGAAAGACTGTCCTCAATCTGGCTGTTGATATCCGCGATTTTCTCGCGGTTGCGCTTAAATGCACGTTTCATCTTTCGATTATAGTACCATGCAAACAGAGCCATCACCGGCACGAACACAAACGCAACAATTGTAAGCGGTGCATTGATATTGATCAAAATCACAAATGCACCGACCAGTTTTATGATCGAGATGACCACGTCCTCCGGCCCATGATGCAAAAGCTCCGTAATATCAAATAAATCACTCGTAATACGCGACAATAATGCCCCAACCTTCTGATTGTCATAAAAAGCAAATGTCAGTTTCTGATAATGCCCAAAGATGTCACTGCGCATATCTGCTTCCATATAAGCCCCCATAATATGCCCATAATATGCAATAAAATAATTGCAGCCAAACTCGACGATAACGAGTCCGATCATCACCGCACCTAATACGAGAATTGTCTGCATCGCTTTATGGTGATTAAAATAAACCACCTCATTCGTGATATAGCGCACGATCAGCGGAATCACTAACGTGATAACTGCTCCCAAAATTGCAAAAAACATATCACTGTAAAACAAAACCCGATACGGTTTATAATATGAAAATAATTTTTTTAATTTTTCTCTCATCAGATGTTTCTCCTCCTTCTTCTCAAATATCATACTATAGGAAGAAAAAAAGTGCAATCCTGCTCGATATAAATGAATTCTACGAGGCAGAACAAAAATATCAATCAAAAAAATAGAAATCAGCTCTTCTTACATTCTTAAGCCAATTTCTATTTCTTTTTATAATCTATTCATTCATATTCGCCAGTTTCGCTGCCTGGTCTGCCGCAATCAGGCTATCTATGATCTCGTCCAGATCTCCATTCATAATATTATCAATCTTATACAACGTCAATTTGATACGGTGTTCTGTCACACGTCCCTGTGGGAAGTTGTATGTTCTGATCTTTTCAGAACGATCTCCTGTACCAATCTGGCTTCTTCTTGCTTCCGCCTCTGCTGACTGCTGTTTTTCCAACTCTAACTCATACAGCTTTGAACGAAGTAAACGGAACGCTTTTTCCTTGTTCTGTAACTGTGATTTTTCTGTCTGGCTGTAAATTACAATTCCTGTCGGGTAGTGAGTCAGACGAACCGCTGAGTCAGTTGTATTGACACACTGTCCACCATTTCCGGACGCACGCATAACATCGATACGGATATCTTTTTCATCAATGACAACATCCACTTCTTCCGCCTCCGGCATGACTGCCACAGTGATTGTAGAAGTGTGGATACGTCCGCCGGATTCTGTCTCCGGAACACGCTGCACACGATGTACACCACTTTCATATTTCATTCGTGAATATACACCTTGACCACTTACCATAAATACAACTTCTTTGAATCCTCCGATCCCATTTTCACTAAATGAAATCATCTCGGTCTTCCAATGCCTGCTCTCCGCATAATGCACATACATACGGTACACTTCTGCCGCAAACAATGCAGATTCATCTCCACCTGCACCCGCGCGGATCTCGACCATAATGTTCTTATCATCGTTCGGGTCTTTTGGAAGAAGTAAAATCTTCAATTCATGCTCCAGCTCTTCCACACGCTTTTTAGAAGAAGAAAGCTCCTCTTTTGCAAGCTCGCGCATCTCTTCGTCAGACTCCATCTCCAACATCTCTTCACTGTCTGTGATTGCCTGCTTCGCACTCTTATATTCATTGTATGCTTCTACAATCGGAGCAAGATCTGATTGCTCTTTCATCAATTTTCTGAAACGATTCTGATCGTTTGCCACATCCGGTTCCTGCAGTTCACTCATAAGCTCTTCAAAACGAATAAGCAAATCATCTAATTTATCAAACATGTCCATTCCTCCATATTCTCATCCGCCCGCATGGCGGGCAACATTTTCTTCTATACTATATACCTTTTTCTATGTGTTCACCTTCTGCAATATTGTACACGCCAAAGACAACCCGGTCAAGTCCTGCGAGGTCCTTTTTCACCATCACATCCTCAAATCCGGCTTTTTCCATCAGACATTTTACATCCTGCCCCTGATCATGTCCAATCTCAAAATACAACATTCCACCTTTTTTCAGATACATCGGACTTTGTTCTATCAATTTTCTATAAAAATAAAGTCCATCCTCTTTTCCGTCAAGAGCAAGAATCGGATCGTGGCATCTCACCTCTTCTTTTAATTCTTCAATCACCGCTGTTCTGATATATGGTGGATTTGACACAATCACATCATACTTATCCACAATATTTTCAAATAAATCGCTTTTTATCAACAGTGGTTCCACCTGATGTTTCTCGGCATTTTTTTTTGCTGTCTTCAGAGCTTCGTCTGAAATATCTGCTCCCACTCCCTGCGCGATCTTTCCTAATTTCATCAGACTGATCAGTATACAACCGGAACCGGTACACATATCCAGCACTTTCATCTGTGGCTGAACATAAGACAGCACACATTCCACCAACGTCTCCGTGTCTTGCCTTGGAACAAGGACATGTTCATTGACCGCAAATTCCAATCCCATAAATTCCTGAACACCTGTGATATGCTGAAGTGGAATATGCTGCGCCCTCTGCTCCAGATAGGCTTTATATAAAGAGCCCTGCTCATCCGTGATCTTCTCATCCGGCTTCAAAAAATATGCTGTTCTGTCAAGCCCTGTGACAAATTCAAGCAGATACCATGCATCAACAGAACACTCTTCAATCCCAGCTGCGTTTAATCGCTCCCGGCCATATTCATACGCTTCTTTCAATGTCATCTTACATCCGCTCCAAAATTTTCTCTCAGATATTCTTTCCAGTCAAATACTTCCTCCACTGCCTTGATTGCCACTTCGATCATATCGTCTTCCGGCTCTTTTGTCGTCAGATTCTGAAGCGCCAGTCCCGGTTTACTCAAAAGCTCTACGACTGGATTGTCGCTGTTTCCCGCCAAACGAATCATCTCATAAGAAATTCCTGCAATCAGTGGAATCAGCGCAATACGGAGCACAACTCTTAGCACCGGAGATTCTACGGTAATAAAAAAACATACAATGATGCTGACAAACAACACAAAAAACAGAAAGCTTGTTCCACAACGTTTGTGCTGCTTCGAACTTTTTCTTACATTCTCCACATTCAACTCTAATCCGTGCTCAATGCAATTGATACATTTATGCTCTGCACCGTGGTACATAAAAACCCTCTGTATATCCTTCATCCGAGAAATGAGCAAGATATAGCCGATAAAAATAGCAATTCTGATCAAACCTTCTATGACAGACTTTATAAATCTGGAGGAAATAACTTTGTCAAACAAACCGGAAATAAAATATGGCAGCACCATAAATATTCCCATCGCCAGCACAATCGAAACTGCCACGGTAATTCCCATAAGCACATTTTCCTTTTTCTCCTGTTTCTTTGCTTCTTCCTCCGTCAAGACACGTGACGTCTCCTCCTCTTCATAAAAGCTGGCTGAATAAGTAAGCGTCTTCATACCTAATACCATGGAATCTATAAAATTAAAAATTCCTCTGATAAACGGAATCTTAGTGAGCTTTTCCCACTTTATAAAACTCCTATATTCGTCTTTTTTGACTTCAATCTCTTTGTCAGGCTTTCGCACTGCAACCGCATAGTCCTTGCCGTTTTTCATCATAATTCCTTCGAGTACAGCCTGACCGCCTATGTTTGATGATTTCATAGTTCCTGCCTTTCCATAAAGAAACAAAAGGGTTGAGATGCATTGACCTCAACCCGTTCATTTGGATTCTCTTATTCCTGAATTCCGTATTTTTTGTTAAACTTATCAACACGACCACGAGCCTGAGCAGCTTTTTGTTGTCCTGTGTAGAATGGATGACATTTTGAACAAATTTCTACGTGGATATCTTCTTTTGTAGATCCTGTTACAAATGTGTTCCCACAGTTACATGTTACTGTTGCTTGATGGTATTCTGGATGTATTCCTTCTCTCATGATTTTCACCTCTTTAATAATTTTATTTGTGCGTAGGCCATCGTCTGTCAAGTACATCTCAAACGATGCCCGCGATGATTTCTACTTTCTAAACAGCTTTGTCATTGTACCACAGATGCCAGTTCTTTGCAAGTTTTTCTATAAATTTTTTATAAAAACTTCGTCTTTTTTACCATTTGAACAAATTCTTCGTTGTTCTTTGTACGTGCAAACATGTTCAAAATGTTGTCTACTGCCTCATCCGGCTTCATTCCATTCAACGCTTTTCGCATTGTATAAACCGCCTCCTGCTCCTCCGAAGACAGCAGAAGATCCTCACGTCTTGTCCCTGATTTTGGAATATCAATCGCAGGGAATACTCGTTTTTCCTGTAATTTACGATCTAATACAAGTTCCATGTTACCGGTTCCTTTAAATTCTTCATAGATGACATCATCCATCTTACTTCCGGTATCTACAAGCGCTGTGGCAAGAATGGTAAGGCTTCCGCCTTCTCTCATATTTCTCGCCGCACCAAAGATTCGTTTTGGCATATGAAGCGCAGCCGGATCAAGACCTCCCGACAATGTTCTTCCACTCGGTGGAACAGTAAGGTTATATGCCCTTGCAAGTCTTGTAATACTGTCTAACAGAATCATGACATCTTTTTTATGCTCTACCAGGCGTTTTGCACGCTCGATCACCATCTCTGATACACGTCTGTGATGTTCCGGCAGCTCGTCAAATGTAGAATAGATCACTTCTACATTCTCTCCTGTGATTGCTTCTTTTATGTCTGTTACTTCTTCCGGACGCTCATCAATCAGAAGAATCAGCAAATGCATCTCCGGATTATTTTTCAAAACAGACTGTGCCACCTGCTTTAACAGCGTTGTCTTACCCGCTTTCGGCGGAGACACGATCATACCACGTTGTCCTTTTCCTATTGGCGACAACAGGTCTACAATCCTCATCGCCGTACTGCTCTGTCCGTTCTCAAGACGCAGTCTTTCATTCGGGAAAATCGGTGTCATATCTTCAAAATTCGCTCTTTTTGTCGCCTCACTCGGAGAAACTCCATTAATCTTTGTAAGATACAAAAGGGCGCTGAATTTTTCTGCCTGTGTCTTAATCCTTGTATTTCCGGAGATAATATCTCCAGTCTTCAAGCCAAATCTGCGGATTTGAGACGGGGAAACATACACATCATTCTCTCCCGGAAGATAATTATCGCTTCGAATAAATCCATATCCATCCGGGAGTACCTCTATAATTCCGTGCGCCACCATGCCGCTGTCAAGCTGCTCAATATCTGCCACACCGGCTTTTTCATTCTTAATCTCCTCTTTTACTTCTTTTGCTTTATCTTTTTCGTCCTGTTCCAGCATCAGTTCTATCAGCTCTGATTTCTTCATAGTGCTGACACCTTTTAATTTTCTTGCTTTCGCAATATCTCTTAATGCTGCTAGTGACAGAGATTCATACTTTTCTCTCATACTTACATCCTTTCTCTATTCAAATACCATACTGTGGGATTTCACTGTCTGAATTGACTACATTGAATTTTCTGATTCCTATTATACACTACTTTTCTCAGAAGATAAAGTATTTTTTTCATCTCAGTTGATTTGAGTTCCGCACAATGGTATGATAATGTACGAAACAAAAACTAAAATGTAATAAAAGGGTGTGGAAAAATGACAACAAACGAAAAAGCCTTACAAATGCACGAACAGTGGAACGGTAAACTAGAGACAACCGCCAAGGCGCATGTAAACTCCAGAGAAGATCTTGCAATCGCATATACACCTGGCGTTGCCGAGCCATGTAAAGTCATCGCAAAAGAACAAGAGGCAGTCTATAAATATACTATGAAAGCTAATACTGTAGCCGTTATCTCTGACGGAAGTGCAGTTCTCGGTCTCGGAAATATCGGGGCATATGCAGCGCTTCCTGTCATGGAAGGAAAAGCAGTTCTTTTCAAAGAGTTCGGTCAGATCAATGCAGTTCCAATCTGTCTTGACACACAGGATACAGAAGAGATCATCAAAACTATCGTAAATATTGCCCCGGCATTTGGAGGAATCAATTTGGAAGATATTTCTGCTCCACGTTGTTTTGAAATTGAAGAACGATTAAAAGAATTGTTGGATATTCCGGTATTTCACGACGACCAGCACGGAACTGCCATTGTAGTGCTCGCCGGAATCATCAACGCATTAAAAGTGACAGGAAAGCAAAAAGACTCATGCAAAGTAATCGTAAACGGTGCCGGTTCCGCTGGAATTGCCATCACAAAACTACTTTTGACTTATGGCTTTTCTCACATTACTATGTGTGATATCAATGGAATTCTTTCCAAAAATTCGCCGAATTTAAACTACATGCAGAAATACATGACCGAAGTGACCAATTTGGAAGAAAAAGAAGGAACACTTGCCGATGCTCTCTGTGGCGCAGATATTTTCATCGGTGTCTCCGCGCCAAACATCGTGACGGAAGATATGGTTGCTTCCATGAATAAGGATGCCATCCTTTTTGCCATGGCAAATCCTGTCCCTGAGATCATGCCTGACCTTGCAAAAAAGGCTGGTGCAAAGGTTGTCGGAACAGGACGCTCTGATTTTCCAAATCAGGTAAACAATGTCGTTGCTTTTCCTGGAATCTTCCGCGGCGCTTTGGAAGGACGCGCCACACAGATTACAGAAGAGATGAAACTTGCGGCTGCCCATGCCATCGCCGGACTTGTAGCTGAGGAAGATTTAAGCGATACCAATATTCTTCCGGAAGCGTTTGATCCACGCGTTGCAGATGCAGTAAGCGCTGCAGTAAAGGCTTTGATCTAATGGAGCGCTGGGGTGACAAGCGATATTATTCGCTTGACTATTATGTCAAACAGACCTTTCACGAAAAGCTTTATAAAATTGCACTGGATGGAGGTATGACTTGCCCGAATCGGGATGGAACACTCGGAAACACCGGCTGTATTTTTTGCAGCGCCGGAGGATCCGGGGACTTTGCCGGTGATCGGAACGTCTCCATTAAAGAACAAATTTCAGACGGAAAAAGCCTTGTCCAGCGCAAACACACCGGCTCTTCCTATATTGCCTATTTTCAGGCATATACGAATACCTATGCCCCCGTCTCCTACTTGGAACAGATTTTTATGGAGGCACTTCAGGAACCGGATGTAAAAGTCCTGTCCATTGCAACAAGACCGGACTGCCTGTCGGACGATATTTTAGATTTGCTGAATCGTCTGAATCAGATCAAACCGGTCTGGATTGAGCTTGGACTACAGACAATACACGAAAAAAGCGCCGAGTTTATCCGACGAGGATATCCTCTTTCTATGTTTGAGCGGGCAGTCACTCAATTGCATCATATCGGAATTCCGGTCATCGTTCATACCATCTTGTGTCTCCCCAATGAGACTAAACAGATGATGCTTGATACGATTTCTTATCTCAACAGGCTTCCGATTCAAGGCATAAAATTACAACTGTTGCACATTTTAAAACATACAGACCTTGCCAAGTCCTATGAGCAGTCTCCATTTTGGCTTCCTTCTTTGGAGGAATATCTGGAATTACTTGGGGTTCTGATCTCCCACCTTCGTCCGGATATTGTAGTCCACCGACTCACAGGAGACGGTCCAAAGAATTTACTGATCGCGCCCAAATGGACTGCGAACAAGCGTCTTGTGCTGAACAGTATTCAAAAATATTTTAAGGATACTGATATTTGGCAGGGGAAAGATTATCTTTCTCATGCTTAGAAAGGAGCAGTTATGTCAGAACCATTTACACTTTATAAATTGATTGTTTTATATATGTTGGAAAAATTGGATTTTCCGCTTACCAACGGACAAATTTCGGAATTTATTCTTGATAAGGGTTACACTACCTACTTCACCTTACAGCAGGCTCTCTCCGAGATGGTAGAATCCAATCTGATCCGCGAAGAATTTGTTCACAATCGCACACTTTATCATCTCACAGAGGAGGGACTTGAGACCATACAATATTTCAAGACAAACATCTCTTCCGCCATCCGTGAAGATGTCGATGCCTTTATCGAAGAAAAACGATATGAACTCAAAGATGAAGTATCTGTCAAAGCAGACTATTATAAAAATATGAGCCATGAATTTTCTGTAAGATGCCAGATTATTGAAAACGCTTCACCGCTCATTGATTTGACTCTCACTGTCCCTACTGAAGAAGAAGCGATTGCTGTCACTAATAACTGGAATAAAAATCATCAGGAAGTCTATGCGCTCATTATGCAGCATCTTTTATAAAATATTACACATTAAGAATGTGCCCATGCACATTCTTTTTTTATTTTTCTCTTGACAAATAAAACTTTTAAGAATATTATTGTATTAACTCAATAATACGTTAGTACAAGAGGAGGATTCTTATGAATGCTGTATTGAAAACATCACAATTAACGAAAACATATAGTAGCAAGCAGGTTGTAAAAGAATTGTCTATGACCATTCAGCAAGGAGATATTTACGGCTTTATCGGGAAAAATGGCGCCGGAAAAACAACTTTGATCCGTATGATCGCCGGACTTGCCACTCCATCTTCCGGTTCCATTGAATTATTTGGAAGCAGTGACCTTGTAAAAGAACGTGCAAAGATCGGCACGGTAATTGAGTCTCCGGCACTCTTCCCAAATATGACTGCCCGTGAAAATCTCATCATACAGTGCCGCATCGCAAATGTAAAAGATCTGCGTGTAGTGGACGAGACACTGGAACTTGTAGGACTTTCCAATACCGGAAAGAAAAAGGCAAAGAATTTTTCTCTTGGTATGCGCCAAAGACTTGCCATTGCAATTGCACTGATCGGAGATCCTGAATTTCTGATTCTGGATGAGCCGACCAACGGGCTGGATCCAGAAGGGATCAAAGAGATTCGTGACCTAATCTTACATCTGAATCAGAAAAAGCATATTACGGTATTGATTTCCAGCCATATCCTAAGCGAGCTATCCAAATTTGCCACCCGCTATGGCATTATACATAATGGCTCTCTTATCGAGGAATTTACAGAAGAAGAACTATGGAAACGTTGTATTTCTGAAAATGGTCAGGAATTTGGACTGGAAGAATATTTCTTAAAAGTGATTGGAGGAAAATAATTATGAAGAGTTTGATAAGAAGTGATTTTTACAAATTAAGAAAAGCGAAATCTTTCTGGGTATGCATGATTCTCGCTGTCGCACTCGCTGTATTCAGTGTATTGATCATGGATTTTTCTGTAAAACTGATGGATAAAGTACCGCAGCAGGCAGCTCAGGAAGAGGCAGCACTGGAAGAAAGCGGATTGAATATATCTACCGACGGTATCCCGATGAGCTCTGCGGATCTAAATGCTTCCAACATGCTCCTCATGCAGTTTGCCGGAACAACAACCATTTTGATCTCCATCTTTGTGTCACTGTTTGTCGGTGGAGAATTTTCACACGGAACGATCAAAAATCTTGCTTCCAAAAATCATACCCGCACCCAGATTTATCTTTCCAAGATAATCGTTTCTGTCATCGCCGCAATCGTCATGACTCTCCTTTACGCCGTTGTAGCTACAGGTCTTGGCACAGCTCTCTGGGGCTTTGGCAAAGTTGACAGTTCGTTTGTCGCTAACGCTTGCAAAGGTATCGGGATTGAATTTCTTTTGGTAAGCGCATTCACTGCCGTGTTTGTCATGTTCAGCATGTTGATCCGTCAAAGTGGAGGTGCGATTGCCGCCAATATCTTCTTTTTGGAATTTATCTCTCTCATCGTCATGTTCGGAGAGATGATCATTAACAAGATTTTCGATACGTCTATCACGCTCTCGAATTATCTGATTGACACAAACATGACACAGATTGCCACTTCCGATATTACCGGAAAACTGGCCGCAAGAAGTATCTGCGTAGCTTTCGGATTTTTTATCGTTGCCACAGCGATTGGACTGATTTCTTTCCGAAAACGAGATATCAAATAACAAAACAGGAACAGAAGGCTTTGAAAACCTCCTGTTCCTGTTTTTATGAATCCTGTCTGCGGCTCTTAAGTCTGTCCAAACGTTCTTTCATATTCTTTTCATATCCAATCTCTGTCGGGAAATAGAACTTCGCATCTTTAATCTCATCCGGCAGATACTGCTGCTCCACATAGTGCTCCGGATAATCATGTGCATATTTATACCCTATCCCGTGTCCCAATTTTGCGGCTCCTTTGTAATGCGAATCCTGAAGATGAGCCGGGACAGTTGTCTTATAATTTCTCACATTTTCAAGTGCGGCATCCACCGCAAGATATGCCGCATTGCTCTTTGGTGCCGATGCGATGTAGGTGACTGCCTGCGCAAGTACAATACGCGCTTCCGGCATACCAAGCCTCTCTACTGCCTGTGCCGCCGAAACTGCTACCGTCAATGCATTCGGGTCTGCATTCCCCACATCTTCCGACGCAGAAATCATAATTCGTCGGGCAATGAATTTGATATCTTCCCCCGCATAGAGCATTTTTGCAAGATAGTATACCGCCGCATCCGGATCAGACCCACGCAGACTTTTGATAAAAGCAGAAATAGTATCGTAGTGGTTATCTCCAGTCTTATCATATCGAACAACTCTCTTCTGAATACATTCCTGAGCCACGTCTAACGTAATATGAATCTTTCCATCTTCTTTGCTTCTCTCTGTCGTCAAAATGCCAAGCTCTATTGCATTCAACGCATTTCTTGCATCTCCCCCTGCAATGTCAGCCAAAAACTCCAACGCATCGTCATCGATATCAGCTCTGTAACTTCCCATACCTTTTATTTCGTCATATACAGCTCTTTTTAAAAGCACTTTGATATCTTCCTTCGTCAGCGCCCTCAATTCAAAGACGCTGGATCTGGAAATCAACGCACTATTCACTTCAAAATACGGATTTTCTGTCGTCGCACCAATTAAAATAAGCGTTCCATCTTCTACAAACGGCAATAGATAGTCCTGCTGTCCTTTGTTAAATCGATGGATCTCGTCGACAAACAGAATGGTCTTCTGTCCATACATGCCAAGATTGTCTTTCGCCTTACGGACAACCTCCTCCATATCTTTTTTCCCTGCAACTGTTGCATTGATCTGTGTAAATTGTGCACTCGTTGTGTTCGCAATAACCTTTGCGAGTGTCGTCTTTCCTGTTCCAGGAGGTCCATAAAAAATAATCGAACTCAGCTTGTCCGCTTTGATCGCCCGATATAAAAGCTTATCCTGCCCGATGATATGCTGCTGTCCAACCACTTCTTCCAGCGTTTTCGGGCGCATTCTGGAAGCAAGCGGAGACTCTTTTTGCGCTGCATTTTCACGCATATAATCAAATAAATCCATTTTCTCAACTCCTCTATTCTACTCCCGCAAGCGTCCGAATCACTTCTCCCGCAATGAGAAGTCCCGCAACCGGCGGCACAAATGAAATACTTCCCGGCAGTGCCCGCCGTTTGCCCATATTTTCTCCGGTTGATTTTCCAGATGTATCCACCGGTTTTTCTTTCGAGTACAACACCTTCAAATGTTTGATCCCTCTTTCTTTGAGCTCTTTTCGCATCACCTTGCACAGAGGGCATACTGATGTCTTTGAAATATCAGTAATCTCAAACAGCTCCGGATGCAGTTTATTTCCTGTTCCCATACAGCTGATGATCGGGATATCCTGCTGCTTTGCATATTCCACAAGCGCCAGTTTTGCGGTAACTGTGTCAATCGCATCTATAATGTAATCCACTTTCCGATCAAAAATCTCATGCAGATTTTCCGGCAGTATAAATTTTTCATGTGTGATGACCTCAATTTCAGATGAAATGTCCCATATACGATCTTTCATCAATTTTGTCTTATACTGCCCTATTGTACTGTGATACGCGATAGACTGGCGGTTAATGTTGGTCAGTGTCACTTTATCATTGTCCACTAAGATCAGTCTCCCAACTCCGCTTCTCGCCAGCGCCTCAATGCAGTGCGATCCGACTCCTCCCACTCCAAGCACCATAACAGTTGCATCTTTCAGTCTTTGTAAGCCCTCTTTTTCGACAAGTAATTCTGTTCTGGAATATTCATGTATCATAAACTAAAATCCTCTTTTCTAATCTAATAGTAGTTCGTCGGCAGTGACAAATTCAAATCCTTCTTTTTGCAGGATATCGATAATACGAAGCGCTGCCTGAACCGAACTTTGATAGCAGTCATGCAATAAGATAATATCATTTTCTTTCGCCTCCGTCACTACCTTATTCACAATTTCATCTACATTTTCGGTTGTCCAATCAAGCGGATCAATCGACCACATCACAGGAAGTACATTCATCTCCTGCTCCAGTTTTTTCTTCCACGCCCCAAACGGCGGACGTACATATTCGATTTCCTTTCCGAGCATCTCTTTCAGTACAGTATTGGTCTTTTCAATTTCTTCTCTCGCCTTTTTGTCCCCTATTTTCGTGATTTCCACATGATTATAGGTATGATTTCCTACCAGATGTCCCTCATTACTTTCTCGTTTTACAATATCCGGATAGGAGACAGCGCTTTTTCCGATCACAAAGAATGTCGCCTTTACCCCTCGGTCTTTCAGTCCGTCCAAAAGCTCTTCTGTATAGACACTCGGTCCATCATCAAATGTGATTGCAATTTTCGGTTTCTCACTCACTTCCACTGCCGCATCTACAGGCTTTGTCTTGTTCCAATACCCTGCTATTCCCAGCAGACATACTGCGTATAGCATGGAAAATGCAAATGCTGCTTTTTTATACCGCATCATTTTTCTGATTCCTTTTGTTTCCTCAACACTATGTATATGTTTGACAGAGCATATATATTTTCAAAAAAAGAAGAAGGAGTTTCCCTTCTAAAACTTTCCTTCTTACTTTTTACGTTTCTTTTTCTTTTTTACACTGTAGCCAAAAGTTCCTATTGTTTTTCCTAACCCGAGATATTCTCCATGTGAGTATGCCAAAAGTCCAGTTTCATTCAGACAGAACTTTCCTGTCTCATTCATATACTCTTCGCTTACCTGAACCGCCATGACTTTGGCGATAAACATATGATGGCTTCCGAGTTCTTTGATCTCTTCCACCTTACATTCTATATTTACCGGACACTCCTCGATAATCGGCGCATACTGAAGTTCTTTTGCCTTTCCCCTCGTCAAGTGCATCTCTTTCCATTTATCCACATCTCTGCCGGAACGCACGCCACAGTAATCCGTCGCTTTTGCCAATTCCTCTGTAGTAAGATTGACAACAAACTCTCCGGATTCTTTGATCATGGAATACGAATAACGTTCCGGGCGCACTGATATATATAGCATTGCCGGATTCGTACAGATTGTTCCTGTCCAGGCAATCGTCAGGATATTCGTCTGCCCTTCCGCATTTCCGGCACTCACCATGACTGCCGGAAGCGGGTAAATCATATTCCCCGGCTTCCAACTCTGTTTTCCCATCTGTATCCTCCTACTGCTGCAGCGAGATTACAAAAGCTGGTATCAATTGTTTTTTACGAGACACAACACCTTTTAACATAATCTCTTCTATATCATCAGACAGATCAAACGCCTCCAGCACCTGCTCTCTTGCGCCGTTTCCACAGCACAACAGCTCTGTTGATTCCTGAATAATATTAGTCAGCATGAAAAACACCATATCTACCTGCTGTGCCTGTCTTGCCTTTTCCATATACGGCAAAAGCTTTGATTTAATCTCCTGTAATTCATCACGGCTCATCGAATTAATCTGTCCTACTCCGAATGTAACATCGCCGACTGTAAATTTCTTAAAGTCCTGAAAGCAGATTTCCTCTGCCGTCTTTCCTTTCAGATTACTTCCTGCCTGGAACATATCCTGTGCCAGTTCCTCAATATTGATCTTCGCAAGTTCTGCCAGCTCTTCTGCCGCTATACGGTCGATTCCTGTACAGGTCGGTGAGCGAAACATCAATGTATCTGAAATAATTGCAGAACACAACAGACCAGCAATCGTCTCATTGATCTTAATCTGGTTTTCCCTATACATCTGGTAAACGATAGTCGCCGTACATCCCACCGGCTGATTTCTAAAATAAACCGGTCCGACAGTCTCAAGGCTTCCCAATCTGTGGTGATCAATAATCTCCAAAATCTCTGCCTCTTCAATTCCGTCTACTGCCTGCGACTTCTCGTTGTGGTCAACTAAAATGACCCTCTTTTTACTTGCCTCCAACAGACGACGTCTGGAAATCAGACCATATACATCTCCTTTTCTGTCTATGACAGGAAAATCCCGATATCTCTTTTTCGCCATCTCTTCTTTTACCATCTCCACATAATCTAATGTGTTAAACGATGTCAGATTTTCTGTGCTCATAAAATATTTTACAGGAATACTTTGGTTGATCAGCCTTGCCACTGTGAAGGTATCATGTGGCGTTGTGATCACAACGATACTTCTCTCCTCTGCCAGTTTCTTAATTGTCTTTGACACCTGTGCCCCCTGGCATACAATAAGACAGCTTGCATCCATCTCAATTGCACAGAGCTGTGATTCATATCGGTTTCCTAAGATAACCAGATCGTCTTTTTCAATAAAGCTCTCCATCATATCCGGACTGGAGGCAGCAATTACTACCTTCCCTTTTACAAAATATGCATGCGGATTGCCAATCACAATCTCACCGTCGAGCGTATTGATAATATTCTGATACTGTGTTCTTGCTGTCGCAAGAATCTTACTGTCATATACATCCATATAGGAAGTCGCGATATCCCCTGTTGTGATCACGCCTTCCAACTTATGATCTCTTGCCACGGGCAATGTATGCACATTTTCTTCTTTCATCATCGCCCAAGCCTCTTTGATCGAGGTGCTGCTCTTAATTCCTTCAATTCTCTTGATATCCATATCTTTTACTTGAAGGTGTACATTTGCAAGCAATCTTGGAGCCTCTACGCCAAAATGCCTCAACACAAACTGTGTCTCTTCATTGATCTGCCCGGCTCTTCTTGCCGTGTACTCATTGTTTGAAATCTGATTTTTCAAATTCGCATAGGCAATCGCAGAACAGATAGAATCGGTATCCGGATTTTTATGTCCTACTACATATACTCTCTTTGATTTCTTATTTTCCATTTACTTCACTTCCTTTTGCTCTTTTAGGTTGCCATTTTTTTTTGCATTTGTCAAATAATTTCTGACATTTCTTGTTCTTCTTTCTAAAAATATGTTATACTAAGAACAGTATAAAATAAAAACGAAGAGGTGTGACAAATGAGTGAAGAACAATTACAGACAGAAACAATGGCAGATTACGAGGAACATTTTGACGATGCAAATCCATGGAACCGTGTAACAGAATACATGGAACAGGGAACTGTCCTTCCGGTAAAAGTAGAAGGAATTGTAAACGGTGGTGCAATCGCCATGGTAGAAGGTCTTCGTGGATTTATTCCTGCCTCTAAATTATCTTTATCATATATCGAAGATTTGGAAGACTACTTATTAAAAGATATTGAGGTTCAGGTAATTGATGTCGATCAGGCGAACAACCGTCTTGTTTTATCTGCACGGGAACTTCTGAAAGAAAAAGAGCGTAAAGAAAAAGAAAAATTACTTGCATCTGTCGAGGTTGGCTCTGTTTTGACCGGAACCGTAGAGACGCTCCAGACATACGGCGCTTTCATCCGTCTGGAAAATGGATTATCCGGACTTGTGCATGTTTCTCAGATCTGTGAAAAACGTATCAAGACGCCTGCTGACGTTCTAAAGACAGGTGAGGAAGTCAATGTCAAAGTAATCGGCATCAAAGATGGAAAGATCAGCTTGAGCATCAAAGCGCTTATCGAGCCGGAAGAAGAAGTCGTAGAAGAAGTAGAGATTCCAAAATCCGAAGAGATTGGTACAAGTCTCGGCGACTTATTCAAAAATATTCAACTATAGTAAAAAAATACTGCCACAGTTGTGAGCTCTCCTTACAACTGTGGCAATTTTTATACGGTTGCCAGTCTTTCATAATATCGATTCAGAATCTCTGCCTGATGTGACACCTCTCTCTCTCTTGCCCGCTCCAATCCATTCAATGTCAGCGTCGGAATCTTTCTTTCCAAAATTTCTTCAATCCGCTCTTTGAATTCCTGATTATCTCTTCCCTTATAGACATCTCTATTTTCTTCCAGCCAGTCACTGTAAACCGGAATATCACGAAGCAACACCGGAATCTGAGAGGCTAACGCCTCCAGCACGACAATTCCCTCTGTCTCCTCATAAGATGGAAAGAAAAACAGATCGCAGCTGCTATACGCCATCTGAAGCTCTTCTTTTGGCAGATATCCGGTAAATTTAAGATTTGGCAGCTTTGTGTGAACCGCCTCTCTGATTTTCTTTGGAATTTGGCTATCCGGCGTATAGCCGAACCAGACAAACTGATATTCCGGCATCTGCTTTGCAAGTTCTACAAAGTCTAAAATTCCTTTTCTCTCAAAATAAAGTCCTACTGACATCACAATCTTGTCTGTATTTTTAAATCCATACTTATTTCGGAATTTCTCACGAGCCAGTATGTTCTTTTGAAACAACATAGTATCCACACCGTTTGAGATAACCTCAATCTGTTTTTTGATACCGTACCCCTCAAGTAATGACTTCGAATAATTTGTCGGGGTTAAAATCAGATCTCCGGTCTGATAGCATTTCATAATCCACTTCTTGAATAACGGTGCAATCAGATTCGAACCTGTAAAGGAATTTTGAAAATCCTCTTTTGTAGAATGGGCGTGATAAACTACTTTTTTCCCGCATTTTTTCGCTTTCTTTGCCATAAAATAATCACTCGGAAAAATCGTATTGATATGTACTACATCGTAATCATCTTTTGGGTCTGTCGTCACTTCCACACCGTTTCCCTTAAGAGATTCTTCTTGCATAACCATGGCTCTCCCCACTCCACTTTTTAAGACGACTTGTCGATTCTTCGCATATAACAGCACTTTCATTTTTCTCACACTCTCTTTCCAATAATACTTTTTCATAACAGCTTTCCACACGCTTTCCAAATCGTTTTGTTCCATACTCTTCTGCGATTTTCCGGCTGTGCTGTCTCGCATTTTCAAATATTTCTTTTTCATCCAATAGTCTTTCTACGCCGGACACAAACTGTCCGATTGATTCATAAGAATATCCGTTTCCGCCTTCCTCCAGCACTCCGTAAAGGCAAGGGTCCTTCCTGCACACAAGCGGAAGTCCGCTTGCCATCGCCTCAATATAAGTCAACCCCTGTGTTTCGCTTGTCGACGCACATGTAAAAATGTCTCCCAATTTATAATAATCGGCTACTTCGTTTGGATTTACCATACCTGCAAACCGAACCGATCTTTCGATACCTAATTCCTTCGCCAGCTGCTCCAGGCTTCCTCTTGCCGGTCCGCCCCCCACAATCAAAAGAACGACATCCTGTCTTTTTGAAAGCAGTGCTTTCATTCCGCGCAGCAGCTCATCAATCTGTTTTTCAAATCCAAGTCTTCCAAGACTTAGCAGAACTGTTTTGTCCTCTGGAATCTGATACTTTTCTTTCAATCTTTTTGTCATCTCCGTCTCTTGTTTTTTAAAAAAACGGTCAATCTGTATTCCCGATGGAATGATCTGAATGTTGTTTTCCATTCCGTATTCCAAAAGTGCATATTCTACTTTTTTCGTAGGTGCAATGATGGTATCTACATTTCGCAATCTCAATTTAATCCATTTTCCAAGTGCCGCCCGGCTCAATGTCTTTCCAATCGGAACATATTCTGTATACTGTTCATACAATGTGTGGTAAGTATGAATAAACACAGCGCCTGTCGCTTTCACAATCTTCTTTGCATAGCCAAAACTGAAAAATTCACATTGACTGTGTACCACATCCGGTTTCCACCGAATCAGTTCTTCTATATAATCCGCGCACTTGGATACCGGAATTCTAATATCCGGATATATCTTTGCCGGCACAGATTTCATATAGTAGACATTATCTTTTTGGTAGGACGCATATTGATCAGACACAGTCAGAATTCTCACTTCATGTCCTTGCTTTGTCAATTCTTTCTCCAGATTTTTTACAGAAGTTACCACTCCGTTAATAGTTGAATCAAATAAATCGCTTGTAATTAGTACTTTCATAATGCTGTCCCCTTTTCTCTTCCTTTGTTATCTATGCTATGAGTTTCCCTAAAAATCCGCCTGCGTAAATCAGAGCCATGCTGTATGCTGCGATAGATGCCGGCTTTCCTAATAAAATGATCGCTGAAAATTTCTTCCACGACATCTTTGTCAATCCTGCAATCATGCAAAGCACATCATCCGGAGCACACGGGAAAAAAATCGCAAGTGCAAAAAACTTATCAAATTTCTTTCCTTTGTCAAGCCATGTAATATACTTGTCATAGGTTTCTTCCTTCACAAAAAATTTCACCAGGCATTGTCCATATCTTCTTGCCAAATAGAAATTGATTCCGGAACCTACCACAATTCCGATGTAGTTATAAAGCAGTCCATACCATGGTCCAAATATGACAACACCTACTGCACATGTGATTCCTCCCGGAATAATCGGAACAACCACCTGTACCATCTGAATTAAGATAAATGTCACCGGCGCCCATATTCCGCCTTTTCGAACCAATTCTTCCATCATGGCCCGATCTGTAAAAATTCCACTCTTTACACCATATATGACAAATGCAGCCATTGCCGCAGTACAAAGTACCGTCAAAATATTAATTGCTTTTTTCATTCCCTCTTTCTGCATCTTTCCATCCTCCTCTTAGTACTCTTATTTTATAAAATTAAAGTTTCAAAAAAGGTACATCCATTTTTCGAAAAGGTACAATCTTGAAACTTTCCTTCTTTCTAGTATTAATGTTACCAAATCAATTTTAAAATATCATAAGGGCTTTATTAAGACTTCTTAAAGATTTCAGTTCTATTTCTGATGATTTTACAGATTTTCTTAAGAAATTAAAAAAGAGCAAGCTCTTTTGCCAATGTCATTAAGTTAAGATATTAAAAATGTATTCTCTTATAGATCAAGGTATATAGAAAAATGTACCCTGCTCTTTTTTTGTGATTAAAAAAAATGGTTGACAAATACCAAAAAAATTGCGGCGAAGCCCCTTGTTTATAGGAGGTGACGTCGTGAATACACACGCTAATGAACTTAAAAATTGTTTACTAAAGATTATTGATGAAATGGCGCTTTCTTCTGACATCTTTAATCTTTCAGGAAAACCGGCTTTTGTCGTAAAAGTAAATTTAACTTTTCTACGTTGATTCAATTTATTCTTTCTTTTGGAAGCAACAGTCTTGGACATGAGATAGGAGAATTTTTTGAATATAGGAAAGGGTTTCCAACTGTGTCAGCATTTGTCCAACAAAGAAAAAAACTCAGTTACACTGCCTTAGAACATTTGTTTTATCGCTTTAATGAATGTACATTTAAAAAACCTGTCCTTTATAAAAATTATCGTTTACTTGCAATTGATGGAAGTGATTTTTCACTACCTTACAACTCTCAAGAAGATAATGTTATGGGGGATAATCATTTTTCGACCCTCCATTTGAATGCACTTTTTGATGTTTGTAGTAAAAGCTTTTTGGATGTCATTGTTCAAAAGGGATTGCACGAAAACGAAACAGGTGCAGCATGTGAACTTGTGGATCGAATCAGTGAAAAACATCCTGTTATAATCATGGCAGACCGTGGTTATGAGAACTATAATCTTTTCGCTCATATTGAAGAGAGACTTTTTGATTATGTTGTAAGAGTCAGAGATTCTGATAATTCCTGTATGGTTTCTGGGTTAAATCTTCCTAAAACAGAGGAATATGATATTACAAAACGGGTGGTATTAACCAGACATTTCTCTGGTCCAGCTGCGATTAACACAGAAAAATATAAGTATCTTTCAAAGAAGTCCCGGTTTGATTATATTGAAAATAGCAAAAGTCCTGATTATGAGATAACAATACGGTTTGTCAGGTTCCTTTTAGATGACAATACATATGAAGTTATTGCAACGAGCCTTCCAGAAGAAATATTTTCAATGGAAGATTTGAAAGAAATCTATCATCAAAGATGGGGAATAGAAACTGGCTTCAGAGAATTGAAATATATTCTTGGATTGTCAGCATTTCATTCTAAACAGGAGAATTCTATTTTACAGGAAATATACGCAAGATTAGTTATGTACAACTTTAGCATGTTGATTGCTCAACATGTAAAACCAAAAGAAAAAGATCTGAAGTATAAACTACAGATCAATTTCACGCAGGCTGCCAAAATCTGTTTGAACTTTTTCAGGTACAAAGGAAAGGAGCCTCCTTATGATATTGAAGCCACAATTCAACGATTCTTACTCCCAATAAGACCCAACCGAAAACGACAGCGAGTTTCTGTCAGTACATGTGTGGTTTCATTCAATTATAGATTAGCATAAATCAGAAATAATTCAATCTCTTTTACTCCTCCGATTCCGAAGGAGCTATTGTGCTATCAAAAAATCAAACGAAATTTTTCTTGTAATACAAAATCAGAGCATATCCGAATTAGATATACTCTGATTTGTATATTTTTGTTTTGGATTGCCATTTACATCATTTTAACTTAATGATATTGGCTCTTTTGCTCACTCCCTTTTGATTATTCATCAAATCCGACAACAAGGTAAAATCCCCGTTCGGTCTCTTTGATCTGATTGATGATTCCTTTGTCTGATTTTATTCTCTGATTGCTTCGATAAATTCCAGACATCGCAACCGACGGTTCTACAATATAGCTGTAAAGACTTCCATTAACTCTCTCAGTCACTTTAATTTCCTGCCCTTCTTCTACCAGACCTTTTCGTTCCATTTTAAACTGCTCTTCTCGCATTTTTACATCTTCTTTCTACTTTGTTTTTGACACAATTGTTCTGCTCGTCTAAGCGCCGTCTCTATGCTCTCGCAGAAATTCTCACTTCCCACATCCACTACAAATCCTGCTTTTTCCATCATTCTACGCGGTTGTTCTGTCACATGGGATAAAATCAAAGTAATATTCTTTCTTTTGCACGAACGATATACTTCTTCCAATTTTCGTAATGCAGATACGTCCATTGCCGGCACATCACTCATCCTCAATATGACAACCTTCGTATTTTTATCTGCTGATACACTCAAAAATTTGTCTGCTGCTGCAAAAAACATCGGTCCTTCCAGTTCATACACAAGTGTTCCTTTGGGCACAATGCGAAGTCCTTCTCTTTCCTCTTCTACATATTCCCAACTTCTGACATCTGCCACATCAGACATTCTTTTCAAAAACAAAATCACCGCCAGCATAAATCCAATTTCAATCGCAACAACCAAGTCAAACACAACTGTCAGCACAAATGTTGTCACCAGCACAAATATATCGCTTTTCGGCGCTGTTTTCAAAAGAGTCACAAACTCTCTCCAACCACACATATTGTAGGCAACCATAAAAAGAATTGCCGCAATCGCAGGCATCGGAATCAATGCCGCATAAGGCATCAGCACAATCAGAATTAGTAATAATACTACGGAATGAACCATTCCAGCGATTGGAGTACGCCCTCCGTTTTTCACGTTTGCTGCTGTTCTTGCAATTGCACCTGTCGCTGGAATTCCTCCGAATATACCAGATGCAATATTTCCTGCTCCCTGAGCAATCAATTCCACATTTGGATTATGTCTGTCTCCAATCATTCCATCCGATACAACACAAGACAAAAGTGACTCGATCGCCGCCAGTACTGCAATTGTAAATGCATCCGGAAGTACACTCTCGATCAATTCCAAACTAAATTGGGGCATAGACGGTACCGGAAGTTTATTCGATATCTCATACAGACTTCCGATTGTATTGACCTCCATATCCAGCCCTTTCACAAGCACAATTGTTACAATGACAGCAATCAGAGACGGTGGGATTTTTGCGTTGATCTTCGGCCAGACAATCAGGATTGCCAGTGCAATCAGTCCAACGCTCAACGCCTGCGCATTGATTGTCCCAATCGTGTCTATGCACTCTTTTAATTTTTCCATCGTCTCAATCGGAGCATGTTTAAATTCCAGTCCCAAAAAGTCTTTAATCTGCCCAATTACAATCGTCACAGCGATTCCACTTGTAAATCCTGTCACAATCGTATACGGAATAAACTTGATCAATCCTCCAAGCTTAAAGACTCCCATCAGGATCAAAATCACTCCGGCAAGAATTGTCGCTGCGACAAGACCTGCCATTCCTTTCTGTGCGACAATCCCTGCTACAATCGTCGCAAATGCTGCTGTCGGACCAGATATCTGCACCCGGCTTCCGCCAAGCATTGCTATAACAAATCCTGCCACAATCGCAGTATAAATTCCCTGTTCCGGGCTCACGCCGGATGCCAGTGCTAACGCAATCGACAATGGCAATGCAATGATTGCCACGATAATCCCTGCCACAATATCTTTTATAAATTGTTCCTTCGAATACTCTTTCCACATCAGGAACAATTTTGGTATTCTCTCTTCCATTCCTTATTCTTACCCCACTCACATTTTATTTTCGTTTTAAATACTGTTTTAAATCCTCCATCGCCTCTCGGTACTTTTTAGATTCTATTCTAGGAAACGCCTTCAGTAAACGTCTCGAAACTCGTATTCCTTTTCCACCAACTTCTTTATACTTTTTCTTCAAATCCGCAATTTTTTCCATTGCCTCATCTGACACATCTTGTATTTTCCCTTTCACTCCGTCAGATGCTTCCTGCACTTTTAATTTCCATTCATCTCTTCGCTCTAACACTTCTACAACTTCCTGATAAATGTTCTCTCCAAGTTCGTCTGAGATACGATGTAAATCTGTTGCAATCTCTTTCATCTTCTCTAAGTGCTTGTTCATCTTCAAAATTGTGGAAGCTGTCACATACAAATCGGCAAACATCACAATACCCAGCACAACAATCAAGGTCATTCCTACTGGAAACGGAATCCATGACAACACTTTATGAATCAGTGGATGGATAAAATCTACGATCAGAACGCACGCTGCTCCCCAAATCAAAGAAAACAAAAGGCACACATAACCATTCAGATTCAGAGGCATCTTTGAGTAATCCCACCACTTATTATGAAATATTTTCTCCAAAATAAATCCGGTCACCCATTCCAAAGCAGTCACCATCACTACAGATGCAATATACAGCAGCACCAGATTTTCCTTGTATGGTGTCAAAAACTGAACAACAATCCCTACACCGATTCCATATATCGGACAGATCGGACCGTTTAGAAATCCTCTGTTTACAAATTTTCGCTCCTTGCATGCCGCAAATGCAACTTCTGTGCACCATCCTAAAAAACCATATACAAAAAAATATAAGATTAAATAATACAAACTATTTCCTCCTAATTGTCTGTTATATCTTCTTCATGCTGGCATCAATTGTATAATAAGTCTGGCAATCTTTCAAGTAAAATCCCGAATTATTTTTTACTTTTATGAACCGTTTATGGTTGCAGTCAGAAATTATTTATGATATGCTTAGTCCCACAAATCAAACATTCTATAACTTCTAATATCTCGTGACAGCCGTCACAAGAACCCCAATTTGTATTCATATTTTATTTAAAGAAAGATGGTGATGCCTATGAATCTTTATGCCCTTTCCATTGATTCACAGGCATAAATTTGATAAGATATAAAGGAGGAACACATTTGACAGAACATAAGATAAATAAGAAGTATAAAGACAGGATATTCCGGATGATTTTCCATGAGAAAAAGGAGCTTTTGGAGCTTTACAACGCAGTCAATAACAGTAATTACACAAATCCCGATGATTTAACTATTACTACCATCGAGGACGTTGTCTACATGGGAATGAAAAATGACTTGTCCTTTCTCATCGGGGATGTGATGAATCTGTATGAGCATCAAAGTTCATTCAGTCCAAACCTGCCATTGAGAGGATTATTCTATTTTTCATCCCTGTACAAAGAGTATATCGAACCGGTAAAGCACCGCCTGTATACAGCATCGCCGCTCCATATTCCCTTTCCAAAGTATGTTGTTTTTTACAACGGAACAAAGAAAGAACCGGAGCGGCAGGAATTAAAGCTGAGTGATTTGTTTCTTGAAAACAAAGAGGAAACAACTCCATCTTTGGAATGTACAGCAGTTGTACTCAATATCAATTTAGGGAAAAACCGAGAGTTAATGGAGAAATGCAGACCATTAAAGGAATACGCAGAGTTTATCAGTATCATCCGAAAATATCTTTCGGAACAGATGGACTTTGGAAATGCAGTGAATAAAGCAGTGGATTTCTGTATCCACAATGGGATTCTTGCGGATATACTTCAAAAAAATCGATCGGAGGTCGTGGATATGATTTTGACAGAATATGACGAAGAAGAATTTCGGAGAGCATGGAGAGAAGATTTATTGAATGAAGGATTCCGTAAAGGTTTGAACAACGGTTTAAGTAAAGGAATCAAAGGAACTATTCATGCTTGTATGAAATTTAATGTTCCAAAAGAAGATGTAATGCAAAACCTGATGGAAGAATTTTCACTGTCACAGGAAGAGGCTGAAAAGTATTTAGAAGAATACTGGAAATAAATTTCATGCAAAATAGCGATCTCCCATAGAACGCAATGCTTTTAGCATCTCGTTCTACGGGAGATTGTTTTCATCTATATCTTCCAGTTCCTGTTCCTCTTCCACATCATAAAAAAATGTTTCATCCAAATGTTTATTTATGACGCGCTTCCCCCCAATATCTCCGGCAAGTTCCAATAGCTCTTTTTGATATTCTGCCGTAAAAATACACGGATTTCCAGTTCTGTTCCCATATCTTACACAGGCACAGCTCTTCCCACTTTTTTGAAATGCTTCCACAAATCTTTCAAGCGTCTCTGCTTTCAGGTACGGCTGATCTGCCACAAGGAAGCACCATGCCTCTTCTTCAGACGCCGCAAGACCAAGCTGTATCGAGTGCGATATCCCAAGATAACTCTCTGTATTTCGCACTGTCAGATACCCTTCCCTTGACAACGTATCCAAGATCTCATCATATTGGCTCACCACAATTTTCTCCGCAAATACCGTCGTATCCAGTTTCGCAACTTCATCGACACTGTACCTGTACATCGGTTTTCCATGAAGTTCATACAATAATTTATTTGAGCCAAAACGGCGGCTGTCCCCAGCCGCCAGTAAAATCAAACTAATTTTCATTGTTTTGCATTCCCATGTATACTTTTTCTGAAGTGATCGGCAGTTCTTTGATCTGCACTCCGGTCGCATTATATACTGCATGTGCAATTGCCGGTGACGGCGTATTGATCACAACCTCACCGATGGATTTTGCTCCAAACGGACCTGTCGGCTCATAACTGCTCTCAAATTCAACACGTATATCTCCCACATCCATTCTAGACGGAATCTTATACTGCATAAAAGAATTACTCAGACACTGTCCCTTTTCATTGTACACAACATTCTCATACAGAGCCATACCGATTCCCTGTGCAATTCCACCTTCTGTCTGTATGCGGGCAAGGTTTGGATTGACTACAGTTCCGCAGTCTACAACCGCTGCATAATCAATCAACTCTACTTTTCCGGTCTCTTTATCGACTTCTACTTCTGCCATTCCGACCATAAACGGTGGTGGTGACACCGGCGAAGAATGTGCCCCTGCAGCTACCAGTGCTTCCTCGTTATTTGTCATCACTCTGTTTCCGATTTCTTTTAAAGAAATGGATACATCTTTGGAACGCATGAACACTTTTTGTCCGTCAAAATCGACCTCTTCCACGTCGCATTCCAAATACTTTGCTCCCTGCGCCAATATTTTTTCCCGAAGGGAATCACACGCTTTCACCACTGCCATTCCGGTCAGATATGTCGTACTTGACGCATACGATCCGGAATCATATGGCGAAATATCTGTGTCCACCCCATGCACGATAAAATCATCTGCCGAGCAGTCCATACAGTCTGCCGCCATCTGTGCCAAAATGGTATCACACCCGGTTCCCATATCAGATGCTCCAATCATCAACGAATAGAACCCATCATCATTTACCTTGATCGATACCGATGCATGATCCACTTTGGAGATTGATGATCCCTGCATTGCCATCGCCACACCGACACCTCTGACTTTTCCATTTCCCATATCGCGTGCCGGATATTTTTTCTCCCAGTCAATCATCTCTTTCGCACGCAAAAGGCATCTGTCAAGCGCACAGCTGTTTGCAGTCTCACCGTAGTATGCCGGCATCACATCACCTTCCCGCACAATATTTTTCAGGCGAAGTTCTACCGGATCCATCTGCATCTTGGCAGCAAGCTCATTGACCGCTGACTCAACCGCAAAAATCCCCTGTGTCGCTCCATATCCTCTGTATGCCCCTGACGACATCTTATTCGTATAGACAACATCATATGCAAATCGGAATGCTTCTGCCTGCCCATACATCGGAATGGACTTATGCCCTGACAAGCCTACTGTAGTCGGTCCATGTTCTCCAAACGCTCCTGTGTTGGAAAGTGTATACACATCGATTGCACGAATTTTTCCTTCTTTATTTGCCCCCACTCTTACAGTCACTTCCATCTCATGACGTGGCGAAGATGCAATTTGGGATTCTTCCCTTGTATAGACAATTTTTGCCGGTTTCCCCGTCTTCATTGTCACAATTGCCGGATACACTTCTGTGATTACTGTCTGTTTTGCTCCGAATCCTCCTCCTATTCTAGGTTTGATCACTCGAATCTGAGACTTCGGTATATCCAGCGCATTCGCAAGGATACGTCGCACATGGAATGTAATCTGCGTAGAGGATACCACGTTCAGTCTTCCATAAGTATCCATATATGTATATGTGCGGAATGTCTCCATCATTGCCTGCTGGTTTGCCTGCGTATGATACGTTCCCTCCACTACATAATCACAGTCTTCCAAAATCTTATCCACATCTCCATTTTGTTCCGAACCGGTCGCGCAAAGATTTCTTTTATTATCCGCGCCCACATCGCATAGTGCTTTCCAGTTCTCTTCTGGATGAACAAGAATCTTGGCATCTTTTGCCTGGTGAAAATCAAGTACAGCCTCCAGCACTTCGTATTTTACTTTTATTAATTTCAGCGCCTTTTCAACTGCCTCTTCCGTCTTTCCTGCCACAATTGCGACCGCATCGCCCACAAAACGTACTCGTCTGTCCAAAATGAGGCGATCATACGGACTTGGTTCCGGATAGGTCTGACCCGCCATTGTAAATCTTTTATCCGGCACATCCTCATAAGTCAGAATACATTCAATTCCCGGCACTTTCATCGCAATGTCTGTGTTGATTTCCTCAATCACTGCATGTGCGTGTGGGCTTCGAAGAATCTTACAGACAAGACAGTCCTTTGGAGCAATATCATCTGTATAGACTGGCTTTCCTGTTACAAGAGCCATCGCATCTTTTTTCATAATTGGTGCATTTACAGACTTCATCTACTTCTCCTCCTTCTTCATCTTTAAGAATTTCTGAATCGCACGAAGCTGTCCCATATACCCCGTGCATCTGCACAGATTTCCAGACAGATATTCTTTAATCTCATCAAGACCCGGATTTTCCAGTTCTTTCGACATGGCAATCACATTCATGATAAATCCCGGACTGCAATAGCCACACTGCTCTGCCCCTTCATTTGCAAGAAATGCCCCAAACTCTGCCGCTTCCTCCTGCATGCCTTCCATCGTCGTCACCGTTTTTCCATTCGCACGCATCGCAAGCGTTGAACAGGACAGCATTGGTGTTCCATCCACCAAAACAGTGCAAAGACCACAGTTTGCAGTCTCGCATCCTCTTTTTACACTATAACACCCTTGTGAACGTACAAAGTCCAAAAGAAGCATATCCGGTGCAATCTCTTCCAGGACTGTCTTTCCATTTAAAACCAATTTTAATTCCGCCATGTTATGCTCCCTTCTCACTGTTTTTTGCCAGTATTTCTTCCACTGCTCTTTTCGTATACACCTCTGCCAAATGTCTTCTGTATACTTCACTTCCACGCATATTAGAAGAAAATGTATATCCGGCAATCACCTCTTTGGTAAATATCTCTGCATTTTCAATCTGCGCCTGTCTTACCTGAAGTTTCGCTTTTCCTGATCTTGCCCCGACAGATACATACCACTGATCGTCTTTATTTGCCACCGCACAGGCGATCACCGGGAAATCCGTCGCCGCCTCACGGTGTGACCGATATGCAATCTTTCTGCCATCTTTTTTTATAATAATGCGCACCAAGATATCATTATCGCGTGGCATCTCCACAAACTCAGATAACGCAATCACACCTGCATGATATAATTCCACATATGTATCTAATGCCAGAAGACAAGTCAATATATCCGAAAATCCAAATCTTCCAAAAATGCTTCCGCCGACCGTTGCGCCATTGCGGAACTGTGTACCGACAATATGTCTTGTACAAGCTTTCATCGCGCCTCCAAAATAGCGATTCAATGCTTCGTGTATTTCCAACTGGCGAAGTGTACACATACATCCGATGGAAAACGCATCTTCCTGTTCCTCAATCTTGTCCAGACCAAGTCCCGACAGATCAATTGCTGTCTGCATATTTCGGTTGCTCATCTTCAGCCAGAGCATTCCTCCGATAATCGCATTTGATTTTTTTTGATTCAATTCATATGCCTCTTCAAGGCTTGTTACTTTTATATAATTTTTTGCGTGAAACAACGATATTCCCCTTTCTCTTCGTCATTTTATGCTTCTTTACCCAATCTGATATTCTATCATATTTAGATGACCTTTTCAAACAGAACCTCTACATATCCTCCACAGATCATTCCGGTACTCGCCGCCGCTTTCGCTGTCAGATCATAAGCCTCTAAGGCAAACTCTTTCTCTTCTTCGAGCATGATACATGCCTTTTGTAACACGAGATGCTCAATTGCACCTCCACCAATCGTCCCTGTCATCGTGCCGTCTGCTGCAACAAGCATTCTCGCACCAACTCCGCGCGGAGCCGAGCCTTTCTTTCCCACGATCGTGGTCATCACCATCGGTTGCTTTTTGTTCAAAAGCCACTCTATCATCTCTTTCGGCAAATCTGTATAACCAAGCTTTGATTTTTCCTGTATCATCTCAGCCATGATACTAACTGTGATCTCCTCCGGGGTATTTGCTCCGATTGGCAGCCCGATCGGAGCATGTATCTGCTCCTGCTGTTCTTTTGTAACCCCATCTTTTTTCAGACGTTCAAGTGTCGTTCGCACTTTCCCTTTACTTCCAATCATTCCTACATAGCTGCTCTTTCGCTCCATCACTTTTTTGAGACATTCATAGTCATTTTGGTGACCTCTTGTCACGATGACATACCATGCGCTCTCTGGAAAAATCACCTTGTCAAATGCCTCTTCAAATCCCATACAATATACGTGATCCGCCTGCGGAAACCGTTCTTCATTGGCAAACTCTTCTCTGTCATCAATGATCCACACTTGATATCCAAGCATCTTCGCAAGATTGCAAAGTGAATACGAAATATGTCCGCCTCCACATATTACCAGTGTAAATCCTCCGCTAAGACTTTCTTCCAGACAGCGCTCCTTTGTAATCCTCGTCTTTTTTACCACGGTTTTTCCGTCCTTTAACATTCTTGCAATTTCACGATATTCCGATATTTTCTCCATTGGTATCTGCTCCTCCTTTCCTTGAATACAGGCAAATCCCCTGTTCTTTTTTGAATTTTTCCACCTGCTCTTGCGTCAAAAGATCTGCTTGTCCGATGACCATACGATATTTCTGCTTCACATGCTTTTTCTGTCCTGCCTTGCTTTTCAGGATTGTCATCACATCCTCTTCTGTCAGGATCTCACTAAGTTTTTTCCCAAGTAACTCCCCCACAAGTTCTCCTCTGTGACAGCCTGCTTTGATCGTCCGCCCAATCGCTGAGGCTCCTGCGATCCCAATTACCATATCCGTATCTTCTGGTATCACCGGTTCATGCTCTGCCGGAACTTTGAGCGGCTTTCGCTTAGCTCCATCCGCTTCGACTAGCAGCACATCGCATTGTGTTTTCAGTTTTCGGTACTCCTCCTCCGAAAGTCCCCTAATTTTCTCTGGTTCCTCCTCACACGGCACCCCGACTGTATGAAGCAATTCCCACTCATTTTTCGGTCTCAGCATATGCGTTGTTGTTGTGACAATTACTCTTTTTCCAACCGACTCCAATTCTTTTGCAAGTTCGTATATCAACGTCGTCTTTCCACCGCCTCCTACAAATGCGATCACTCTGTCTTGTGTCGGATGTATCTGAAGTAAGTGTTGTAATCTCAAATGTTTCTGCACTACATCTAAAATCCCTTTTGCAATTGCAATTGCTTTGTCCGACCGCTCATAACATGCAGCCTGCTTGTCCGGTCGCGGATCGATATCCGCAATCTTCATTCCTTTTTTCACAGCGAATCCATCTCGGATTAATCCGCGCAGTATTCCCGTCAGTGTCGCATACACCGGTTCTTCCCCAACAAAAGCAATCACGCTTCCTCTTTGCACGATTTCTCCAATGTGATGCTTCTGTCTCAGAACTCCTTCTGCCGGCGAATGGATCACCCGCTCTTTTGCATATCCGCCTACCATTCCCGGAATGCCTGTATTTTCCAGTGCACTTCCCTGATAAATCGCCTTTCCCGGCTCATAACCTCTCATCGTCTCAATCACTACATCTACATCTTCTCCTGCGGCAAAACCCGGTCCCGCTCCAATTACAAGCGGCGCCATATCCTGCCTTGTACCAAGATTTTTCTTCGCCAAAATTAAATCCGCCACTGCCAACGGACGTAATGCTTCAATACTTTTCCCCTCGGCATCTATCAAAACAGGAATCTCTCCCTTTTCCCAAACCGTTGCCACCTCTTCTACAGAAGTAATCTTACGCGCAGTGACTCCCTCTACCTCCTTCACTCCGTCATAGACCGCCTCACTGAAGGCAACTTCTCTTCGAATCGCCGTCGGTCTTGCACATTCAAGGGCAAGTACACGATATCCCGCCTTATGAAGTTCATAAATTGTTCCTGTCGCAAGATCTCCCGCTCCTCTCACAATAATCATCTATTTTCTCCTCACTTTTAACTGATATACCATCGGATAAATGCCTTTCCCAAAAAGATAGAAAGCAAAATTCCCACACACAAAAATGGTCCAAAGGCAATCTCCGACTCTTTCTTTCTATCTCTGCGCAATATCCCCGGCAGACAATATAATGCCGCTAACGCTGTCGCAAATCCAAATGCAGTGAGATTTCTCCCCACACCGAGCATAAGACCAGATATCGCCATGAGCTTGACATCACCTGCCCCAAATGCTCCCGGTCGAATCCATATCACGGTCAAAAACACTACGCTGACCAGAATCCCTCCCGCAATTCGATCCGGCCACGATATCTCCGGAAAGATAAATCCGGAAAGCACCGCACAGAAAAAAAGTATTCCCAAAAGTATATTGGGAATTTTCTTTTTTCTTGCATCCACTACTGCAATCGATATTAAGATAACACAAACAACTCCTATTAGAAAGATTTTTTCCATATCTGTCCTCTTTTTTCCATCTTTTATCCTAAAAAGATTGCGCTATTGCGCAATCTTCGCGCGCGAGCGGTTCACGCAGTGATAATTTCACCCCCGCGAGCTGCGCATCTTTGCACAAAGTGCATTTTTTTGAATTATAGGATTCCAAAGGAATTTCCTATAATTTAAAAAGAATCCTGCAGATGCAGGATTCTCCTTTTAAACTGTCTGAGCACTATAACCTGGAAGTTCTCCTTCTGCCACCAGTCCTTTTCCGATGCTCTCTGTTCGGATTGCCACATAAAATTCTGCAAATGTCGCATCCAAATACGGATTTACATAAAAGATACCAACCAGTCCGCAAGTCAATGCCGATAATAAGAACCAGCCAAAGAAAGACAGTTCCAACACAAACGCTTCCATCTTGTGCCCGTCCATCATCTGCTGACTCAGCTCCAGCGCACGTTTTCTGTCCATATGTGGATTCTCTGACAAAATATATGGAACAAGTCTGTAACTGTAGCTTTTAATGATTCCAGGTACGATCAAAAGCAGTGTCCACAATAAAATAAACAAATCCCGGAAAAACATTGTCTTAACCACATTTCCATATCTTCCATTCTGGAATCCATAAAACACCTTTGAAGCACTTGTCTGATGCTCTCTGTTCTCCATAAAATATCTGCATCCGCCTACCGATACCGCATTTCCGACAAAAATCGTATATAACGAAGCTAACAAAGCAATCACCAGCAAAATCGCGATTACTATCGAAGAAAAAATAACTCCCCCGAATATCGAATTGCTGCTGTTATAAGAATATGCGCTGTAACTGTCATACGCATATGGATTATTATGCTGTACCTCCAGCGTAGTCTGCACACCGCTTCCGGAACCGGCAAACATACTTCCACTCAAAACTCCTACCACCAGACTTGCAGCCACACACGTCCAGTAATTTCTCTTAAATGCCATCTTCGCATTCATCTTCAAATCATATCTTGTCCACATAACTGTCTTCCCTTCTGCTATCTTTTGTAATTTGCAAGATATTCCATCTCGATTGGATCTATCGGATCTATCGGATTCTCCAGCATACTCTTTCTCTTTCGTTTGCTTCTTTTAATCAGTCCACCTGTTTTGTTATAGATCCAAAACGAATACACCAGAATCTTATTTGCCTTTCCAAGCTTTTCCTTCGTCGTCTTATTATATAACATTCCGCCGACTTCCAAAGGCACCTTTTTTCGAATCAGGGAAATCAGCTCTGTCTCACAAGTCACCCTCTCCGGTAAATCTGTGTAAGCCATACTTACACAGTTCGGACGATGTGCGTCGCTTCCCCCGATTCCCACTTTTTGATACTTATAAGCCAGCTTTGCCGCCTTTTCATTGGACTCCATTGACTCACACGCATTGAATACTTCAATGAAATCAAATCGCTTTATGATTTCCGGATTTTTATAAAATCTCTTTGTGTTCGTAAAGCTCATATACTTTTCTCCGCACGGATGCGCCGGTCCAAGCACACCTCCATGCCGATGGACAAAGTCAATCAGCACAGAGACCGGAAGTCCTTTTAGTTCCAGAAGCCTCATCTTTACCCCTTCCGGCATAATGACAATAATATGCCCTGCATCACAGGTATCATATTCAATTCCTTTCAGGACGACAAAATCCTCATGGCTTTTTCCTTTCATCTTGTTTTTCCAATACCTGTATCCTTTGTACGTGTCGTGATCAGTAATCAGCATCCCTTCAAAGCCATTTGCTTTTAGAATCGTAATATATTCATCTAAACTTACCTTGCTATCCGGGGATCCTTCTTTTACATGACAATGCATATCTATCTTCATAAAATAAGCCCCCTTTTCTTTTTATATACCCATTATACATCTTCACTTCCGAAGTCGCAATGACATAAAATCGGAAGTTTTACAATAAATTTTGTATCTTCTTTATTGCTAACTGCCCAAATCTCCCCACCATGCAGCGTGACAATCTCTTTTGCGATCGCAAGACCAAGTCCGGCATTTCCGGTATCTGTAGATCTTGCACTGTCCGAACGATAAAATTTCTCAAAAATATGTTCCAACTGATGTTTTGGTATCTCTGCTCCCCTGTTCACAAAGGTGACCACAACATTCTCCACACCTTTCGCCGCCTGCACTGTAATCTCACTTCCCGCATCTCCGTAAGCGATTGCATTTTTTAAAATATTTCCAAACACACGCGCCAATTTGTCTGCCTCTCCGTATATCAAAATCTTCTCGTCAATCTCCATCTTCATGCTCTGTCCTTTTTGTTCCAACATCGGATAAAATTCATCTGCCATCTGATACAACATGAAAGTCAGATTCACCTGCTCCTTCTTTAAGGCAACTGTCTGCATATTTAATTTTGAAATATCAAACAACTCATTGATTAGTTTTTCCAATCGCTTTGCTTTATCATACGTGATCCGCAAATATTTTTCCTGCTGTGTCCTTTCCATCTGTTTCATGTCATTTAGAAGTTCCAGATAGCCGACTATGGAAGTCAGCGGTGTACGGATATCATGCGCAAGATAACCGACCAGATCATTCTTTCTCTGCTCTGTGCGGATTGCATCTTTGGTTCGCTGTTCCAGCGTGATCTTCAGCCGGTTCATTTTCTTCTCAATAAATTCCAGTTCCGGCTCCAATTGTATCTTGTCGTTTTCTTCCTCCAGAAGCTGATTGATGCCGGCTCCAATCTCATCAAAATATTTTATAATTTTCTTTAACGAAAAAGAATATGCGGTTAAAAAAAACAGGATTGTTCCGACTATGCAGACAATCTCTTTCTGCCTTTCCTCCTTAAGTACTCCATCAGATATAATAAACAGACTGACTGCCCATATTATGGTGAGAACTCCGGGAAAAAATGCTGTCTTCCACAATATTTTTTTCTTAAATACCCGAACATCATCCTTCAATTTTGTATCCCACTCCCCACACAGTCTTGATATATTTTGGATTCTCCGCCGAATCATTCATCTTATCCCGCAAATGTCTGATGTGAACCATAATTGTATTCGTACTGTTCACAAAATACTTTTCTCCCCACACTTCCTCAAACAATTTTTCAGAATCCACAACTTTACCACGATTCTTACATAATACCCACAAAATCGAAAATTCTGTCGGGGTCAAAGACAATGGTTCGTCATTGATCGTGCATTCATGGTTCTCTTTGTCTACAACCAGACCGCCGATGATGATCACATTTTCATTCATCTTTACATCCTGCTGATTATACTTCGTCACTCTGCGAAGCTGTGCTTTGACTCTTGCAACAAGCTCCAGCATCTGGAATGGCTTTGTGATATAATCATCTGCCCCTATCGTAAGTCCGGTAATCTTATCAATGTTCTCGTCTCTTGCAGTCAGCATAATCACCGGAAAGTGATGATTCTCACGAATCTTCTGACAGATATCAAATCCATCGATATCCGGAAGCATCACATCTAAAATTGCAAGGTCAATATCCTCTTTCTCTACACACTTTAACGCATCTTTTCCGTTATAACATTTCAGCACATTGTAATTTTCGCTTTTTAAATATACTTCTACTAAATCTGCAATCGCCTCTTCATCATCTACTACAAGAATGTTTATCGCCATATATTTTCCTCTTTTCTTAACGGTTTAAAAGTATTATAGCAAACTCTTGTGTACAAAATATATATTTTTTCTTAAATAAACCATCTTTCTTATCCAAATTAAAAAGAAGACCAGCGATTACCAGCTGATCTTCCTAAAATCCTACTCAAAAAGTCTTATTCTTTTCCATCAAAGCAATATGTACAAAGTTTACATGGTTCCAATCCGATAGACGCAATCAAATCATCCAGTCTGTGGTATCTCAATGTCGTAAAGTTCTGTTGCTTGCGCACTCCTTCCAGCATTGCTGCATAGCGGTCACTGTTTGGATCTGCGTACTCACCAAGTACCTTTTCTGCATTCTCTCCCTCACGTTCCAAAATAATTCTGCGGGTAATCAGATCCAGTTCTGATTTTGAACGTGAGAAATTCAAATATTTACATCCATAAAGCAACGGCGGACACGCCGGTCTTACATGAACTTCTTTCGCGCCACTGTTATATAAAAATTCCGTCGTCTCACGAAGCTGTGTTCCTCGCACGATTGAATCGTCGATCAAAAGCAGTCTCTTGTCTTCAATTAAAGACGGTACCGGGATCAGTTTCATTCTCGCTACTTTTTCTCTCTGTGCCTGATTTGTAGGCATAAATGATCTGGACCAGGTAGGTGTATATTTGATAAATGGTCTCGCATAACGATAGCCCGATTCGTTCGCATATCCAATCGCATGTGCAATACCGGAATCCGGAACACCTGCTACCACATCCGGCTCGATGGTTCCTTTGTCACGTTTTGCCAGCATACTGCCGCATTTATAACGCATCTCTTCCACATTCACTCCCTCGTAAGAAGAAGTCGGGTATCCATAGTACACCCAGAGGAACGAACAGATCTTCATATCTTTTTTTGCCTCTGAAACGACTTCCACACTCTCTGGTGTAATGTAGACAATCTCCGCCGGTCCAAGTTCTTTATAATCAGAGTATCCCATACTCATGTATGCAAAACTTTCAAATGAAACACAATATGCATCTTCTTTTTTGCCAACCATCAGCGGAGTACGTCCATAACGGTCTCTCGCTGCATAGATTCCCTCGTTTGTCATGATCAGCATTGTCATGGAGCCATCAATGATCTCCTGCACATATCGGATTCCTTCCACGATCGTCTCTTTTTTGCAGATCAACGATGCTACCAGTTCAGTTGCATTGATCTGCCCGCCGCTCATCTCCTGAAAATGTGTATGCCCATTCTCATAGACAATATTCAAAAGTGCATCCAGATTGTTGATCTTTCCAACTGTTGTGATTGCAAAACTTCCCAGATGCGACTGAATCAAAAGCGGCTGTGGTTCAAAATCAGAAATACAGCCGATTCCGATATTTCCTTTCATCTCCTCGACATCCCGCTCAAACTTTGTACGAAACGGAGAGTTCTCAATATTATGAATCGCACGGTGAAAACCGCCTTTTCCAAATGTTGCCATTCCACCGCGTCTTGTCCCCAGATGTGAATGATAATCTACGCCATAAAATAAATCTAATATGCAGTCTGTCTTTGCAGCAACGCCAAAAAATCCACCCATGTATTTTCTCCTCTTTTCAATTATCTTATTAGCTCATTAACAGAATAAGTTTAGCACGAATCGCCCGCAAGTGCAAAGAAAGATAGTTAATTATTTTTAAAGAGGGTTTATAAGTCTCATTAATAATACTATTGTAACATGCAGAAAAATCACATATAATAAGAACATAGAAACAATGTATTTTTCTTTTCGAAAGCCGGGGAATCTCTATGAAACTAACACAGGATAACTGCTACAAACTAGCATTGGAAATTACAGGCTGTAACGGAATGGAATGGCCGTTTTTTTCTTCTAAGATTTTAGAATTCAACAATCTGGAACTGCTGCACGCTCTTGTGACATGCGCGACTCCATCTCAGCATCTGGCTTTATGGCATCATGAAAAGCGGAGCCAGGAATTTATTTTTAAAGTATCGATGATTGAATCCATTCTTTCTGTCTGCGACGGCTATCTAATCAAATCTCCTGAGACAGAATATTTAGATGCGAGCGAAAAAAGTGTTACCTCCTACTATCTGGGACTTATTTTTACAAAGCTTTTCAGCATGAAAGAATTTCAGACAGACTATTTTTTGAACACAACACTTTTTGAACAGGTCTACGGGAAAGAATCTTTTATCTGCAACGGGCGCAAAAAACCCTCCTTTGTCGGTCTGACACAAGCCGATGAAAAATGGAGTATCTGGGAGCCGACAGGAAAACGTGATCATGCTCCGAAGGCATTAAGCGATGCATTCAATCAAGTGCTCGGTATCAAAAGTGTAAATGGGCAGGCACTCGCATTTGCAATGGCATCTATGACCTATTTTGACACCAAACACAATGAGCTTCAGGGAATTCTCCGCAATGCACCGGAAGGTAAAAAAGCCGATGTCCACTTTGACAAAGAACAGTTTTTGACTCTCTACTACCGACATATCTGTGAATTGTTTGATGAATCTCTTCGTCGGAGGCCTTTTGACAGTGTCATTGATTATATTGACGGTTATCTGGAGATTGAGTTGGAACTTTTCGGACTCAACATAGATGAAGACGAAACAGATGAATATGCCAGAAAGCGCCGTGTGAAATTAGGTGTTCCGAAAAAAATTCTTGAATATTTTCAATATCACACACCAGCCGCCAAACAAGAAATCTTGTTATCCGACATTGTAGATGCCATTCCAGACAATGAGCCAGAACTTCAGGATTCCCATTTTTTCATGGGACGGGACAAAATATATTTTCGAATTGTATAGAAAATACATCATTTATTCGTAAAATTCAAAATTATTGGCAACAATTTTATTGACAGTATGCTATAATAGAAAAGAATAATGTATTATGTTGCCGTACAGTTTGTTAGGAGGGTATGATTATGGCTACAAAAAGACAAGTTAAAAAACAAGAAAGTAAATTAAATGCAATGAAAGCAAAAGCTGCTCCTGTAGTGGAAAAGGTTGCTGAGAAAGCTGCTCCTGTAGTGGAGAAAGTCGTAGAAAAGACTGCCCCTGCCGTAGAGAAAGCTGCAGAAAAAGTTGTGGAAGAGACAAAAGAAGCTGCAAAAAAGGTAAGAAAAGCAGCTCCAAAAAAAGAGATGAAGACGACTTTGATCGTAGAGCACCAAGGAAAGCAAGTGGAAGACAAAGACATGATTGCAGCAGTGAAAAAGGCATGGACGAAATCAGGTAGAAAAATTGGCGACATCAAGACTATGACATTATATGTAAAACCTGAAGAAGCCGCTGTATATTATGTAATCAACACAACCGAGACCGGAAGTGTAGCATTTTAATCATTACTGGAATAACAATACTTGATATATATGATTGTAAGGATAGGATAGAAGTTTTTACTTCTGTCCTTTTTTCTTCCTCCGGAATAGAGACAGCCTCTTTTTTATATACTAAACTAAATCCTATTTTTGAGGTTCTTATGAGGCCATTCTCACACAAAAAAATAATCGGTACTTCTCTTTTATTTATCGCTGCATTCCTCGTCGGTCACTTTTTTGCCCGGACAGTGGAACATTTTCAGACAAAGTCGGTCACCACATCTGCCACCGGCAATTGGGGGCTGAGTTTTCAGGAGGACGGAAAACCTCCCGTTGCAAATGCGACCTACGAAGACTTAAAGCAATATGATGCTTACTACGCCGAAAATACCGACCAAAAGGTAATCTATCTTACATTCGATGCCGGCTTTGAAAATGGTAACACGCCAGCCATCTTAGATGCACTGAAAAAACACAATGTTCCGGCTACATTTTTTGTCGTCGGGAATTTCCTCTCCGACAACCCCGATCTGATCAAGCGTATGGTCGAGGAAGGTCATATCGTAGGAAATCATACTTATACGCACCCGGACATGTCCAAAATTTCCACGATGGAAAGCTTTTCAAAGGAAATTCAGGATGTCGAAAAACTCTATCAGGAAATCACCGGAAAAGAAATGATAAAATTTTATCGCCCTCCGCAAGGAAAATACAGTGAAGAAAACTTAAAAATGGCAAAAGAACTCGGCTATAAGACGTTTTTCTGGAGTCTTGCCTATGTTGACTGGTATCAGGATAAACAACCGACAAAAGAAGAGGCATTTGACAAACTACTTGGAAGAATACATCCCGGCGCTGTCGTTCTGCTGCATAACACTTCTTCCACAAACGGACAAATCTTAGATGAGTTGCTGACAAAATGGGAAGAAATGGGATATACCTTCAAATCTCTGGACCAGATGCCATAAAGCCAAAAAGATGGGTGAACATTACTTTCGTTCCCCATCCTTTCTCCATTTTACCACACTCGCTTCTAAATAGCACTTTTCTTATCCAAGTGCAACATCCAATATCATCATTACAAGGAAACCGACAACAAATCCGAGTGTGCCCATCTTCCCGTTTTCTCCCATATGAGCCTGTGGAATCAGTTCTTCCACAACGACATAGATCATTGTTCCAGCAGCAAACGCAAGTAATATTGCAATCGATGCATTCGCAAATCTCGCAAATACTGCTGCAAGCACACCAAAAAGAGGTTCTACAACCGCTGTCATACTCGCAATGACAAATGCTCTTTTTTTACTTACCCCTTCTTTCACAAGCGGCAATGCAACTGCCGTCCCTTCTGGGAAATTCTGAATTCCAATTCCGATCGCCAGTGCAACCGCACCTGACAACAACGCCGTATCTTGCATATTTTGTCCCGCCAGTGCAAATGCAAGCCCGACTGACATTCCTTCCGGAATATTGTGAGTTGTAATTGCTATGATCAGCATTGCCGTACTTTTTCCCAATGTAAGCTGTGTACTTTTTTCTCTCTCATACCATGCTTTCATCAGCCCGTCTGCCACAAGCAATGTGATGACTCCCAACAAAAAACCACCGGTCATGACAAGCCATCCAACCTGCCCGTTTGCCTCTGCAAAATCAATCCCCGGAAGCAGCAGCGACCACACGGACGCAGCTATCATAACTCCCCCGGCAAATCCTAAAAATCCACACTGCAGATTTCCGCTGACTTCCCGTCTGACAAAGAAAATCCCCGCAGCTCCTAAAGCTGTTATGAGAAAGGTTCCAAGTGTTCCAAATAGTGCCATTAAAATTCCATTCATATACGATCACCTCTGCTGATACTATATGAAAAAAACAGCTTTCCGTGAAAGAAAGCTGTCTCCTTAATTATTCTGTGTATGGCTCTTCTTCATTCTGTTTGACAGTTACTCCGACATCCTGAAAATCTACTTTTGCCCATACGTCTTTATTCACTTTTATCTTAGTGTCTTTTTTCCAGCCATCATAAACCTCATTGAACTTTTCACTTTTCCGAGAATTTACGATTGTCTCCTTTTTCGCATCTGTCGCATCTCTGTCGAGCAGACTTGTCACTTTTGCGACGTAGAGTCCATTCTCTGTCTCTATGACATCTGTAAATCCGCCCACTCCCAAAGAATCTGCTGCCGCAATCAACTCCGCGGCCGGCGATGTACTCTCTGAATCAAAGGTAGCTGTCTGCGCTTCCTTGCCTTGTTCTGTCGCATAAGCCGCAAAATCTTCCGCCGCTTTTGCACCTTCCAGGAAAGCTGCTGCCGTCTCTTTCAGGGCTGCCTTTTCTTCATCTGTCAAAGTCTTAGAATTCCCTTCTTCGTCTGTTGTCGTATATGGAAAACTTACATACTGCATACTCTTTTGCGCAGCCTCTTCATCCGAAACTTCTGTGCTTACATCCTTTGTCACCGCATCCGTCATCTTCTTCTGAATCGTAAGCAGAGTCAGCACTCTTTCCACATACTCCGTCTCTCCGGATACCAATTCTTTGGCTTCCAGCTCATTGCCCTCATCGAATTTCTTTGCCGCTTCCTGAATCGCACTCTTTTCTTCATCTGTCAACACAACCTCGTATTCTGCCATGTGGTCTTCCAGAATATACATCTGTTGAAGCGCATCCATCACACTGTCTTTTACATTGTCCTCATAAGTCTTTCCCTCACTTACTTCCTGCGTCCACATGTTGTCTCCAAGCATAGAGCCTAAGTTTGTCTCAATCATTCCCTGCTGGTATCTCGCATAAAAATTTGCAACTCCTGCCGGTATCTTATCCCCTCCAACAGTTGCCACTGTATCTGCGTTTTCAAAGCTTGCACATCCTGTCATTGAGACTACTGCAAGAGATGCCGCTGTCGCAAATACGACTACTTTCTTTTTCAGATTCCTCATAACTGCCTCCTTTGTATTTCTAATTCTTAATTATAGCGGTTTTTCTTTATTCTATCAATGTTTTTATATCATTTAACACTTTTTTCACAAGTTCCAGCACATCATCGTCTTTCTCTTTTTTATTTCTTGCTTTCTTTTCATAGACAAAATAAGGATTCGTATCAACCGTAAATTTAAGCGCCCCTTTGTATTGATCAAGCAGCATCGGAATCCGCTCTGCATGCACCTTCGCACGTTCATACATTGTAAACCGGAACTGTTCCCCTTTTTGCTCCACAGCAACTAAATATGCACTGTGTGCAAGTGATTTCAACAGCGCAATCTGCAAAAGCTGCTGAACTTTTCTCGGAATATCTCCATATCGGTCAATCAATTCTTCCAGCATGTCATCCATCTCCGCCTCATTTTCAATACTTGCAATCCGCTTATAAATATCGAGTTTCTGGTACTCATTTGGAATATACGACGCCGGAATAAACGCATCTACATTCAAATCTACTGTTGTTGTATATGGCTCCTCCTCAATCTCACCCTTCAGCTGCTTAACTGCCTCATTGAGCATCTTACAATACAGGTCATACCCGACAGCCTCCATATGTCCGTGCTGTTCTGCCCCCAGAAGATTCCCTGCTCCGCGGATTTCCAAATCCCGCATGGCGATTTTAAAACCAGAACCAAGATCTGTGAACTCACGGATTGCTGACAGGCGTTTCTCTGCCACTTCACGCAGGAGTTTATCTCTTTTGTATAGCAAAAACGCATATGCCATTCGATTGGAACGTCCCACACGTCCTCTTAGCTGATACATTTGCGAAAGTCCGAGCTGGTCTGCATCGTGGATAATCATTGTATTTGCATTGGAAATATCAAGTCCCGTCTCTATGATCGTCGTCGACACAAGCACGTCGATTTCCCCATTGATAAAATCAAGCATAATGTTCTCAAGCTCCCGTTCTTTCATCTGCCCATGCGCAAATGCCACATTTGCCTCCGGCACAAGCTTTTGCACCTTGTCCGTAATCTCATCGATATCTTTCACTTTGTTATACACATAATACACTTGTCCCTGACGGGATAATTCTCTTTGTATCGCCTCGCGCACCATCTCATCATTGTATTCCATGACATATGTCTGAATCGGCATACGGTCAACCGGAGCCTCCTCAAGCACGCTCATATCACGTATTCCGATAAGACTCATATGCAAGGTTCTCGGAATCGGTGTCGCTGTCAGCGTCAGCACATCAATATTCTCTTTTAATTTTTTAATCTGCTCCTTATGCTGCACTCCAAAACGCTGTTCTTCATCGATGATCAAAAGTCCCAAATCTTTAAACTCCAAATCTTTGCTCAGCACACGGTGCGTACCTACCACGATATCCACCAGACCGCGTTTTGTGTCCTCAATTGTCTTTTTCTGCTGCGCCGGAGTACGGAAACGGCACATCAGGTCGACTCGCACCGGAAACTCCTTCATGCGCTGCACAAACGTATTATAATGCTGCTGGGCAAGTATCGTCGTCGGAACGAGATACACCACCTGCTTATTCTCCTGCACCGCCTTAAATGCCGCGCGGATCGCAATCTCTGTCTTGCCGTATCCAACATCTCCACAGATCAGGCGATCCATGATCTTGGTGCTCTCCATATCTTTTTTCGTCGCCTCGATTGCAAGCAGCTGATCCTCCGTCTCCTCAAACGGAAACATCTCCTCAAATTCTCTCTGCCATACTGTATCCTCTCCATAGACAAATCCATGTTTTTCCTGTCTTGCCGCATACAGTTCGACAAGGTCCTTTGCAATCTCTTTTACTGCCCCGCGAACTCTTGTCTTCGTCTTCGTCCACTCTTGTCCACCAAGCCGATTAAGCTTTGGTTTCTTTGCATCTGCGCTTGCATACTTTTGGATCAGATCCAGCTGAGTTGCCGGAATATACAGATTCCCGCCCGCCGCATAAGCAATTTTCATATAGTCTTTGGAAACTTTATCCACCTCAATCTTTTCGATTCCCTGATAAATCCCCAATCCATGATTTTCATGTACTACATAATCTCCGACCTTCAGTTCTGAAAAGCTCTGTATTTTCTGTCCCTCATATACTTTACGCTTTCTCTTTTTCTTTTTTTGCCCAAAGATATCCGTTTCAGAAATGACGATGAATTTGATCATCGGATATTCATATCCTTCCGTCACATGGCCGTAAGTCACCATGATTTCTCCTGGATTAACCTCTCGTTCTACATCCTCACTGTAGAAACTGCTTAGATTATAATCTCTTAAATCTTCTGCCAGACGTTTTGCTCTTGTTCGGGAACCGGAAAGCAAGATCGCACGGTACCCTTTTCTCTTTAACTGCTTCAGATCCCGTGTCAGCATCTCAAAACTGTTATTATACGGGTTTACCCCTTTTGCCTGCAAATGATACAGTCCACGCGTCTTAAATTCTTTGCACTTCATCTCCAATGCCGACATCCCGATACTATAGTATTGATTCATCTTGTCGGCAATCTCTTTTGTGGAGAACAGTTTCATCTCCTCGTCCGAGACCGCATACCCACATTCCATACGGTTTGCCTGTGCCTGCACAAATTCTTCCTCCACAGACTCTCCCTTTTCAATCAGGCGCACCGGCTCATCCAAAAACAGCATACTTGTTTTCTTATCAAAATAATCTAAAAATGAAACACGTTTTGCCTGTTCTTCCGGAAAATCTGTTGCCGGATATATACGAATCGATTCCAGATTCTCAATAGAGCGCTGGCTTTCCACATCAAATGTACGGATAGAATCAATTTCATCTCCCCACATCTCAATACGCACAGGTACTTCTTCCGTCAACGGATAAATATCTAAAATACCTCCCCGCACCGCAAACTGTCCGGGACCTTCGATCTGTTCTTCCCTCTCATATCCAAGAAGCACCATATCTTTTTTTAATTTCTCAAAGTCAAGTTCCTGTCCCGCCTCCAAAGAGATGACCCTCTTTTCCATCTCTTCCAGCGGAAGCAAAGAATCCATAAAGCCGTCAAAGCTTGTGATCACAGTGACTTGTTCCTGTTCAAGCAATGCCTGGTACACTTCCATTCTCTGTTTAATCAAAAACTTGCCACGAAGATCTGCCTGATAAAACAATAAGTCTTTTGCCGGATAGATCCATACATCAGAATCCAGAAAACGGTACTCTTCATAAATTTGTTTTGCCTTGAGCTCACTGGAAACAGCGATGATTTTTCGTTTAAAACCATCGCCCAGCGCATACATCAAATGTGTTTTCTGGGAAGTGACACAACCTGATATCTGTATCATTCCCTGCTTTTCCGTTCTTTTTTTCTGAATCTCTTCATACTCCGCCAATTCTTTCAGCGGTCCTGCAAAAAACTGCATGTTCTCCTCCTTCTATGCTTTTACTTTTTTGTTGAACACATTCATCGCAGCCTCAATCTCACCTTGCACAATCTGCTCTACTGCATCAGATGCATGTTCATATCCTTCTTCCATCAATTCTCTTTCCTGTTTAGAAAAATGACCGAGCACATAGTCTGCCAGATCGTAATTCTTCGGTTTTTCTCCTACTCCTACTTTAATTCTCGGAAATACCGTTGTGCCAAGATGGGCGATAATACTCTTGATTCCGTTGTGACCGCCCGCACTTCCTTTTTTGCGGATGCGAAGTTGTCCTACATCCAGACTGATGTCATCATAAATGACAAGCAGATCAGACTCCGGATCAATCTTGTAGTAATTTACAATTCCCCCAACGCTCTCTCCGCTCAAATTCATATAAGTCTGCGGTTTTACAAGAAGTACTTTCTGCCCCGCAATGACTCCTTTCCCGCAGAATGCCCGACACTTCCTTGCATCCACTGATATATTATATTTCTCCGCCAACACATCTATGACATCAAACCCGGCATTGTGTCTCGTTCCTTCATACTGAGCCGTCGGATTTCCTAATCCTACTATAACAAACATCATTTCACCTCTTCTTTTTACTGCTTTTCTTATTTTACAAGAACTATCCTCGTTTGTCACGCAAAAGCCATGAATAATTTTCCAAACTTCTTCATACATTATAAAAAGTAAACAATTATCGTTCGATAGATTAGGAGGCCTCTATGAGTTCCAAGACCAAAATCGTTGTCTTACACATGAAAGAAGTGATTTATACTGTAGTGTTTGTCGTGCTGGGAATTTTGCTGATCCTGCTGCTAACCTTTATGTTCCTCCCAAATGATGAAAAACATACATCCAAAAAACAAGAATATATGCCCGGTGTCTACACTTCCACCGTCACTTTAAATAACACTTCTCTGGAAGTGGAAGTTGCAGTGGACAGCTCACACATCAACTCCATCCGGTTCAGCAATCTGGATGAAACAGTTGCAACAATGTACCCGCTGATTCAGCCTGCAATCGAAAATATTGCAGAGCAAGTCTATGATTCCCAGTCGCTGGAAAATATATCCTTCCCGGAAGATAATCCTTACACCTCTCAGGTCATCATAAACGCAATTGATGATGCATTAAAAAAAGCCACGGTCAAATAAAACCGTGGCTTTTTGCTTCTCTTAGCCTTCTACAACAAGATAGCGTCCGTCAGAAACCGGAAATACTTCCGAAGCCTCCTCAAGCTCATCATCTGTCATCTCTGCGATATCCGCTCCGTTCTCTTCAAAGTAATCTCTTACTTCGTCCAACGAATCCACGACAACTGCCATGCAGTCCTCCAAAAATGCCTCTGCTTCCTCAAGAGTCTCCGCAACCGGTTCGTCAAATAACTGTAACTGTTTCTCCAAAAAAACTTTTAAACATTCTTCATCATATTCATACATTTTAAAATTCCTCCTATATACCCTTTCCTATCATATGAATTAATTCTTCTGGTCTGTCAATGATATGCTCCGCACCATTTTCCTTAAGTATTTCTCTTGAGCGAAATCCCCAGGATACGCTCACTGTCTTCATACCCGCTGCATGCCCCGTCTTAATATCCACTTCAGAATCTCCGACGTACACACATTCTTCTTTTTTACATCCAAGCTTCTCTGCAATCATCAGCGCTGCGCTCGGATCCGGCTTTCTCGGTACACTGTCTATCTGTCCCTGAACATATGAAAAAACATCTTCCCCGAAAAATTCCTTCACCACATCAACAGCCTGCAAATGCGGCTTGTTCGACAGCACCGCCAGCTTGATTCCACTCTTCTTCAACTGTTCAAGCATCTCTGCGATTCCATCGTATGGTGTTACATGATATGTACAATTTTCTCCAAATATACGTCCATATATCTCCATTGCCGGCTCCATCTGAGATTTTTCTAAATCTCCTCCTGCCACCAAGGCACGTTCGATCAGACATCTCGCACCATTTCCGACAAAGCTTCTGCACTGCTCTTGTGTAATTTTCTTAAGCTTTAATTCTTTCAACGTTTCATTAACTGAATATGTTAAGGATTCTAATGTATCTGTCAATGTCCCGTCCAAATCAAATATGCATGCTTTATACATTGTGTGCCTCCTTAATTTTTTATAGCATCAGTATAGTATGAACACTCTGAAATTTCAATATCTTTTTTTACAACCTCCAAAAAGTAGTGAAGGCAGTATACTTCTCTCCTCGCACACTGCCCATGTTTTTCTCCCCTCTCATGCCATCAGATACTGGCGCATCACCTTCAATGCGTGTTTTTCAAGTCTGCTCACCTGTGCCTGGGAAATATCAATATCCTCCGCAACTTCCATCTGGGTGCGCCCCTCAAAAAAACGTAATCGGATAATATATTTTTCTCTCTCTCCCAGATGTTCCATCGCTGCCTGAAGCGCCAGTTCCTCAATCCAGTTCTCTTCTTTATTTTTTTTGTCACTGATCTGATCCATCACATAAAGTGCATCTCCACCGTCATTATAGACCGGCTCATTTAAGCTCATCGGCGCCTGAATCGCATCCATCGCAAACACAATATCTTCTTTTGCTATGCCAATCTCTTCTGAGATTTCCTGAAGTGTCGGCTCCCTTAGATTCCGTTTCATATATCCCTCTTTTGCATAGATTGCTTTGTATGCCGTATCCCGCAGCGAACGACTTACACGAATCGAATTATTGTCTCTCATATATCTTCTGATCTCCCCGATAATCATCGGAACTGCATAGGTAGAAAATTTGACATCCAGCTCTGTGTTAAAATTATTGATTGCCTTGATCAGCCCGATGCATCCTATCTGAAACAGATCATCCGGATTTTCATTGCTATTCGTAAAACGCTTGATTACGCTTAATACCAGTCTTAGATTTCCTTTTATATATTGCTCTTTCGCTCCCTCATCTCCTGCCTTAATCTTTGCAAATAGTGCATTTTTCTCTTCTTCCTTAAGCAGCGGCAGCTTCGACGTGTCCACACCACATATTTCCACTTTATTCAGTGCCATCTTCGTATCCTCCCACGATTTCTTTCTAGTAGGATTCTCTGCATTGTGCGGTGTAAATATACTATTTTGAACGAAATAAAAAAAATAATAGTCCTTGACACTTGTTCAAGAACTATTATTTCAAACGGTTCATTACCGGTTCCATTTATCTGCCAGATTTTTAATCTGAGCTTCTAATTTCGCAAGGTCTTTATTTGCGAGACCTTCATTTTTCATAATAACTTCAAGCAGATATTTTCCCGCGTTTACCGTGCGGTTAAATGCACTTTCTGCTCTCAATTTCTCTGGTTTCTCCACTTTCTTCTTCACAATCGGATTTCCTTTTGACAGAATCTGATTCGTCGCAAGATCTACACATCCGCCTGAATACGGTGCGAATGCCGGTATGTCAAATCTCTCAGTCACTGTCTCTGCAAAGGAATCGGTCACCTGATCCTCGCCATGCACGACAAATACATGCCTGATATCCGATTCAAATCCACCAAGCCAGTCAAGCAGTCCATTCATATCCGCATGGCCGCTGATTCCTTTCAACGATTCAATTCTGGCAGCCACCTCAATAGTCTCGCCAAACAGCTTGACAACAGGCGCTCCCTCGATCAGTTTTCGTCCGAGTGTACCGACCGCCTGATAACCTACAAAAAGAATCGTACATTCTTTTCTCCAGAGATTATGTTTCAGATGGTGCCGGATTCTGCCCGCCTCGCACATTCCGGAAGCGGATATAATGACTTTTGGTCTGCTGTCAAAATTGATCAATTTGGAATCGTCACTCGTCACA